>CALAML010000219.1 GCA_937925845.1 uncultured Acidimicrobiales bacterium | reverse complement strand
TTAGTTAGCTAGCCTGCGGCCCTCCGGCCTTACCGACTTGCGGCGGGGTCTTTGACAGGCGTGCGATCGGGCGTTGCTGCACGATGCCGTCGACTTCGATGAACAGTTCGGTCTCGATGGCGTGGGGGTCGGCTCGAAGTTCGGCCATGGTGTACACCGGCGCTGCAGCCACGTCGGCCGCTTCGAGTTCGGCCAGCGCTTCGTCGCGGGTGCGCTGCGAACACCACTCCACCATGATCGCTTCGAGTTCATCGCGGTTGGCCACGCGGTCGACGTTGGTGGCGAAGCGGGGGTCGCCCTCGTAGCCCAGGAGAGCGACGGTGCGGGCGGCCAGGCGGTCTGAGGAGTTCGACTGGGCCACCCATTTCCCGTCGGAGCACCGATACGAGCCGCGGGGCACCGAATAGGGGATGCCGCCCGACAGCTGCGGCTGTTCATAGCCCAGGTGGGCCGAGGCTGAGGGCAGCGGGCCCATGATCTGACTGATCACCTCAAGCAGGTTGATCTCCACCACCTGCCCCTCGCCGGTCTCCCGGGCGTGCCAGAGGGCGGTCACGGCCGCATAGGCCGCGGCGATCGCGGTGACCTCGTCGGTCAGCGCAACGGGCGGTAGCTGAGGTTTGCCGCCGGGGTCGCCGCTGATCGCCGCGTACCCACTCATCGCTTCGGCGAGCGTGGCGAAGCCGGGCCGATCGGCGTAGGGGCCCGATTGGCCGAACGCCGTAACCCGCAGGATCACCAGCGACGGCCGTCGGGCCAACAACTCCTCAGGGCCCAATCCGAGGGCTTCAAGCTTGCCGGGCCGCATGTTCTCGATAAGCAGGTCGGCGTCGTCGACCAGTCCCAGCAACGCCTCCCGTCCTACCTCGGTCTTCAGGTCGAGGGTGACCAGTTCCTTGTTCCGCCCGACGAGCTTCCAGTAGTAGGAGTCGGGATCGCCTTCAGGGGTCCAGCCGAGGCGCCGAATCGAGTCGCCTCCAGGGGGCTCCACCTTGGTTACCTGGGCGCCGAAGTCGGCCAGGTGTCGGGCCGCACCGGGCCCAGCCACGATCGTGGCCATATCGACAACTCGGACTCCGTTCAGCGGCGGCGACACGGTGTCACTCTGCCAACTTTTCGAACTCACCTGTCGATTTCTTGGTCGAACGGCGTACAGAACCCCAACTTTGGGGTGTGGCGTCCTCCTTATCTTTAGTCAGCTTCCGCCGACGGGAACGTAACGACTGTACCACTTCTCGCGACCGGCGGACCGTTCCCTCATGCTTGGCATCAATCCGAAGCCCCTTACCCTGACCGGACGTCAGCTGCTTGCGGCGTTCCTGTCGGTGGCCCTGGTGAGCACCACGCTCGTCGCCCTGCTTCCGCAACCGGTGGCCGCGTTGGCGACACCGCCGATCGAGATCGACGGCGACGCCTGCTCCGACGGTGGCGCCGACTGGAACGACACATCGGCCGCCACCTCGACGCTGCTACTGCTCGAAGTGGCCAACGATTCCAACGCCAGCGGTGGCGTGAATTGCCTCGACACCGATCCCCTGAACTGCACCGGACCTTCTTCGGAGCCTGATGTGTACGGCGGCGGAGACAAGGTGCTTACCGACCTCAATCGACCCTGGGCCACCGCCAGCAACTCGCCCGGCAACAACTCCGACAACTGCCAGGCCTACGTATCGGCATGGCAGGACCCGGACGGCGATGTCTGGCTGTGCGGCGCAGTGATCATGAACGGCGGCGGCAACCCGGCGTCGACCTGGCTGGAATTTCTTCAGGTTCCCAATACCCTCACCGCCGGCGACCTGATGCTCCAGGTCCAGACCAACGGCACGGTGACGGTCTATGAGTTTGATGGCTCGTCGTGGAACGAGACCGGTGACAGCGGCAGCTACACCATGGACGTTGCCTCCGAGACCGACCCTGACAGCGGCGTCACCTCCGAGTTCTGCTGGAACCTGACTGCGGATAGCGCCATCTCCTGCACCCAGGCGTTCGGTTCGGTGCAGGCCATCACCACGACCGGCAACTCGTCGAGCGCCAGCCCGAAGGACATCGCCCCAGCGATCCCGGTCGACATCGACCCCTGCGGCGATCTTGAGATCACCAAGGTGACGGTGCCTGCGGCCTATCCTGAAGACTTCCCTTTCACCATCACCGACCTGCCCGCCGATGCCATCAACACCGAAGCTGCGGCCGACCAGTTCGTGCTCTCCGGCGGCGGCGACACCGAACTGTGGACAGACCTGCTTGGTGGTTCCACCCCCGACATCGGCGAGAACTCCGGACCAACCTGGACCGTCGACAGCATCGATTGTGTCGACCCGATCAGCGGGGCGGTAGCAAGCGGTACCAGCCTGGCGACGGCCACGATCTACGGCGGCCAGGTAACCACCTGCACCATCACCAACATCCTCAACGACGGCTCGATCACCCTCAACAAGGTCGTGGATCCCGTCGACCCCGCCACCGGGTTGACCGACCCCACTCCTCCACCCGCGACCGATTTCACTGTTTCCTGTGCGCCGGTAGTCGCCGGCGGGCCGAGCCTCAGCGGTGCCGGCACCGCCACCTACTCAGGTTCCCCGGGCGCCTGCGATCTGTCCGAGGATGACGGCGGGGCCCACCCCGACTACACCACCGGCACATGGGACTGTGCCGGTGCGCCGATGATCGACGCCGACACCGTGGTGGTGGCCGCTGAGGCCAACCCCATCGACGGGTCGGAAGCGGTTACCTGCACCATCACCAACACCTTTGTCGCTGACCCCAGCGACACGTTGGAAAAGGTTGAGGACGCCGGGCTCACCACGCTGAGCGCCCCGGGCACCCTCAACTACACGATCACCTACACCAACACCGGAAACGTCACCAACACCGGGGTCAGCGTCACCGACTCGCTGATCTCCGGCCTGGTCTGCACCCCTGCGGCCCCAGCCGACATTGCGCCCCTGGCCACGATGACCTGTACCGGTTCGATCACCGTGACCCAGGCCGACATCGACGCCGGAACGCCGGTGCTGAACACGGCAACGTCGTCGAGCAATGAGACGCCGGAGAACACCGATGCCTGGAATGTGGACATCACCCAGGCTCCGTCGTTCACCCTGGCCAAGGCCGCGGTTTCAGCACCGCCGACCGCCGCCGGCCAGACCATCGACTACCAGTTCACCGTGGTCAACGACGGCAACGTCACCATCAACGCCACCACCGTCACCGACGCCAAGTGCGCCTCCGGCCCCACCATCGCGAGTGAGAGCATCACCGCGGATGGGAACCTTCAGGTTGGCGAAACCCAAATCTGGACCTGCACCTCCATCCCCGTCACCCAGGCCGAAGTCGAGGCCGGACAGGCCAACAACACCGCCACCGCCGACGGCGCCCCCGCCGGCGGCACCCTCGCACCTGTTGAAGACTCCGCCTCGGTTCCGATCGAACCTGCTCCGTCGTTCACGTTGACGAAGGGCAACGCGCTCCCGGCACCCACCGCGGCGGGCCAGACGGTCACCTACAACTTCACGGTGGTGAACGACGGCAACGTCACCATCAACGCCACCACCGTCACCGACGCCAAGTGCGCCTCCGGCCCCACCATCGCCAGCGAAAGCATCCTGACCGACGGCAACCTCCAGGTTGGCGAAACCCAAATCTGGACCTGCACCTCCATCCCCGTCACCCAGGCCGAAGTCGACGCCGG
>CALAML010000218.1 GCA_937925845.1 uncultured Acidimicrobiales bacterium | reverse complement strand
CTTTTGACATGCCCTGGGCCGCGTCCCACAAACCCAGGGCTCGAAGGCCCGGAGTGTCGAGGATCAGCCCGCCGTCGGGGATGCGGATCAGGTCTCTGGTGGTGGTGGTGTGGCGCCCGGCGCCATCGGCGTCACGTACCGTGCCGGTTTCCTGGATCGACCTGCCGACCAGGGCGTTCACCAGCGTCGACTTGCCAGCGCCCGACTCGCCCAGCAGCACGCCGGTGCGGCCCCGGGCCAGCGCCTCATGGACCACCTGAAGACCGGTTCGTTTTGTGGAGCTGATCGTGAGCACCGGCACCTTTTGAGCCACCGTCTCCGCTTCGGCCCGCACCCGGGCCAGTTCTGCCCCGTCGACCAGGTCGGCTTTGGTCAGCACCACCATCGGCTCCGCGCCGCTGTCGAAGGCCAGTACCAGCAGCCGCTCGAGTCGTCGGGCGTTGAAGGGGCGGTCGAGGCCGTGGACACAGAGCACGGCGTCGATGTTGGCCGCCAGCACCTGCTCCGCGTCGAGTTCGGCCGGGTCGCGACGCGAGATGGTGGTGCGCCGCTCCAGGATGGCGGCGATCGAGCGTTCGCCGTCGTCAGCGGTGTGCATGGCTACCCAGTCGCCGGTGGCTGGTGGGGCCTCGAGCTGGGGTCGGGGATGGGGCGGGTCGAGCACTGCGGGCATGGCCTCGCCACCGATGCTCACCTGAGCTCGGCTGTTGGAAACTCGCACCACCCGGGCCGCTACTAGCGCGTCGGGCTCGGTGTGGGCGGCCTCAGGCTCGGCTTCGATCACCACCGCCCGGTCGTTGGCCACTGCCGCTTCGAGGGCCTCGGCCCAGCGCTGGTCCCAGCCCAGATCGATCAGTGCGGGCTCGAGTGCCAGCGGGTCGGCGTCGTCGAGTGCGGCAGCATTTGCCACCTCGGTCGACCCGGTCGCCTCGGCCCCGTCGGTCATTTCGGCCGATCGGTGTAGGCGCCGTCTTGGGTGAACATACGGCGATGGTAGCGGCGTGGGGTGAAGAGCTGGGCCCGCGGGTAGTCCTCGAACAGCCAACGGGCAAAGTTACGGCGGGTCCAGTGGTTGAGGCCGCTGAAGCGCACCGAGAACTCGACGCCGGCGGCGCTGGCCAGCATTCCCTTGAGCAGGTTCGACATTCGGTGGTCGGCAACCAGACCGTTGCCCACCGCATCCCGATAGTGGGCGGTGGCTGCGGCCGGGTCGCCAGCTCCTTCTGCGGCGGCGCTCTCCAACACCGCTTCGGCGGCCCAGCGACCGGTCAGCAACGCTTGGGCGATGCCTTCGCCACTCATCACGTCGGTGGCGGCCGCAGCGTCGCCCACAAAGAAGGTGCGGTGGGCGGTGAGGGAGATGTCGTCGATCCGGGCCGGGATAGGCCAGGCCCGGTGTTTGCCCTCGGCGACCGCGTCGGGGCCCAGCACCTCGGCGATGTGGGGGCGGGCCAGAAGCTCGGGCCAAAGCTGCTTCATGTCCTGCACTGAGACCCGTTCGCGGTCGATGCCGAAGCCGACATTGGCCCGGTTGCCCGGCAGCGGAAACGACCAGAAGTAGCCGGGCAGGATCTCGGGCTCGAACCAGATGAACATGTCGTTGGCCGCCATCGGGCCCACGTTCGAAAAGTACTGGCGGAAGGCATGCCATTCGCCGCGGTAGCCGGCGGCGGTGAGGCCGAGGTGTTTGCGGACCGGCGACCACATTCCGTCGGCGGCGATCAGGTACCGGGCGGTGAGGCGGCCCAGCCCTTCGGCCTCCACCTCGATGTGGCTGGGTCGGGCGACGACGTTGGTGACTGCATGGCCATCAAGCAGGGTGGCCCCGGCCTCCTTGGCCATCAGTACCAGTTGGTGATCGAGTTCCTGACGTTCGGCGATCGCCGCGTACTGGCCCCGACCCGGCGGCAGCGGATAGGCGATCGACACGCCCTTGGGGGTGCGAAGCCAAACATCGCCGGTGACCTTCCACGACGGCACCCGTGCGGGATCGAAGCCGATGGCCTGAAGCTCGCGCAGGGCGCCGGTGGTGAGGCCATCACCGCAGCATTTGTCCCGCGGGAAGGTCGCTTTGTCGATGATGGTGACCCGTTGGCCGGCCCGGGCGAGGGCGATGGCTGCCGCACTACCGGCGGGCCCGCCGCCAACAACGATGACATCGGCGTCGACGTCATCGACATCGGTGTCGACATCGCGGTCTGGGCTCATATCTTATTGTTACCGTCGATCGCCGGAAAAGGTCGGTTCGAAGAGCTCAGCCGGTGACGGCTAGCACCTGTTCGAAGGCGTCTTCGAGGCATTCCCGCAGAAACTCGGGGTCGGCCACCGCGGCTGGGTCGGTGTTGATGCCGATGTGGAGTTCGTCGATGTAGCTCATCAGGGTGACGTTGATTGCCGCTCCGGCCATGGGTCCGAAGGCAAACTGCGACTCCATACGGCCGCCGGCCAGGTACACCTCGATTGGCGCGCCGGGGACATTCGAGGTCACCACGTCGATGCCTTTGAGCATGGAGCCGAAGATGGAGGTGGTTACCGAGGTGGGCAGCCGGTTGAGTACACCGGCCATGGCATCGATCATGTCGAGGGCTGGTTCGTCGCGGTTGGTATTCACCAGCTGACGGAGTTGCTGCATCCGCTCGATCGGGTCGTCGATGTCGAGCGGCAAGGGGAACCGGGCCGGGGCAAACTGGTTGCCGGCTTGGCCTTCGGTCTTGTCATTGCGGGTGTTGATCGGCATGGACATGCGCACCGCGTCCACCGGCTGGTCGTGGCCCTGGTGGTAGAGGGCCAGGCCGCCGGCGACGCCGGCGAGGAAGGCGTCGTTCAGCTTTCCGCCTGCGAGTTTGGCTGCCGCCTTGGCCTCGGAAAGTGAGATGGTGAGCCGTTCGAAGTGCACGCTCAGCGACCGATCGGTGAGGACCGGGCTCAGGGGTTCGGTGGCCGGAGCGAGAAGCCGGGCCGCGGAGGCCACCGCTTCGACCGCCTTGGCTGATTCGCCGAGCGGGTCGGCGGCGCTGCGGGCCGCGGCCACCATCGAGCCGCCGATCGCGCCCCGGGTGCGGGTAGCCGACCGTTTGGTTTCGTAGACCGCAGCATCCACAAAGCGTTCGGCTTGGGTCAGCGCCTTGGCCGGGGGTTCTTCAGGCATCTCCGGCTGGGTGGCCGGGCTGCGCTCGAGGTCGAGCAGCTCCATCATCAGGGCGACACCGCCGACGCCATCGGTGATGGCGTGGTGGAGCTTCACGATCAGCGCGCCCTTGTTGCCTTTGATGCCTTCAACAGCCAGGAACTGCCAGAGCGGTCGGGCCCGGTCGAAGCCTTCCATGGCGATCGGCTCGGCCATGTCGAGCACGTCGCGGTCGGTGCGTTTGCCGGGCACCTTGGCCCAGCGCAGGTGGTAGGAGAGGTCGAAGTTGGGGTCGACTTCCCAGCGGGGCGGGGCGATCGACAACGGGTTGGAGCGCACCCGTTGGCGCAGGCGGGGAATCACGCGGGTGGCCCGATCGACCCGCGCCGTGAGGAGATCCTTGTCAGGAGGGGCGTCGAGAAAGATGACCGTGGTGATGGTGCTACGAAGCAGCGGGTCTTTCTCGATGGTCCACATGAGCTGATCCGCGTCGCTCATACGATGGCCAAATTCGATGTCTTCTGCGCCCATTCACCAATTCTCCCTTGCAAACCGGAACCGCGCTAACCCGTGCCCAATCTGTCGACCAAAACCACCAACCCATAAGCGGAAGTCGAACAGTGAGCTCGGTGGCGACGGAGTCGTCCCGAGCGGGCTTACGTCAGGCGTGCGTATGAGCGAAGCGAGCCCTGCGAGCGGAGCGAACTAGCACTATGAATCAGTCGACGGGATTTGTCTCGCGACCGTTGCAGTCGAGCCCTTCGCCGGGGCGGTAGGTGGCCACGGTGGCGTCGTTGATCACTTCGCCGGTGTCGACCCGGATACGTTCCCGGAACGACGACACGTCGGTGCAGGCGCCGCGCTTGGAGCGGGCCTGGCCGGTCTCCTGGGTTTCGTAGTAGCGGGTGGAGTACATGTCGACGGTGATGGAGCTGGCCGTGGTGGTGGGCCAGATCAGCACGCCGTAGGGCGTGTCGTTGCGGATCTTGAGGTCGGGGGCCGGGAAACTCAGGGTGGCTTCACGGCCGTAGGGATACCGGGAGATGTAGAGCGAGTGGCTCTGGTACTCGTCGAATTCGAGGCCGGCGAAGTAGGCCGCGTTAAACATGGTGGTGGCGTACTGCGAGATGCCGCCGCCAACGTCTTCGGTGTAGCGGCCGTTGTAGATCACGCCAGCGCCCACAAAGCCCTTTTCCCGGGTGCGCTTGCCGATGTATTCGTTCACCGAGAAGTAGCCGCCGGGTTCGATCACGTAACCCTGGGTGAGGTCGGCGATGTGGCGGATGTTGGTGACTCGGCCCTGCCCCGGCACGTAGTTGGTGGTGTAGCTGCTCACCTTCTCTTTGATGCCGTAGCTGGCGAGGGCGTTGTAGAGCTCGCCCGAGTCGCCCATGGGCACAAGGTCGAGGGCCACGGTGTTTTCGCCGGCCATGGCCGACTCGAAGATCTTGTTGGTGCCTTCGGGGCCACAGCATCCGAGGGCGTTGCCCGGAAGGAGTTCAACCTCGCCATCTTCGCTCACGTCGAAGCGGGGAGCGTTTGAGTTGGTGACCAGCGGAGCGGCCAGAGAGTCGACGGTGCTCATGGCCCGGTCGGCCTTCAGCGAGGTCTGGAAGGCTCCATCGACCACTTCGGCGGCGACCCAGCTGCGGAGTTCGGCGCCGGGCACGGTGAACGAACCGGCGTCGGTGGTAACCCGCATCGAGACCGGGAGGGTTTCGTCGAGGCGGGCCACTTCAGCTTCGGCGTCGGCGTCGGAGACGCTAGGCGCGGTGGCGACCCGTTCAATCGGGATCACGATGGCGCCGCGAGCGACCGGCTGCAGGTCGGTGATGCTTGCCGCGATGGCCTCGGGGTCGACCTGGTAACCAATCGCACCCGGCACCATGGTGATGTTGCCGTCGGTATCGGCGGTGATCTGCGGTTCGATCGGTTCCGATGCCAGCTCGGAGCCGAGGTCGACAACGGTGGCGCCCAGGGTTTCGGTGTCGACGTTCATCTGCAGCGGCAGCTCGTCGGTGCCGACGAAGGTGGCGGCCCAGTTGATCTGACGGGCCGGGAACTCACCGGTGCGGGACAGTTCAGAGGCCTCGGCGACGATGGCTTCGCTGTCGAGCGAGGCGCCCAGGTCGCCGAGGGTGGTCTGGAGCTCGCCACCGTCGAAGGTGAGGGTTGCGGTGCGGGCCAGTAGTTCGGTTTCGTAGGCGGTGAGGGCGGCGATGGCCTCGGCCGGTTCGGCGCCACCGATCTCGGTGCCGGCTACTTCGATGTTTCGAACCAAGGCGGTGCGGTCGTTTTCGTCGACATACCACGCCACCGTGAGCACCGCGAGCGAAAGTGCCAGCAGCGTGGTCGCACCGATCAGCCCATAGAGAAGCCGATGGCTTTTGGACTCCTCCTCGGCGGCCACGTCGGCCGCGCTGTAGGTGTCGTCTGGGGTGGGGGTGGTCAGTGCGGTCACTGGTCCTCTGTCGGCACGGGTTTGTTGCATATAAGAGGGCTCGACCAAAGTTTTGCTCATTCTTCAACAAGCCGTTACGCGGGGTGGAAAACCGACGCACATTTGTAACGCAGCGTGGTGGAATCACGAACCGGGCTCAACCATCGGCCCGACCTCGATGGGGCGGCTCCTGCTACGTTCGCGACCATGACGATCAATCCGGAAGCTGTCGGTCATGAGTTCGAAGCGGGGGAGGCCTCGTGGTCCTCGAAGGACTGCCTGCTCTATGCCCTCGGTGTGGGTTGTGGAGTGGCCGACCCGGTCAACGGTGAACTGGAGTTCACCACCGAGAACTCCCAGGAGGTCACCCAGGCCATGCTGCCGACCATGCCGGTGGTGCTGGGTGCCGGCGGGGTGGACTTTTCAGTGATCGGTGATCCGAACTTTGCCCTGATGGTCCACGGCGAGCAGTCGGTGGAGCTCCAGGGCGACATTCCGGTCGAGGGGACGGCCACGGTGGCTTCGAAGATCACCCACATCTACGACAAGGGCAAGGCCGCGGTGGTCGGTTTGGAGAACGTGGCCACCGGTGAGGGTGGATCCCCGCTGTGGACCACCCGGATGAGCCTCTTCTTCCGCGGTGAGGGTGGCTTTGGTGGCGATGCCGGCCCAAGCGGCGGCAAAGTGGAGATGCCGGACCGGGCCGCCGACACCTCAATCACCTACGAGACCCGAGCCGACCAGGCCCTGCTCTACCGGTTGAGCGGCGACCGCAACCCTCTGCACTCCGATCCCAAGTTTGCCGAGATGGCCGGTTTCCCCAAGCCGATCCTCCACGGCCTATGCACTTACGGCTTCACCGGGCGAGCCCTGCTCAACGGCATCTGCGACGGCAACCCCGCCACCTTCGGCCACATGGGTGCCCGCTTCTCCTCACCGGTCTTCCCTGGAGAGGCCCTCCAGGTCGACATGTGGAACGACGGCGACCAAGTGTTGTTCCAAACCACCGCCAGCCCCAACACCGAACAATCCCGAACCGTAGTAGCCGGCGGCACCTTCACAACTCGTTAAAACAACCTCAACTCATTGCTTTCGATCCCTCGCAGGGCGTCGTAGTCCACCTCGACGCAGTCGATCTCTTTGTCGCCGGCGAAGGTGCGGGCCTGGGGTTTTATCTGTTGGGCCACAAACATGGCCCGCACCGGGCGCAGCATCGGGTCCTGGTTGAGGCGGTCGCGGTAGCGGATGAGTTGCTCGACCCCGTCCATTTCGCCGCGGCGCTTCACCTCGACCGCGACCGCGTTGCCCTCGGCGTCGCGACACAGCAGGTCGACCGGTCCAATGCCGGTTTGGTACTCGCGCTTGACCAGTCGGAGGCCGTCGCCCATGGTTTCGGGGTTGGCGGCCAGCAGTTCCTGGAGGTGGGCTTCCACCCCGTCCTTCTGGAGACCGGGGTCGATCCCGAGCTCACAGCTGGTGTCGCTGATCACTTCTTCGATCAGGATGGTGAGGGTTTCGCCCTTGGGGCTGGTGACCACCCATTTGTCGGGGGCTTCGGTGATGCGGTTGGGGGCGTTCATCCAGTTGAGGGGCTTGTAGGCCCCTCCGTCGGCGTGGATGGCGACACACCCGTCGGCCTTGACCATGATGAGGCGGGTCGCCATCGGCAGGTGGGCATCGAGTCGGCCGGCGTAGTCGACCTGGCAGCGGGCAATTACGAGTCGCATCGGCGGGCACCCTACCGGACCTCCTAACCTTCACCCATGCCATCGACTCCACAGAACCCGTCCCCGTCTGCCCAAGGCGGTTCCTCCGCCCCGGAGAGTGAGGCCGCTGTTGGGAGTGAGACCGGTGGTTCCACCGCCACCCTCACGGTCGAAGAGGCTGATGCGCTGCTGATGGCCACCATGCTTACGCCGGAGGGCCGTCAGGACCCGTACCCGAACTATCGGGCCTTGGCCGACGGCATCGGCCACTACACGAGCGTGATCGGTTCTGACGTGTTCACCGGCTACGACGACTGCCAGGCCCTGATGCGGAACCCGGCCTGGGGTCGGGACGAGCCTGATATGGAGCGACCGGAAAGCTCGATGCGGGCCAACCGTCAGCGAGACGCCGAGGTGGAGACCGACTCGATGCTGTTCCTGAACCCGCCGAAGCACACTCGGCTTCGGGGTTTGGTGAGCCGGGCCTTTACGCCTCGTCGGGTGGAAGGCCTTCGGGAGCGGATCGAGGCGTTGTTGGCGCCCCGTCTTGATGAGCTGGCCGAGGCCGGCACCGCCGACCTGATCGAGGTGTTGGCCGTCCCGTTCCCGGTGGCGGTGATCAGCGCACTGTTGGGTGTGCCGCCCGACCTCGACGGTGAGATCAGAACCCATGTGCGGGCCTCGACGGCGCTGATCGACATCGCCGCCTCCGAAGAGGATATGGCTGCGGGCATGGTGGCCTTCGAAGCGCTCGATGCCCTCTTTCGGGAGTTGGTAAGCGACAAGCGCAGCCAGCCGGGCGACGATCTGCTCACCGGGTTGTTGGAGGTGGAGGCCGATGGTGACCGCCTGAGTGAGGACGAGCTGGTGGCCAACGCCCTGCTGATGTACGCCGCCGGTTTCGAGACCACGAGCAACCTGATTGGCAACGGCCTGTGGATGTTGCTCCGCCATCCCGACCAGATGGCCCGGCTGCGCCAGGATCCGTCGCTGATTCCATCGGCGATCCAGGAGATCCTGCGGTTCGATTCGCCGGTGCAGTTGAACGGCCGGACCGCGTTAGGCACCACCGATCTCTTTGGCCGGGAGGTCGATCGAGGCGCCCAGACCGTCACCCTGTTGGGCGCCGCCAACCGGGACCGGACCAAGTACACCAACCCCGATACCTGCGATGTCGGCCGTTTCGCTACCGGGTCAGCCGGCTCAGGGAATGGCGGTCCGCCGCCACCGCCGCCGCTGAGCTTCGGCTGGGGCATCCATCATTGCCTCGGTTCCCATCTGGCGCTGGCCGAGGGCGAGATCGTGTTCGCCAACCTGTTGGATCGGTTCGCTTCAATCGAGTTGGCCGGTGACGCGCCCGTCTACCGCGACAGCTTCACCCTCCGCGGCCTGGAGAGCCTCGAGATCACCGTCGGTTAGAGCAGAGCTCTGATGTCGCGGGCCGTCGCTAGGAGTGGCTGGGGGAGTTGGGCTGCGGCGGCGTGGTCCAGCACCACATCGGCGTCTTCGGTAATCACCCGGCCGGCCGGGATCTCCTGGTCGCCCTCGGCCAGTCGACGAACCATCTCGGCTTTGCTGGTGCCGCTGACTAGCCACACCTGGCGGCGGGCGTTTTGCAGCACCGGCGCGGTGAGGGTCATTCGTCGCCGGCCCTGGTGGCGGCGGCTGATGGTGACGTCGAGGCGGGTCACGTCGAGGGCGTCGTCGTAGGGGAGCAGCGATGCGGTGTGGCCGTCGCTGCCGAGCCCGAGGTGGACCACATCGAGCACGGGCGGTCGACCAGCGAGATGTCGCAGGGCCACCGAGTAGTGGTGGGCCGCGGTGAGGAGTCCGTCGCTTTCGGCGTCGGAGAGTTGGCCCACCGGCATGGCCTGGAAGTTTCTGGCGGTGATGCGCCCTTTGAGGGCGCGGGTGAGTTGGGTGTGGTTGCGGTCTCGGTGGTGGTCGGGGGCGATGCGCTCATCGACCTGCCACACCATCATCTTGGCCCAGGGAATTTCGTCGTTGGCGGCGAGCTCGGCCAGCATCGGCGCCGGCGTGCTGCCGCCGCTGAAGGCCACGTTGACCCGCGGTTGGATGAGGCCCATGGTGATCGATGCCTGCGACACCAATCGGGCGGCCATGGAGGCCGCGTCTACCCCATCCTCAGCGAGCCAGAGGTTCATGGTTGGTCTGGCGGCGCGTCGCCGATCAGCGACGCGTCCCACAGTTGATGGCCAGGGAGAAGATCATCGGCTTCGGGCGGACCCCACGAGCCGGCCGGGTAAGTCACAACGGGGTTGGGGCTGGCCAGCACCTGGTCGATCACCCTCCAGCTTTCCTCCACCCCGTCTTGGCGGGCGAAGAGGGTGGAGTCGCCCGTCAGGGCATCGCCCAGCAGGCGATGGTAGGCGTCGCGGCTTTTCGTGCCGAACGATTCGTCGTGGTCCACCTCGAACCCGATCGGGCCGCTGACCAGCCCGGAGCCGGGTCGTTTGGCTTGGAGGCAGATGCCGATCTGGTCGGCCGGCTTCAGCGTAAAGCGGATGGTGTTGGCCTTGGGCTGGTGGCCTTCTTCGGCGAAGAGCAAACGCGGCGGGGCCTTGAACTCCACAATGGCTTCGGTGCGGGTTTCGGCCAGAGCCTTGCCGGTGCGGATAAAGAACGGAACGCCAGCCCAGCGCCAGGAGTCGATCTCCACCACCATCGCCGCGTAGGTCTCGGTGTCGGAGCCGGCGGCCACACCTTCCTCATCGCGGTAGCCCTCGACCTGACCTCGTACCACCGAAGCCGGGTCGACGGTGCGCATGGCCTGGAACACCTTTACCTTTTCGTCGCGGAGGGCTTTGGGGTCGGACGATGCTGGCGGCTCCATGGCGAGCAGGGCCACCATCTGGAGCAGGTGGTTTTGCACCACGTCGCGGATGGCTCCGACTTCGTCGTAGAAGCCGCCGCGGCCTTCGATGCCAAACGATTCGGCCATGGTGATCTGTACCGATTCGATGTGGTGGCGGTTCCAGATCGGTTCAAACATCGAGTTGGCGAACCGGAACACCATCAGGTTCTGCACCGGCTCCTTGCCCAGGAAGTGGTCGATGCGGAAGATGTCGTCTTCATGGAAGTGCTTGTGGAGAATAGTGTTGAGTTGCTCTGCCGATTCGAGATCGCGGCCGAACGGCTTCTCCACCACGATGCGGCCAGCATCGGCAATACCCACCGAAGCCAGGCCCACGGCCACGTCGTCGAAGAGTTCGGGCGGGATGGCGAGGAACGCCATCGGGGTTTGGGCGTCGGCGATGGCGGCGCCGATGGCGTCGAAGGTTTCCTGGCTGCGGTAGTCGCCGCTTACGAAGTCACACGCGTTGGCCACTTCGTCGACCTTGGCCGGGTCGGGGTTGTCGACGTGTTCGGTGATCGACGCTCGGGCCCGGTCGGCCAGGTCGGTCGCCGACCATTTCGATCGGCCGATGCCGATGATGGATATGCCGAGGCGCCCCTCGACGGCCAGGCCGTACAGGGCCGGAAACAGCTTCTTGTAGGCCAGGTCTCCGCTGGCCCCAAAGAGCAGCAGAACATCAGCTTTGCTCACAGGTGCATCCTTCGAGTTCGGCAGGTCCTCGTCGGCCCTGCCATTGGTATCAGACAATTCCGTTTTGTTAAACCCTGCGCCCACCGCACGGGGCGAAGGGCCGCAGTTTCGGCTGCGGTAGTGCTCTTCAGGCGTGTTGATTCGGCGCTACTTGGCCGGCTTTTCGCGGTGGCCGCCGAAGGCGTTCCGCATGGCCGACAGGGCCCGGTTGCCGTAGTCACCGCGGCCCCGACTCGAGAAGCGTTGGTAGACCGCGGCCGACAACACGTTGGCCGGGATACCGAGGTCGATCGCTGTCTTGACCGTCCACCGACCGGCGCCCGAGTCCGATACCCGACCGGCATAGGCCGAGAGTTCGGGATCGTCCGCCATTTCGTCGGCGGTGAGGTCCAGCAGCCACGAGCCCACCACGCTGCCGCGGCGCCACACTTCGGCCACCGCCGGCACGTTGATGTCGTAGCGGTACATCTCGGGATTACGCAGCGGTGCCGTCTCGGCGTCGGCCTCGCGCTCCTCGGCGCCGAGGTTGGCCTCATTCAGCACCGAAAAGCCTTCGGCGAAGGCCGCCATCATGCCGTATTCGATGCCGTTGTGGACCATCTTCACAAAATGGCCCGAGCCCGGTCCGCCGCAGTGAAGCCACCCGACCTCACCGGGGGCGAGGTGGTCGGAGCCGGCGTGGGCCGGCGTGCGGGGTGCCGCCTCGATGCCGGGGGCGAGGGTGTCGAGCACCGGGGCCAGCCGGTTGACCGCTTCGGGGGCGCCGCCCACCATCAGGCAGAAGCCGCGTTTGAGGCCGTGGACGCCGCCGCTGGTGCCGATGTCGACATGGTGGATGTCGCGCTCGGCGTATACGGCGGCTCGGGCCAGGGCGTCGGCGTGGAAGGAGTTACCGCCGTCGATCACGACGTCGCCCGGTTCGAGGTGTTCAACCAGGCTGTCCATCACCGGGCCCACCACCGCCGCTGGCACCATCACCCAGATGGCCCGGGGTGCGGTCATGGCTGCGGCCAGCGCCGCGGCGTCGGCGGCGCCGGTGGCTCCGGTTTCGTCGACCACGTTCTGCACTGCGTCGGCGTTGATGTCGGTCACGAAGCACTGGTGCCCGCCGTCGGTGAGGCGTTTCACCAGGTTTGATCCCATTCGGCCGAGTCCGACCATTCCGAGTTCCATCACGGTCCTTCTTTCTTGGGGCAACAGCGTCAAACCGGCAACGCTCTTCGATCCTCGCACAGCGGCACCGCATTGGTAGGCACCGCATTGGTGAGTACTGCTGACGCTTAGCTCACCATCGGCTTTGGGCTGCCCGATGTGATACCCGCCGAGCGGTGGGATTGTTCCGCCGACCGAACAATGCGACCGCGGGAACGCTTAGGGTCGGGTATGGAAATTTTTGGCGTCGTCAACGCCTCTCCCGATTCGTTGGCCGATTTTTCGATTGCCAGCGACTACGACAGTGCCCTGGCGTTGGGGAAGAAGCTGCTCGAGGATGGGGCGAACCATCTCGATCTGGGCGGCCAGGCTTCCCACGGTGGGGCCGCCATGGTGACTCCGGATGAGGAGTGGGCCATTCTCGAGGGGCCGCTGAAGGCGTTAGTGAGCCTCGGGGTGGAGGTTTCGGTCGATACCTGGCAGGTGGAGACGGCCCGGAGAGCTTTTGATGCCGGCGCCACCGTGCTCAATGCCGCCGATGCCCTTCAGGACGACGAGATGATGGCCTTTGCCGCCGAGCGGGAGTGCACGGTGGTGATGCCCTTCATGCTCGGCCCCGATCCCCGGCACCTCAAGCACGTGACCGGGGATCCGGTGGCGGTGATGGTGGACTGGTTTGATGAGCAGCTGAAGCGGGCCGACAAGTGGGGGCTACGCCAGCGGATTCTGCTGGATCCGGGCACCGGTTTTGCTCCGGCCGAGTGGGACTGGTCGGAGCGTTATGAGTATCAGAAGCAGATTTACACCGGGCTGGGCCAACTCCGCCGGTTCGACCTGCCGATCTATGTGCCGGTGGCCTGGAAGCTCACCCCGGACCGCATCGAGTTGATCGACATCGTGATGGGCCAAGACATCGAGTACGCCCGCGCCCACCGCCCGGCCCACATCCGCGAGCGCCACGCCCTGGTCAAGGCCAAGACTGCGACCGACCAGACGGAGACCGACAAGCCTGAGACCGGCGAGGTCGGCTAAGTCAGGCTGGAGTACCCGCCGCTTTCAGGGTGGCCATCGAGTCGGCCCAGATCGCTTCGTCGGAGGCGTACGGGGCGTAGAACATGAGGCGCTGCACCACATCGCCGAAGCGGGCCGCCAGTTCGTCGGCCACCTTGGCCGGCTCGCGCACCACGGCGAAGGCGTCGAGGATGTCGTCGTCGATCAGATTGCCCATCTCGGCCCATTGGCCCGCTTTGGACATCGTGTTGAGTTCGGGTTGGATGTCGCCCCAGCCGTGAAGGTCGAGCACCCGCTTGTAGGCCGGCGTGCTGCCGTAGAAGGCGATTTGGGCCTTGGTGCCTTCGAGCGATTTGGCCATCTCTTCTTCGTTGGTTCCGGTCGTTACAAACAGCGGCGCCGAGATCTCGAAGCCCTCCATGGTTTTGCCGACTTTCTCCCGGCCGCGAGCCAGCGCCGGGATGGTGACTTCCCGCAGGTAGCGCTCGGTGGTGAAACCGTGGGCGATAAAGCCGTCGCACACTTCACCGGCCACTTCGGTCATCAGCGGGCCCACGCCGGCCAGGAAGATCTTTGGCGGACCGAAGTCGCCGAGTTCCTTGGCGTCGGGGGTGAAGAACGGCGTCATGATGGTGTGGGTGTAGAAGTCGCCCCGGAAGTCGAGCTTGGTGCCGTTTTGCCAGGTGTCCCAGATGGCGCGGATGGCCAGGACCATCTCCCGCATCCGGGCCGCCGGGCTCGACCACTCCATCGAGAAGCGCTTTTGGATGTGGGGTTTGATCTGGCTGCCAAGGCCGAGCATGAAGCGGCCGTTGCTGAGGGCCTGGAGGTCCCAGCCCAGGTTGGCCAGCAGCATCGGGTTACGGGCGAAGGCCACGGCGATGCTGGTGCCGAGCTGTGCGGTGCTGGTGGTTTGTGAGCCCAGGGCGATTGGTAGGAACGGATCGTGGGCCGTTTCCGCGGTCCAGAGCCCGTCGTAACCCGCGGCCTCCGAGGCTTTGGCGCTTTCGCCCGCAAGGTGCAATCCGCCGAGTCCGGTATCGACCTTCACAGTTTCCTCTTTCCCGATCCCCAGGATCGTGCCCATGTCGCATGTCTGATGTGAGATGTTGCCCCAAGCTATACCGACGCCGAGCCGACGTCCTGTGGCAGCGACGCGCTGGTAATGATCTGGCCGCGGGCAACCTCCTTGCCGAACACGTACACGCCGGCGACTGGATGCGGATCGCTGAGCTTGTGGCGCGGTACCGGGACCTTCCCCTGGGCACGGCCGACGCTTCGGTCATCGCCGCTGCGGAACGACTCGCCATCCCGAACATCGCGACGCTCGACCGGCGCCACTTCACGGTGGTGCAGTCGACTCTCGGTGATCTCCGCCTGCTGCCCTGAATCGGAGCGACTCTGGGCCGGGGTGGGAGGCTCTACCTGCTAGTTGCCGTGATGGTGGTCGGACATGCGTTTGCGGATGAGTTCTCGCTGGGCCAGCAGGTCGCGGTAGGTGAAGCTTTCGGTTGCGGGGTCGACTCCGAAGCTGCCCTTTACTCCGTCGAGGTCCATCTCGTAGCTCTCGGGGTCGACCCCGATCTCCGCGGCGATGCGTTGGCCGTGGTTGGTGGCGAAGTGGGTGGAGATGTGAAGGAGTTCGGCGAAGAGGTCAAGGTCGGGGGCCATGGCCGCGATGGCGCCGTCGAGGAAGATGAGGTTCTTGATGAACAGCATCAGCTCCTTGGGCAGTCGGGCGCCGTAGGCCAGCAGCGATTTCACCAGGCGCTGCACTTCGGCGATCAGTTCGTCGGGGGTGAGTTTGGTGGGGTCGATCGGTTCCCCTTCGAGGCCGAGGTCGGCCACTACCGCGTCGACGTCGGAGTCCCGCGGCAGGGCGCCGAGCTCGCACATCGCCTCGACCTGGCCTTTGGCGTCGTTCATGGTGGCCGCCATCAACAGCCGGAGGAAGGCGGCCCGCTTGCGGGGCGACATGCGGCCGGTGATGCCGAAGTCCAACAGCGCGGCCCGGGCGTCTTCAAGCACAAACAGGTTGCCGCCGTGGAGGTCGCCGTGGAACACGCCGGTGAGCAGCGCTCCTTCGAGGAAGGCGACCATGCCGGAGCGCACCACCTGCACGGTGTCGATGCCGGCGTTGACCATGCCGTCGACATCATCGAAGGCGAAGCCCTCGAGCCGCTCCATCACCAGCATGCGCTTGGTCACCAGGGTGGGGTGGGGGCGGGCGATCACAAAGAAGTGCTGGTCGAGGTCGAGCAGGCTGCGGCCGACGTCGAGCATGTTCTCGGCTTCGAGGCGGAAGTCGAGTTCCTCGGTGATGGTCTCGGTGAACAGCTCCACCAGCGCGGGCGGGTTGGTGAGGGCCGCGATCGGGATGCGGCCCACCAGGAACGGGGCCAGCCAGGCCAGCACCTTGATGTCGGTGTGCACCAGTTCGGCCACGGTGGCCCGCTGCACCTTCACCACCACGTCTTCGCCGGTTTTGAGGGTGGCCCGGTGCACCTGGGCGATCGAAGCCGCGGCCAGCGGCTCCCGCTCGAAGGTGGAGAACACGGTTTCGAGCGGTGCGCCGAGTTCGGATTCGAGCACGCGGCGCACGTCGGCGAACGATTGGGGCGGCACCTGGTCGCGGCATTTCTTGAACTCGTCGACCAGTTCGGCCGGGAACAGCCCTTCTCCCGACGAGATGATCTGGCCCAGCTTGATGTAGGTGGGTCCCAGCTTCTCGGCCGCTAGCCGAAGCCGCCGAGACAGGTCGGCCCGGGAGGTTTCGCCGCCTTTGCGGCGGGCGCCCACGTACCAGCGGGCCACGCCGAGCCCGAGATGGCGCCCGACCACCGCCAGCCGCTGCGGTTCGGGCAGTCGGCGGGGCTTGACCAGCTTCGGCACCTCGCGCCGCACCAGGTCACGAACCCCGTCGAGGTCCTTCTTCCAGGCCAGGTTGTCGGGATCGATCAGCCAGGGTGGGTCGTCGGTGAAGGGCCCATGGACCAGATCGGGGGCCGAACCGGTGGGTGAGGGTGTGGATGGCGTGCTGGACGCGGGGGAGGTCGACACCCTTCTATTGTGTCCAGAGTTTCACCGAAACGGCGGGTCGGGGCCCGTTCCGGCCTAGGAGGCTCCTCAGGGGAAGGCTCCCGGGTTGAACCACGGCCAGAGTGCGGCCAAACCGGGTAGTTTCGAAGGGTCAGCCGGATACCGGCAATATCGATAGAGCCGATAGAGCAGCCAGAGTCCAGCGAAGAAAACCCAGCCCGCCCAGCAACCCGACAGGAGGTGACGGTCGTTGACGCCAATCGAACAGACGCTCCAGCGTTATACCGAGGCGGAACAGCGCATCGCCGCCAACCTGCTGGAGCTCGACAACGACCCCACCTATCAGCTGCTGCGGGCCTCGTCGCTCCAGGGAGTGACCCTCAAGCGTCTCGGCCCGTCCTTCGCCCAGGGCCCAACGCTGTGGCGTTGGCAGCGGGCGCTGTCGCAGGTGCTCACCGAGGTGCGCAAGCTGCTGGCCGACGAGGGTTGGGGTTCGGCCAAACGTAATGCCCAGGCCGCCCAGCTGTTGAGGGGCCCCTCGGTGGTGGTTTCGGTCGCTTCGGCGCAGGGGTCGGCCCAGTCGAGCGACCTCCTTGGCGGGCCGGTGGCACCGGTGGAACATCGGGTCACCATCGAGGCGCTGATCGCCGAGATGCGCAAGCTCTACGAGCCCATATCCAACGGCCTGGCCGAGGTGGAGAGCCGCTGGCGTGATCTCCTGCCTCGACTCGATGCCGCCGACGCCACCCTGAAGCGCTGCACCGACGAGTTCGACTCCCTCGGCATTTCCGACACCAACGTGCGTCAGCTGATCCAGTTGGTTGCCGCCACCCGGGCCGATCTGAGCACGGATCCACTTGGGGTCAGCCTCCAGGTGGGGGCCGACATCGAACGCCAGGTTTCGGCTCAGGCCAGCCGGGTTTCCGATCTGCGCGGCGGCCACGACTCGCTCGATGAAGATTTCTCGAAAGCCGAGAACCTCCTGACCGATCTGCGCCTCACCCGGGCCCGGGCCGCGGCCGCCTTCTCCGAGGCCAGCCACAAGATCAGTTCTCCGGGCGATTTGGCACGGGTGCCCTCCACCGAGGCCATCGATGGCCAGCGCGGGTTGGCCCCTCGGCTCGATCGCATCCGCGACGACGACGGCACCGCCAACTGGCAGCATCGGCGCACCCAGCTCGATGCCTGGTTGGCGACCGCGACCAAGATGTTGGCTCAGCTGGAGCGGGCCGAATCCCGCAACCGTGACGGTCTGGATCGTCGGGAGGATCTGCGGGGGCTGCTGGCCAGCTACCAGGCCAAAGCCCAGGCCCTCGGCATCGCCGATGAGCCCACCTTCGGCGACCTGACCGACGAGGCCCGCAACGAGCTCTTCACCTCACCGACCGACCTGGCTGCCGCCGGAGCGTTGGTGGCCAAGGTGGGAACAAAACTGCGGGACTACCAGCAGTGACCCTGTTGGTAGCGGCCGGTGGTGCTCTCAACGGGTCCTGTCACCCGGGCCCCGGCTGGTTGAACCATGATAGGACTATGACTTCAGCGGGGACGGTTGATTCGGGAGGCTGGCGATGAGCGCTTTGACGTGTCCGACCGGCGGCTGTGCCGGCACCGTCGCCTCCGACGGCTACTGCAACACCTGCGGGTCCAAGGGAGTGGCTGGCGCCCCGGCTGGTGCGCCGGCGGCACCGCAACAGCATGCCCATTCGCACGCACATCAGCATCAGCAACCGGCGCCGCAGCAAGCGGCTCCCCAGAGCAGCGTCGCTGGGGGCAACTACTGCCCGACGTTTGGGTGCAAGGGCCAGATTTCAACCGATGGCTACTGCAACACCTGCGGTTCCAGGGGTGTGGCGTCCCGCCCAACGGCCACGCCCGGCGCGTCTCAGGTTGGCGCTGCGGTCCCGCCGAGCGGCGCCTGTTCGGTAGCGGGCTGCAAGGGCCATATCGCCTCCGATGGCTACTGCGACACCTGCGGCGCTGCCGCCGCCGCGCCCTCCACTGGTGCCGGGGGTGGCGGATCCCGGTTGTCGACCATCGCCGCTCCGGTTTCGCCTGGCGCCTCCACCCGGGCCAGCGGCTCGGTGCGCTCCAGTGCCTCGCGTCGAACCACCTCGAGCCGCCGCACCACCAGGGCCGGCATCGGCGCCGGCCTGGTCACGATTGTGCCTACCCCGATGGGCGATCCGTCCAAGGCGGTGATGACGCCCGAGAAGGTGCAGTCGGTGCTGGGGGCGGTGCCCGAGGACGAGCGTCACTGTGCCAAGTGCGGCAAGCCGGTCGGCCGATCGTCGGGCGACAAGCCGGGTCGGGTCGAGGGGTTCTGCGGCACCTGTCGGGAGCAGTTCAACTTCATCACCAACGCCCCGGCGCTGCGGGCCGGCGAGATGGTGAACGGTCAGTATGAGATCCTGGGCCCCCTCGCCCACGGTGGTCTCGGCTGGATCTACCTCGGGCGCGACAAGTCGGTGTCGGATCGCTGGGTGGTGCTCAAGGGCATGCTCAACGCCAACGATCCCGACGCCGCCGCGGCCGCCGCCGCTGAGCGCCAGTTCCTGGCCCAGATCGAGCATCCGAGCATCGTCAACATCTACAACTTCGTTACCCACGGCGGCGCCGGCTACATCGTGATGGAGTACGTGGGCGGCGAGTCGCTGAACTCCAAGCTGAAGGATCGACGCCGGGCCAACGGCGGCAAGCCCGACCCGCTGCCGATCACCGAAGCCATCGCTTACATCCTGGGTGTGCTCCCGGCGTTCCAGTATCTCCACGACAGCGGCCTAGTCTACAACGACATGAAGCCGGCCAACATCATGGCCGTGGGCGACAACGTGAAGCTGATCGACCTCGGTGCGGTGATGCGCATCGACGACATGCAGGCCGCCATCTTTGGCACCGAGGGTTTCCAGGCCCCCGAGGTGGCCACCGAAGGTCCGTCGGTGGCGTCGGATCTCTACACGATTGGTCGCACCCTGGCGGTGATGACCATCGAGTTCATCTTTCATGCCGGGCGCTACAAGGAGAGCCTGCCGACGCCGGTTGAGGAGCCGCTCTTCGCCGATTGGGAGAGCTACTACCGCTTCCTGCTCAAGGCCACCGCACCCCATCCCGACGACCGCTTTCAGTCGGCCGACGAGATGGCCGAGCAGCTGTTGGGCGTGCTCCAGGAGATCGTGGCCCTCACCCGTGGCACACCGGTGGCGGCGGCCAGTACCCACTTCGGTGCCGACCGGCTCACCTCGCTGTTGGCCGAGGCCGGCGATACCGGTTTCCTGGCCACCGAGGCCGATTGGCGGGTGCTGCCGTCGCTCAAGGTCGACCCCGAGGATCCATCGTCGAACTTCCTGGCCAACCTGCCCGATCTCGAACCCGACCGTATCCTTGAGCTGATCGATGTGGCCGCCTCGGGCGGACAGATCCAAAACAGCCGTGAGGTACAGCTGCGCCGGGCCCGGGCCCTGATCGAGGGCGCCGGCAGCGGTGCGCGAGCCACGGTGGCCGAGCCCATCCTGACCGGCATCGAGAACGAGGATCCGTGGGAATGGCGGGTGCAGTGGTTGCGGGGCCTCGGGTTGCTTCTCGACGGCAAGTGGGTTGAGGCCGCGGATCGTTTTTCGGCGGTGTGGACCGACCTGCCGGGCGAGCGGGGTCCGAAGCTGGCGGTGGCCCTGGCCGCCGAGCGGGCCGGCGAGTTTGACCGGGCCGCCGAGATCTACGGCCGGGTGCTCGCTACCGATCAAACCTATGTGTCGGCCGCCTTTGGCCTGGCCCGCTGCCGGTACGCCCGTGGCGATCGGCCCGGTGCGGTCGACGCCTACCAGCGCATCCCCGCCAGTTCGGCCACCTACTACGACGCCCAGGTGGCCGCTACGAGAACTCTGGTCGACTCCGGGTCGCAGACTCCACCGACCGTCGAGGAGCTCTCCCTGGCGGCCCAGACGGTGGAGAAAATTCAACTCGATGCCGCCGAGCGGGCCGAGCTGGCCACCGAGATTCTGGAGCGGGGTCTCACCGCATTGGAGTCAGGTGCCCTGCCGCCCGATGGCCGGGTGCGGCTCTTTAAGAGCAGCCTCGACGAGGAGTCGATCCGTGAAGGGTTGGAGCGTTCCTATCGCGACATGGCCCGCTACACGCCGGATCCCAAGCGCAAGATTGAGCTGATCGACAAAGCGAACCGGGTCCGCCCGATGACGATGCTGTGAGCGCCCATGTCTGACCCCACCGCCGAAGAAGAGCCAGGCAACGCCATCAACGATCCCGCCACGGTCGATCCCGCCACGGTCGATCCCGCAACAACCGCGGACCAGTCCGGTATCGATCAGGCCGGTGCCAATCAGTCGCCACCACCGCCGGTGGCCGAGGGCTTGGCCGCTGATGAGTCGCCGCCACCTCCGGAAGCGGCCGATGCGCCACCGGCTCCGAGCGTAGGTGCCGCGTTGGTCTCGGATCCACCGGATCCCCCCTATGACCCGGATGCTCCGCTGGTGGAGGGCGATACCGCCGGCGCCGTCGTCGGAAGCGAAGTTGCCGAAGTTGCCGAGGCCGCTCCGGTGTGTCCCGCCTGCAACGAGGTGGTGGGTCCCGAAGCCAAGTGGTGTGAGGCCTGTGGTGGGGATCTGACCGGTGGGGGAGCTCCACCGATCGCCACCCCCGATGCCAAGCCACTGCCGCCGTGTGTGTCGTGTGCCGCCGATGGCAGCGAGATCACCGACGACGGCTACTGCTCGCAGTGCGGCTATAAGCAGCCGGCCGAACGCGATCACACCGAAACCGATCTCGGCGCCTTGGCCGGGGTGAGTGATCGCGGCAAGCGCCATCGCCACAACGAGGACTCCTTCGCCATGTCGACTGGCGACGGCTTCCGGGTGCTGGTGGTGTGTGACGGGGTGTCGACCACGGCCCATTCCGAGGATGCCAGCCAGTTGGCTGCCGATACCGCCAGTGCCTTCCTGGCCGAGTCGGTGGCCGCCGACGTTGCCGCCAGCGATGCCGCTCTCGAGGCCCTTACCGTCGAAGCGATCCTGGCCGCGCAAGCCGCGGTGAGCGCCCTGCCTCCGAGCCCGGAGGGTGAAGCGTCACCGTCGTGCACCATCGTGGCGTCGGTGCTGTTGTTGGCACCGGGCGCCGAGGAGGGCCGGCTGATCGTTGGTTGGCTCGGCGATAGTCGGGGTTATTGGATCGATACCGAGGGCGCCCATCTGCTCACCTTCGACCATTCGTGGGCCGCCGAGCAGGTGCGTGAAGGGGTGATGACCGAAGAAGCCGCCATGGCCGATCCTCGGGCTCACAGCATCACCCGCTGGATCGGCGCCGACGCGGTGGAGATCAACCCGGAGACAGCCACCCGGACCGTGGTCGCGGGCGGCAAGCTGTTGTTGTGCAGTGATGGACTTTGGAACTACCGGCCGACAGAGGCCGAGATGGCTGAGGCGGTGGCGACCCATAGTGAGTTCGCCGAAACGCCGGTGGCCCTGGCCCGCTCGCTCACCGCCATGGCCAACGAACTCGGCGGCCACGACAACATCACCGTGTTGATCGCCCAGACATGATCTACCCCGACCTCTCGACGGGGATACGTAACGACTCGCTCAAGCGTCCATCCGGTAACGAATACAAGAAGGGAATCCCGACATGACCATCTTCAGTGCGCAGGTGTTTCAGAACGAGTACCTGCCCGATGGTGGCGACACCGTTGATGCGGTGGTCACGGTGAGCGCCGCTCCGGGCGGTGAGACCAAGGCTCGTCAAGAAGCGGTCGAGGTGATCGTGATCGATTGCTCCGGCTCCATGAAGGAAGAGGGCGGGGCCAAGATGGAGGGGGCCCGACGGGGCACCATGGCCGCCATCGACGTGATCCGCGATGGCGTGTGGTTTGCCGTGGTGGCCGGTACGTCGAATGCCTGGCCGCTGTATCCCCAGCAGGTGGGCTTGGTGCAGTCGAGCCCGCAGACCCGGGCCGAAGCCAAGCAGCTGGTGGCTCGGGTCCGCCCGAAGGGTGGCACCGCCATGGGCAAGTGGTTGTTGGCCGCCAACGAGTTGGTGAGCCAGCGCCCCGGCGCCATCAGCCACTGCACCCTGCTAACCGACGGCAAGAACCAGCACGAGAAGGATTGGGAGCTTGACGCCGCCATCGCCAACTGTGTCGGCAAGTTCCAGTGCGACGCCCGTGGCCTCGGCGCCGACTGGGATGTGGATGAGGTCCGCAAGATCTCCTCGGCGCTGCTCGGCACCTGCGACATCATTCCGAGCCCGGACCAGATGGAGGACGAGTTTCGGGCCCTGACCGAGGCGGCCATGACCAAGGCCGTCGACCGTGTGGCCCTGAGGCTCTGGGCTCCCCAGGGCGCCAACGTGCAGTTTGTGAAGCAGGTGGCGCCGACGATTGAGGACCTCACGCCCAAGGCGGTGCAGGTCGATGCCCTGATGCGGGACTTCCCGCTCGGCGCCTGGGCCGATGACGAGTCGCGGGACTATCACATCCGGATTCAGATCCCCAAGGGCAACGTGGGCGATGAGCGGCTGGCGGCCCGGGTGATGCTGGTGGTTGACGACGAGCAGGTTTCGGCGTCGCTGGTTCGGGCGGTCTGGACCGGCGACCAGGCGCTGGCCACCCGAATCAACGGCGAGGTGGCCCACTACACCGGCCAGGAAGAGCTGGCCGATGCCATCGCCACCGGGTTGGCCGCCCGTGAGGCTGGCGATGAAGCCAACGCCACGGTGAAGTTGGGCCGGGCCGTGCAGTTGGCCCATGAGGCCGGCAACTCCGAAACGGTGAAGCTGCTCCAGAACGTGGTGGAGGTCGAAGACCCCAAGACCGGCACCGTTCGATTGAAGCGGGACGTGGCTCAGGTTGATGCCATGGCCCTCGATGTCCGCTCCACCCGCACCGTGCGGGTGAACAAGAAGTAGGTCTGTCGATGGCGACGTGTCCCAATGGTCATGAGTCGAGCTGGGAGGACTTCTGTTCGACCTGCGGTGACCCGATCAGCGAGAGCGCCGGTGGTGGTGGGTCGACCGGGGCCGGCGACGCTGGCGCCGCCGAGGCCTCTGCCGCGACCGGCGCGACTGGCGGGGGTGATGCGGCCAAGTCGGCGTCGGAGATCGGGTTGAGCTGCCCCCATTGTTCGGTGTCTCGCACCGAAGAGGATGTGTTCTGCGAGAGCTGCGGTTACGACTTTGCCTCCGGAACCCTGCCCACCGAGGAAGCGTCACTTGATCCGGTCAGCGGAGCCCTCTCTGGCTCAACACCGAGTGGCTCAACACCGAGCGCCACCAATGCTGCCGCCGCCGGGGCTGCGGCGGCTGCGGCCGGAGCGGCTGCGGGTTCGGTAACAGGCGAGGTGGCGCCGCCCACTACTCCGCCCGGTGACCCTCAGCCGAGCGGGAAGGCTCCCGAGTCGGCGTTTAAGAAGGGCGCTGATGGTCCGGTGGCTCCGGACCCGGCGGGAGCAACGGGCGAGGCCACGGCGGCGCCCGACACCGTCGCTGTGATTTCGGTGGATCGTGACTTCTTCGAGCGGGTCGCCGGTGGGGGAGAGCTGTCCTTCCCGGACCCCGACCCGGGCGAGTCCCGGGTGACTCTGGTGGGCAACGAGATCCTGATCGGCCGCCGCAGCGATAGCCGGGGCATCTATCCCGAAATCGATCTGTCGCCGCCGATGGACGATCCGGCGGTGTCGCATCGCCACGCCATGTTGCGCCAGGGCGCCGATGGGTCGTGGACACTGACCGATCTCGACTCGACCAACGGCACCTATCTCGGCGACCACACGGTGTCGATGGCACCGAATACCGAAAAGCCGCTGCCGCTCGGCACACCGGTGTTTGTTGGCGCCTACACCAAGGTCACCCTCGAAGCCCTGTAGCGGCGCGTCTAGCCGATTCGTTCGCCGCCGAATTCAAAGACCACCAGGCTGATCGCCACCAGGGCCAGGGCCAAAAGAACGATGGCCATGGTCACAAGAGATGACCACGAGCGCGTTCGGGCCGGGTTTGGCTGGTCGGAGGTGGGGGAAGTACTGATACTCCCGAGAGTAGAGAATGAGTGGTCGCAGCGCCACTTTTAGTGGTCGCGAGTCCGGCGACCTTTGTAGGCCCGGAATTAGCCGAGGGTTGTGCCGCCACTTGGGGTGCAGTTGCGGGTTGCGGTGGTGTTGTTGTTGGCGACGGTGCGGACTTGGTAGCGGTAGGTGCCGGGGTTGATGTTGGTGTTGGTGAACGTGGTGGTGGGGGTGTTGACGGCGCCGGCCCAGAAGTAGGGGCCGTTGTTGCGGCTGCGGTAGATGGCGAAGCGGTTGGCGTTGTCGCTGTTGGCTCGGGTCCAGGTCACCCGGATCGACCGGTTGGTGAGTGCGGTGGAAGAACACGAGACTGCCGCCACCGCGTTGGTTCCGCCACCACCATCGGGTGGGAGTTGGGTGCCGGTGGTGGGGGTGCAGTTGCGAGATGCGGTGGTGTTGTTGTTGGCGACGGTGCGGACCTGGTAGCGGTAGGTGCCGGGGTTGATGTTGGTGTTGGTGAAGGTGGTGCCGGGAGTGTTGGTTACGCCGGCCCAGAAGTAGGGGCCGTTGTTGCGGCTGCGGTAGATGGCGAAGCGGTTGGCGTTGTCGTTGTTGGCTCGGGTCCAGGTCACCCGGATCGATCGGTTGGTAAGTGCGGTGGAGGAACACGAGGCCACAGCTAGGGCCCCAGTTCCGCCGCCGCCGTTCGGGGGCAGCTGGGTGCCGGCGGTGGGGGTGCAGTTGCGGGATGCGGTGGTGTTGTTGTTGGCGATGGTGCGGACTTGGTAGCGGTAGCGGGCGGCGCTCAGGCTGTTGTTGGTGAAGCTTCGCTCCGCGGCTCCGACCACGCCGGACCAGAAGTAGGGGCCGTCGTTGCGGCTGCGGTAGATGGCATAGCGGCTGGCGTTGTCGTTGCCCGCCGGCGCAAAGGTGAGCCGGATCGAGCTGTTGTTGGTGGCGGTCGAGGCACAGCTCTGCACGGCCACCGCGTTTTGATTCCCGGGGTTGCCGGCGGTGCGTTGGGCTCCGCACGAGATCTGGCGGGAGGTCCAACCGTCGGCGCCCACGATGGTGGCGGTGTAGGTGGCCAGGCCGCCGGGCGGGTTGTTGTCGATCCAGGGCGCGTTGTTGGCGATGTTGGTGCGGAGCCCGCCGTTCACGTAGATGTCCATGCGGGGGGCGGTGTGGGTGCTCCAGCCAACTCGAGGCACGCCGTTGGCCAGCCACGACCAGCAGCGGGGTTTCCGCAGGGTTCGGGTGGCGTTGCCGCTGAACACTTCAACTCCGGGCCCCTGGTTGCCGGCGTTGTCGACGGCGTACACCGTCCACAGGTAGCCCCGCCCGGCCTGCAGGCCGGTGGCGGTGAAGCTGGTGCCGGTCACCCCGACGGTGGGGATGGCCTGGTGGTTGCGCTGCACCACGTAGCGGCTCACCCCCTGGTTGTCGAAGGCCGCGTTCCAGTTCAGGGTGACGCTGGTGCCGTTTGTGGTCGCCCGCAGGTTTCGGGGGGCACCGGGTCGGATCCGGTCGCCGTTGCGGAAGGGGCGACACAGCCCGGCGTTGTCGAAGGCGGTAAAGAAGCGGTTGCCGATCAGCTGGTCTCCGGCGGCTGCTGGGTGGACGTAGTCATCCGAGGTGGCGTGAACGCCGAAGGTCCAGCCGGTCGCCATGTCGACGGCGATGACTCGGGAGGTGGCGTTCGACAGCTGGCTGGCCCGGTTGGCCAGGGCGGTGTTGTGCTGGTTGGTGCGGGTGACCAGGCTGGGGCGGGGCGGGGCGATGCGGGCCACAAAGACGGTGACGTTCGGGTTGCCTTCGCGGAGTCGGGCCACGATGCCCGAGAGCCCGTCGGCGGCCCGGTCGGGGGCGATGTCGGCGGTGATGTCCTGGACCGACATGTACAGCATGGCCACGTCGGGCTTGAAGCGGGGCGCCGATTGGCGGAGTTGGCCGCCGATGTTGGTCGAGTCCCGACGGCCCTCGGCTTCGTGGTCGTGGTCAAAGCCGGCCCGCACTGTGTCGGGTCGGACCTCGTTGGTCAGGTACGAGTCCGGGCCGACCATGTCGTAGGTGCAGTTGTTGTTCCGCATCTGGGTTTGGAAGGGATACCGCCAGCCGACCCGGTCGGTGGCGCCCATGGTGACCGAGTCGCCGATGGCCATAATGCGCGGCGCGTCGGGGCCACCGGCAGCTGCCGGTTCAACCGAAAAGCCCAACAGCCAGCCCGCGCTGGAAAGCACTGCAGCCAGGGCCGTCAGTACAAATGCGCCAAAGATCAGTTGTCGAGCATCCCGACCAGCCAACGGGTAGCTCTCCTTCAAGGGGTTGAACGGTAGACAGCCAGTTCTATCAGGGGCTGTCGGTGGCGAACAAGGGGACATCTCCCCCTGTTCGTCATCCGCACATGATGCTCCGCCGCAACGGGCCGACTATTCGGGCGGGTTGGCCTGAAACACTTCGAGAGCACGCTCGGCCAGTTCTGGCCGACAGATCAGCAGATCTGGAAGGTACGGGTTCTCGTTGTTGTAGAGCATCGGGCTGCCATCCACGCGCGAAACGTGCATGCCGGCGGCGGCCGCTACTGCTGCTGGAGCGCAGCTGTCCCACTCATACTGGCCCCCGGAGTGGGCGTACACGTCGGATTCGCCTCGCAGCACCGACATCGACTTGGCGCCGGCGGAGCCCATCTGTACCAGTTCCGCTCCGAGTGCTTCGGCCAGAATTTCGGCTGCCGCAGGCGGGCGGGTCCGGCTGACGACCACGCGGGGTCGTTCCGGCATCGGTGGCGGGGGCGCCGGTGCTGGCACCGTGCTGAGCGTTTCGCCCAGCGCCGGAAGAGCAACGGCCCCGGCGACGGGGATACCGCCGATGGTAAGGGCGATGTGGACCGCCCAGTCCGAGCGGGGCGGTTCGCTGAACTCCCTGGTGCCGTCGAGCGGATCGACGATCCAGACCCGCTCCGCGTTCAGGCGGGCCAGGTCGTCGGCGCCTTCCTCACTGAGGATGGCGTCGTCGGCGGGAACCACCGCGCGAAGCTTCTCCATGATCAGCTCGTGGGCTTGGCGGTCGCCTTCGTCCTTGAGGGTCTTTCCGTCGACGCCCTCGGCGGTCAGCTTCTCGCGAAGTGAAACCAGCAGAGAGCCGGCCGCCTCAGCGACGTCGATACAGGTTTGATGGTCTTGCGGAGTGGCGCTCAACAGATTCAGTCGAGGTAGCCGTCTTCGACCAGCCGGGCGATGATCATGTCGGCTGCTTCGTTGGGCTGGAGCTTCTCGGTATCGACCACGATCTCGGCGTCGGCCGGCTCGTCGTAGGGGTCGGAGATGCCGGTGAACTCCTTGATGATGCCTTCACGGGCCTTGGCGTAGAGGCCTTTGCGGTCGCGCCGCTCGCACTCTTCGAGGCTGGTGTTGACATACACCGAGTAGTAGGCGCCGACCGGCTCGACCATCTCGCGCACTTCCTGGCGGACGGTGGCGTAGGGGGCGATCGGGGCACATACCGCGATGCCGCCGTTCTTGACGATCTCGCTGGCGACGTAGCCGATGCGGCGGATGTTGATGTCGCGGTGCTCCTTGGAGAAGCCGAGTTCCGACGACAGGTGCTTGCGCACGTCGTCACCGTCGAGCAGCGTGACCTTTCGGCTGCCGCCGCGCTCGAGCAGCTTCACGAGCAGGGCGTTGGCCACGGTGGACTTGCCGGAGCCGGACAGGCCGGTGAAGAACAGGTTGACGCCTTGGGCGCTCTTGGGCTTGTAGCTGGCGCGGAGTTCGTCGGCGACGGCCGGGAAGGTGAACCAGGAGGGGAGGTCCTCGCCGGCGGCCAGCTTTTCGCGCTGCTGGGTGCCGGAGATGTTGGCCGTTTCCTTGCCCTCGGGGACTTCGTCGATCGGGCAGTAGGCGTCGTCCTCGGGGATGTACACCATCAGCTTGAACGGGACCATCTCTACGCCGATCTCCTCGGCGTATTCCTTCATCATGTCCTGGGCGTCGTAGGGCCCGTAGAAGTCTTCGCCGTTGCTGTCCTGACCCGGACCGGCGTGGTCGCGGCCGACGATGAAGTGGGTGCAGCCGTGGTTCTTGCGGATGATGGCGTGCCATACCGCTTCGCGGGGGCCGCCCATGCGCATGGCGAGTGGCAGGAGGCTGAGTTCAGCGGTGCCTTCGGGGTAGCTCTCGAGAATGGCCTTGTAGCAACGCACGCGGGTGTAGTGGTCGACGTCGCCGGGCTTGGTCATGCCCACCACCGGGTGGATCAGCAGCTTGGCGCCGATCTCGGCCGTGGCCCGCAGGGTGAGCTCCTGGTGGGCTCGGTGCATCGGGTTACGGGTCTGGAAAGCCACGACTTTGTCCCAACCGTTGGCCGCGAACTGGGCTCGCACCTCGGCTGGGGTCTGGCGCAGGTCGGCGTAGTCGTAGTGGAGCGGCATCTGGATGCCCTCGACGGTGCCGCCGACGTACACCGGGTTGGTGTTGTTGATCAGGTGGTTCGAGCCGGGGTGCTTGGTGTCGGCCGAGCCGAACACCTTCTCGGCTTCGGCGGTGAGGTCGGGACGGTAGATGTCGTCGACGGTGAGGACCGCAAGCATGACGCCTTCAACGTCGCGAAGGGCCAGCTGGGTACCGGCCGAGAGGCCCTCGGCCGCTTCCTCGGTGATGTCGAGGGTGATCGGCATCGGCCACAGGGTGCCGTCGGCGAGGCGCATGTCGTTGCACACACCGTCGTAGTCGGCCTGGGTCATGAAGCCTCGCAGCGGCGAGAAGGCGCCGCTCATCAGCATCTCCAGATCACACTGCTGACGCGACGTGAGATCCCACTCGGGGAAATCCTTTGAGGCGGCTTTGAGCTCGTTGGCTCGGTCGTCGGACACAAGCAGGTTGACGAGCTCTCCGCCGTGGGGCTCGATCAAGGCTTCAGACATCAGTTCTCCAAGAAAGGGGGTTGAACGGTCCATGGTAATCAGGGCGACCCACGGGCTGAAACTTGGGCCCGAACATGAAGTGGGTGCCAGAAACGCAGAACCCGGCGATCTCTCGCCGGGTCAGGTGTCTTCGGGGGACGATGCCGGCCTACTCGACCGGCTTGCCGAACGGTCGGCCAGCCTCGACGTAGCACTCATCATGGAAGTGCTCGACGTGGCTCCACTTGCCGTTCTCGTAGACGTTGCAGATCGCCTGGTACTGGCGAATCTTTGCTCGGAACTTGATCCGCTCGCCGCAGACCTGACAATCGACCGAGTTACCGGCTTCCACGGTGCGCAGCACCGCTCGGCTCTTCCACGCGGTCTTTTTGGCCCGGGGCTTGGCTGCAGCCTTGGTCTTGGTGGGCTTGGTCGACTTCGGCTTCGTGGTACTCGCCTCGGCCGCCGCCTTCTTTTTTGCGGGAGCCTTCGTGGTCGCCTTGGATTTCGACGCCTTTGCGGCGGATTTCTTGGTCGAAGCCGATTGTGTCATATGGCATCATCGGCAAAAGCGCTGCCGGAATAAGTACCTGCGCCCCGTTTGTTTCGACGACCACTCTCCGTCGGCGCCGACCGCTAGCGGGCGAGGGGCTTGTACTTGATGCGGCTGGGTTGCTCGTCGCCGAATTCTTTCTTGGCGAAGGCTTCGTAGTCGCTCCAGCCGCCTTCGAACCAGCGCACCTGGGAGTTGCCTTCAAACACGAGCAGGTGGGTGGCGATGCGGTCGAGGAACCAGCGGTCGTGGCTGATGATCACCGCGCAGCCAGCGAAGCTCTCCAGGCCGGTTTCAAGGGCTCGGAGGGTATCGACGTCGAGGTCGTTGGTCGGCTCATCCAGCAGCAGCACGTTGGCGTTCTGGGTGAGCACCTTGGCCAGGTGCACCCGGTTACGTTCACCGCCGGAAAGTACGCCGACGTTCTTTTGCTGGTCGGAGCCCTTGAAGTTGAAGCTGGCCACGTAGGCCCGGCTGTTGATCTCGCGGCCGCCGAGGGTGAGGAACTCGTGGCCGCCGCTGATCTCGTCGTACACCGACTTCTCGGGAGAAAGCGTGTCGCGGTCCTGGTCGACATAACCGAGTTGCACCGTGGGACCAACGGTGATGGTGCCGCTGTCGGGCTTGTGGTCGGCTCCCGCCGAGTCGTCCTGGGCCGAGGTGAGCATCTTGAACAGCGTCGTCTTACCGGCGCCGTTGGCCCCGACCACACCAACGATGCCAGCTGGCGGCAGGGTGAAGCTCAGGTCTTCGATCAGCAGCCGGTCGCCGAAGCCCTTCACCACGCTCTCAACTTCGATCACCTGGTCGCCGAGGCGGTCGCCCGACGGGATGATGATCTCGAGTTCTTTGTCCCGCGCCTGGGCATCGTTGGCGTCGGCCAGCAGCTGCTCGTAGGCGTTGAGGCGGGCCTTACCTTTCGACTGGCGGGCCTTGGGCGACATCCGCACCCATTCGAGCTCCCGCTCCAGGGTGCGTTGACGGGCCGATTCTTCGCGCTCTTCCTGGCTGAGGCGGTCCTTCTTTTGTTCGAGCCACGAGGAGTAGTTGCCCTCGAAGGGGATGCCTCGGCCGCGGTCGAGTTCGAGGATCCAGCCGGCGACGTTGTCGAGGAAGTAGCGATCGTGGGTGATGGCCACCACGGTGCCCTCGTAATCCCGCAGGAAGCGTTCGAGCCACGCCACCGACTCAGCATCGAGATGGTTGGTGGGCTCATCGAGCAGCAGAAGGTCGGGGCGGCTCAGCAGCAGTCGGCACAGCGCCACCCGGCGGCGCTCACCGCCGGAAAGGTTGGTGACTTCGGCGTCGCCGGGGGGAAGCCGAAGGGCGTCCATGGCGATTTCGATGGTGCGTTGGAGATCCCACGCTCCGGCCGCCTCGATCTTGGCTTCGAGGTCGGCCTGATCGGCGCCCAGCTTTTCGAAGTCGGCATCGGGGTCGGACCATCCGGCCAGCACGGCGTCGTAGCGGCTGAGCAGGTCGGCGACTTCGCCAACGCCGTCGAGCACGTTGCCCTGGACGTCTTTCTCTGGGTCGAGCTGCGGTTCCTGTTCGAGCATGCCGACGGTGAAGCCGGGCGTGAGTTTGGCTTCGCCGGTGTATTCGGTGTCGATGCCAGCCATCACCCGCAACAGCGATGACTTACCGGCGCCGTTGGCCCCGAGAACACCGATTTTGGCGCCCGGGAAAAACGACAGCGTGATGTCTTTCAGAACATCGCGATCGGGCGGGTGGAACCGCCCCACCTTGTACATCGTGTAAATGAACTGAGCCGACATCCGTTGGACGTTAGCAGGGTGGTGATGAGGTGGTTAGCCCTCGTCGCTGGCGGTTTCGCCCTTGCCGGCTGCTCGCTTGGCTGCGGCCTTCGAGGTTCCCCGAGGCGTCGCTTTTGAAGCCGATTTCTTGGCCGTGGACTTCGAAGCCGCCTTCTTAGCTGTGGTCTTGGAGGCCGATTTCTTGGCCGTCGCCTTCTTCTTGGCGGTCGTCTTTTTGGCCGTCGCCTTCTTCTTGGCGGTGGACGTTGAAGCCGCCTTCTTGGCTGTGGTTTTCTTTGCCGTTGTCTTCTTGGCGGCGGCTTTCTTCTTTGTCGCCGCTTTCTTGGTGGTCTTCTTGGCCGTGGTCTTGGTGGTGGCCTTCTTCTTGGTGGCCTTCTTGGCTTTGGTCTTTGCCGGTGTTTCCTCGGCCGCCGCAGTCTCGTCTGCGCTGGCGTCGTCCACCTTTTGGTCGGTCACCTTGGCGTCGGCTTTGGGATCAGCCTTTGTCTTTGTCTTCGTCTTCGCCTTGGTGTCTGGCTTATCGGCGTCCTGGGTGGTTACGGAGTCTTCGCCTTGCTGGTCGGCGAGCCGGCGGATCTTGACCCTGCGCTTCTTCGGCTTGTCGTCGGAGCTTTCCGCCTTGGTGCGGCTGGTGCGCTTCGGTCGGTCGGAGGTGTCGCTCTCGCTCCTGATCCGCCGAGACCGCTCACCCTTGGCCCCGCTGGCCTTCTTCGTCTTCGAGTCGCGGCCGTCGTCGTCGCCCTTGCCGCCCTCTTTCCCGCCCTCTTTGGCTTCCGCTTCGCTGCGCTTGGCTGCGGCCTTCGCCACCTTGGCCGGGTCCTTCAGCGAGAGGTCGATCCCGCGTCGCGGCGCATCGATGCGGTCGACGACCACGGTTAGCGTGTCGCCCAGTTCAACGAGGTCGCGTGGGCTGCGCGGTGCCGGGTCGCCCATGCCGGTGAGCGGCAGATAACAGAACACGTCGCCGACGGCGATGTAGGCGCCATGGCTGGCGAAGCGGTCGACGGTGCCTTCGATTTCGCTGCCCACTGAGTGGGAACCTATGAAATCGATAAACGGGCCGAACTCGTTGAGCGAGTCGGTGCTCGACCCTTTCCGGGACCGGCGCTTACCCGAATCCTTGGAGCGGCCCCGTGACTTGGACTTCGACTTCGACTCGCCGTCGTCATCGCCCTGCATCTGGCGCTTGGCCCGTTCGTTGGCCTGGCGCTTGGCGGCTTGGATCTCGTCGTTCGAGGCGTTCTTGGATCGTCGGTTGGAACCGCCGCCGCCACGACCGCCACCACGACCGCCGCTGCGGCCACCGCCTCGGCCGCGTCGCTGACCCGGGGCCCGCACTGGGGATCGGGTGTTGAAGATCCAGCCGAGTGGCGGAACCGGCTTGCCGCCGATCAGTCGCCCTTCGTCAAAGAGCCACTGGTAGTCCTCCTGGAACTCCTGGAAGGAGTCGTTGGAAAAGACGGTGGCGTCGGCTCGGTCAGCGATCTGAAGGATAAAGGCATCGCCTCGGCCGATGGTGCCCGCTGGTGGGGTCAGCATCTCGCCGTCGAGGATGGCCTGTTCGAACTTGGGCCGTTCCTTCTTGTCGATGCGGTGAGCAAAGGTGGCATCAACCACAACGGTCAGGTGGTCGTGGGGGTATTCGTCTTCGAAGTAGTCGATTGCCTCTCGAAGCTGTTTGAGGCTGGGCTTGCTACGGCCCTCGGTCGCAATGTTGGAGCCATCCACGACAGCGTGGGTGGCATTCTTCTTTCGGGGCATGTGCTCCTGCGTTTCGGATGTTAGAGGGAGGAAGCGCCGGCTTTGTAGTAATCCCCCACAGACGAACTCGTCAGAGTCGTGGTGGGCGGAGCGGACGGCTTCGCAAATCTTGATACTGATGGTATGCCAAGTTGTGCCGCTTCCCCCGGCAGTGTCGCGATTCATTCAACGTTCGCGAGCCGGTAAGGCATCGGATCGCCCCGGTGCTCTGAGATTCCGCCACAGATCTGTCTCGGCGATCGCTCCCCCTTTCGATATCTGCACTGTGTTCAGTTTGAGGTTGGGGGGCGTTTGGCCCGTGGATCAACGGGTTCCGGACACCACGTCGCGTGGCTGGGCAAATTCGCTCATTGGCCCGTTGCCGTCGATTTTCTACGGTGGCGCCATCGTGCTGAGGGGGACAATGGCGTCCTTCACTGCACAAGCGCACGTGGCGGGAGCCGCTAACCCTTGCAGCTGACGACGGATTCGAGGCTGCAAGGGCGTGCCCGCGCTCGTTCATTGCCGCAGGGCGGATCCGTCGGCCCCTGGGGGGCCTCCTCGACCGCCTCTGCGGATTTTGTCTCGTGCGCACTTCTGGCGAAGTGCGACGCTCCTCCGTCGCTCCACTCGGGCAACTCGCTGCGCTCTCCGGACCTGGGGACACGCCTTGGCAGTGCGCACAAAGTTTGTAGTTTTCGGGGTCTGACCCGGAAAACTACAAACTTTTTGGCCGACGGGTCTTTCTTGTGGCAGAGCTAGGCTTGCCCGGGTGATTGAGGCTGTGCTTTTTGATTTTGGTGGGGTGATTACCTCTTCTCCGTTTGAGGCTTTTGCTGCTTTTGAGGTTCGGGAGGGGTTGCCTGCGGACTTCATTCGGACGGTGAACTCGACCAACCCTGATACCAATGCTTGGGCCCAACTCGAGCGGTCCGATGTCACGATCGAGGAGTTCGACGCCGCCTTTGCTGCGGAGTCGGCGGCGTTGGGTCACGAGGTGCGTGGAGCGGATGTGCTGGGCCTGTTGTCGGGGCGGGTGCGGCCGGAGATGGTCACTGCGGTGCGGCGCTGCTCCGAGCATCTGAAGGTGGCTTGTCTCACCAACAACTTTTCCGGGCCCACCTCACCCCAGGCCAACACCGACGGCGCCGACCCCGGTCCTGCCAACCCGACCGATCCGGCGATGGACCCTGCGGTGGCCGAGGCTATGGGGTTGTTCGACACGATCGTGGAATCCCGGGTGGTCGGCGTCCGCAAGCCCGACCCGCGGTTCTACACCTTGGCCTGCGAGATGGTCGGTGTGGCCCCCCAAGCGGCGGTGTTCCTCGACGATCTCGGCATCAACCTGAAACCGGCCCGGGCCATGGGCATGACCACCATCAAGGTCACCGACCCGGCCCAAGCCCTGGCCGAACTCGAACAGGTCGTCGGTTTCCCAATCCGCTAGTACGGTCTTGGCGAACCCCCTCCGATGCCAGGCGGCGGCCAGACGTGAGTTAGGTCCCGTCGACTGGTGGAAAGATTCGGTCGAAGTGGTCTCCGGCGATTCCGGCGTGCGAGGCGTGCGCGATATCGCGGGCGGTTTGGCCGTCCGGAGTCCGTAGGTTCAGGTCGGCTCGATGTTCAACAAGGAGTTGGACGGTGGCAAACCCGTAGTGCAAATCGTCGCGTTCGATGGTCGCTTGAATGGTCACATCGATGTCGGCCTCAGCAGCGTGGTGGATGGGGGCTAAGCCATCCGGACCCGAGGGCAGATTCGGGTCAGCGCCGTGCGCTAGCAGGGCCACGATCATGGCTTCATTACCGTGCTCCACCGCGTACCTCAGCAGCGACCACTGCGAGTACTCGGGGTCAGCGTCATCAGCCGATCCTCCGGCCTCGATGTAGGCCGCCAGTAGATCGGGTGCCCCGGGGTCAAGCTTGTGGCTCGCTGTGATGACGTCTCGGATCGTGGGTGGCGGAAAGGATGCAGCCATGCCCAGAGGCTATATCTGACCTCTGTCATCGGAGTCTTTGTCGTAAGAGATCTCAGTCCCGGTCATCAGGCTCGGTCTCGGGCTTGATCCGCCTCGTGTTCTGCGGCGAGGTAGGCGCGCAACTCGGCGGTTACGTCGTCCATGGCTGTGCAGTCGCAGGTCTCCAGGGTCGGGCAGCGACAACTCGATGCGGCGAACATCATCCGCCGCGCCATCTCAAGCCTGGCGATCTGGCCGTCGATCAGCTCGACCTGCGCCAAGGCCAACTCCTTCGTGGATCGGCGGTTCGGCGAGGTATCGGACAGCACCTGTTCGATGACATCGAGACCAAGTCCGGCTACGCGGCAGAAGCGAATCACCATCAGCCGCCCGATCACGGCCGCTTCATAGCGCCGCTGGCCGCCGACTCGATGCGGCGGTTCGAGCAGTCCGCACTTCTCGTAGTAACGGAGCGTCGTGGCCGGCGTCCGGCTTAAGGCGGCAACCTCACCGATGCTGAGCAATTCCGCTTCCTTGGCCACGGCCGCGCCCATCTCCTGACTTCATCCCTTGACTTAGAGTTGGGTCTAACTTTTACCATCGGCACCTATGAAGGACAACACCACCCGTCGCTTCGGCTTCACTGGCCGCCAGGTAAACCTGCTGCTTGAGATGATTTTTGTTGCGCTGATTCTGTCCGGTCTCGCTTCCTGGCTGCTCAACCTTGACCAGGCCTGGATTGCAACCACGGTTCATGCGGTTGCCGCGATCGTGTTGCTTGGCGTGGCACCGCTCAAACTACGGGGTCCGGTGCGAACTGGGTTCAAGCGGCGGCGGGCCACTCGTTGGGTGTCGGCGCTCTTTGGCGTGATGATTCTCAGCGGGACCCTGCTGGGGTTCCTCCACAGCACCGGCGTGTGGTGGGGGATCGGCTACTGGTCGGCGATGTGGACCCACCTCCTCCTCGGATTTACCGGCATCCCCTTCTTTCTCTGGCATGTGGTGACTCGCCCGGTGAGGCCCAAGATGGTCGACGTCGATCGACGAGGCCTCGTGACCTCGGCCGGACTGGCTGCGGCCAGCGCCGCGGTATGGGGGCTGCAGGAGGTTGTGGTCGGCGTCGCCGGTGCCGATGGCGCCTACCGGGCCCGAACCGGTTCGCACGAGGTTGGGTCCTTCGATCCGCGGTGGATGCCGACGAACCACTGGATCAACGACCAGGCACCGAAGGGCGACCTCTCCGATTGGGTGCTCCGGATCGAAGGGGAGCCGGTGGAGATCAATGCCCTAGCGGCTCGGGCCAAACCGTTGATCACCTGGCTGGACTGCACCGACGGCTGGCGGAGCGAGCAGTCGTGGGATGTGGTTCCGCTGGCCGAGGTGTTGTCGGATCGTCCCGGTCGCAGCATCCGGGTGACCTCGTACACCGGGTACAGCCGGCTGTTCGCGCGCGGTGACGCCCACGGAGTGTTCCTGTGTTTTGGCTACAACGGTGAGCCGCTGCGGCGCGGCCACGGGGCACCGGTGCGGTTGGTGGTGCCGAACCGGCGCGGGCCATGGTGGGTGAAGTGGATCGACCGCGTGGAGCTCAGCGATCGCCCGTTCTGGCTCCAGCTGCCGTTGCCCGCCAGCTAGTCCGATCTTGCGGCGTATCGCTAGGCGTGGGTTTCGAAGGCGCGGGCGAGGAGCTCTTCTTGTTCTTGGAGGTGGATGCGGTTTGAGCCGCAGGCCGGGCTGCCGGACTCGAGGCGGCTGACCCGGCGGATGCGGTGGGATTCGCCGTGGGCTTCGTAGAAGCGACCCTTGACGAAGTTCCACGCCCCCATGTTTTCCGGCTCCTCCTGGAGCCAGATGATCTCGCTGCAGTTGGGGTGAGCGGCCAGAGCTTCGGCCACTGCGTCGAAGGGCCACGGGTAGAGCTGTTCCACCCGGTAGACGGCGTCGGTGAGGCCGTGCTCGTCGCGGTGGCTGATGGCTTCGTGGGCCACCTTGCCACTGGCGAAGATCACCCGGGTGACGGCGTTGGCGTCGGGGCCGGTCGGGTCTCCGAGCAGTTCCTCGAAGGTGCCGGAGGTGAGCTCGTCGACCGAGCTGCGGGCTCGTCGGTCGCGGAGCAGCGACTTGGGCGAGAACACCACCAACGGCCGCTTGATCTCGGCGAGGTGCTGGCGGCGGAGCAGATGGAAGAACTGGGCTGCGGTCGAGGCGTTGACGATCTGCATGTTGTCTTCGGCGGCGGCGAGCAGGAAGCGTTCCATCCGTCCGGAGGAGTGTTCGGGGCCCTGGCCTTCGTAGCCGTGGGGCAACAGCAGGGTGAGTCCGGAGAACTGGTCCCACTTGTCTTCCGCCGACACCAGGAACTGGTCGATCACAATCTGGGCGCCGTTGACGAAGTCGCCGAACTGGCCTTCCCAGAGCACAAGGGCGGCGGGGTTGGCCACCGAGTAGCCGTATTCGAAGCCCATCGCCGCGTACTCCGAAAGCAGCGAGTCGTGGATGAACCATCGGCCCTGCTCCTCGCTGATGTGGGCCAGCGGCAGGTACTCCGAGCCGTCCTGGTAGTCGATGAGCGCGGCGTGGCGATGGGCGAAGGTGCCGCGGCGAGAGTCCTGCCCAGCAAGGCGGATATCGGCTCCACCGTTCAGAATTGTGCCGTAGGCGAAGGCTTCGGCCAGGCCCCAGTCGACCTCGCCGGCTTCGAACATCTGGTCGCGCTGGCGGAACTGGCGGGCCAGCTTCGGATGCACGGTGAAGCCGTCGGGTACGGTCGACAGTGCTGTGTAGATGGTGTCGAGTTCGGCCTTGTCGACCGAGGTTTGGATGTGGGGGAGTACCCCGTCGGCCGGAGGTGGAGCCTTGGCCACGCCGCCCTCGATCGCCGCTTCCCGGGTGGAGGTGAGGGCGTTTTGGAGTCGGGCCTGGAAGTCGTCGAGAGCCTGCTCGGCTTCCTCCATCGAGATGTCGCCCCGCTTCACCAGCGATTCGGTGTAGATCTTGCGCACGGAGCGGCGGTTCTCGATCTTGCGGTACATCAGCGGTTGGGTGTAGCTCGGGTCGTCACCCTCGTTGTGGCCATGGCGGCGGTAACACACCATGTCGATCACCACGTCCTTGTTGAACCGCTGGCGGTAGGCGAAGGCCAGGCGGGCCACCCGCACACAGGCTTCGGGGTCATCGCCGTTCACATGGATGATCGGCGCCTGGACCATCTTGGCCACGTCGGTGGAGTACTGGCTGGAGCGGGCCGCATGGGGCGCGGTGGTGTAACCGAGTTGGTTGTTGATGATCAGGTGGATGGTGCCGCCGACCCGATAGCCGCGGATCTGGCTGCAGTTGAAGGTTTCGGCCACTACGCCCTGGCCGGCGAATGCGGCGTCGCCGTGGATCAGTACCGGGAGCACGCTGAATGCTTCGGGGTCGTCGATGATGTCCTGCTTGGCTCGCACCATGCCTTCCACCACCGGTCCGACCGCCTCGAGGTGCGACGGGTTGGCCGCCACCTCCAACGGAATGATGTTGCCCTTGCGGCTGGTGAAGTTGCCCTTCTGGCCGAGGTGGTACTTCACGTCGCCGGAGCCCTGCACCGCAGTGTCGGGGTCGATGAACCCTTCAAACTCACGGAACAGTTTGTCGTAGGGCTTACCCACGATGTTGACCAGCACGTTGAGACGGCCACGGTGGGCCATACCGATCACTGCGCCCTGAAGGTTTTCGTCGGCGGCCGAGCCCAGCACGGCGTCGAGCAGCGGGATGGCGCTTTCGGCGCCTTCGATGCCAAAGCGCTTCTGACCCAGGTACTTGGTGGCGAGGAACTTCTCGAGGGCTTCTGCCGCGTTGAGTCGTTCGAGGACGTGGCGCTGCTCCTCGGGTTCGAGAGCGGTGTCGACCCCTTCCACCATCTCCTGGATCCAGCGCTTTTCTTCCGGATCCTGGATGTGCATGTACTCGATGCCGACGGTGCGACAGTACGCATCGCGCAACAGGCCGAGAGCTCGACCAAGCACCATGGAGTCGTTGCCGGCGAGCGGTGCCGAGCCCATGTAGCCGCCCATGAGGAAGGTGCGGTCGAGGTCCCAGATGGTGAGGCCGTAGGTGGCCGGGTCGAGTTCGGCCGGCATCGACGGGGGCTCCTGCTGGAGCGGATCGAGGTCGGCGATCAGGTGGCCACGCACCCGGTAGTTGTTGACCACCGCGTTCACTGCCGACTGCTTCTCCAGCATCGACCGTTCGCGGTCGAGCGGTCGTACGTCTTTGCGCCACTGCACCGCTTCGTAGGGCACACCCATCGACGACATGGCGTCGACGTAGAAGTCGTCTTCGCCAAGGAGCAACTCGTGCACCTTCTTGAGGAACATGCCCGACTCGGCGCCCTGGATGATGCGGTGGTCGTAGGTGGAGGAGACGGTGATGACCTTGGAGATGCCGAGGTCGGCGAGGGTGGCCGGGTCGGAGGCTTCGAACTCGGTGGGAAAGCCGATGGTGCCAACGCCGACGATCAGGCCCTGGCCTGGCATCAGGCGGGGAACCGATTGCAGGGTGCCGATGGTGCCGGGGTTGGTGAGCGAGACGGTGACCCCGGAGAAATCGTCGGGGGTGAGCTTGTTGGCCCGGACCTTACGGACCAGGTCTTCGTAGGCGGCGACGAAGCCGCGGAAATCGAGGGTGTCGGCGTTCTTGATGCAGGGCACCAGCAGGGTGCGGGAGCCGTCGGATTTCTCGACGTCCACCGCCAGGCCCAGGCCGACGTTGTTGTGGCGGATCAGCTGCGGCTTGCCGTCGTCGTCTTCCACATAGCTGGCGTTCATTGCCGGCATCTCATCGGCGATGGCCCGAACGACGGCGTAGCCGATCAGGTGGGTGAAGCTGACCTTTCCGCCTCGGGTGCGCTTGAGGTAGCCGTTGATAACCGAACGGTTGACTTCAAGAAGCTTGGCTGGCACCTGCCGGAAGCTGGTGGCGGTGGGAACTTCGAGGCTGGCCTCCATGTTGGCGGCGATGCGGGCCGCTGCGCCGCGGATGGGCTTGGGCTCGGGGGGCGCGGGAGCAGCTTCGGTTGCAGCTGCGGCGGCCGGAGCGGGAGCGGGAGCTGGCGTCGGGGCCGAAGCCGCAGGGGCGGGTGCTGGTGCCGGTGCCGTTGGTGCGGCCGCGGCGGGTTGGGCCGGCTCGGGAGTCGCAGCAGGGGCGGGGGCCGGGCTTGGTGCGGGCGCGGCAGCTGCAGCGGGGGTCACTGCCGTTGGTGGAGCACCCGCGATTTCGGGCCGGTAGTCGGCGAAGAACTCCTGCCATGATTCGCTGACCGACTCCGGGTTGTCCCGGTACTGCTCATACATCTCGTCGACGAGCCAGGCGTTCGGTCCGAGTTGGCTTTTCTGGGCTTGATCGCTCACGCCCTTGAGCGTAATGCGAACGCACCCCGCTAACCCCGATCAGCCAAAAAGGCAGGTGGAACGATTCAGGTTCCGTGGGTCGGTTGGCCGCTGCGAGCTTCCTTCGGCTGCTTTCGACATCTTTCGTCACACAGTGCCTACAGCAGATGGCATGCCTACAGCAGATGACGGTGCCTACAGCAGATGGCGGTGACTACGCTCGGGGCCATGCTCTTGGCCACGTGGAACGTCAACTCCCTCAAGGCGCGTATGCCCCGGGTAATCGACTGGCTTGGGTCGGCTCGACCCGATGTGGTGTGCCTGCAGGAAACCAAGCTGGGTAACGACGCGTTTCCCACCGACGAGTTTGGCGAGCTCGGTTACGAGAGCGTTCACCACGGCGAGGGTCAGTGGAACGGGGTGGCCATCTTGAGCCGGGTTGGTCTTGCCGATCCGGTGTTGGGTTTTGGTGATGGGGAGGAGGAGGACCCCGACGCCCGGCTGGTGACCGCTACCTGTGATGGGGTGCGGGTGTCGAGTGTGTATGTGCCCAACGGTCGTGAGGTCGACCACGAGCACTATCACTACAAGCTGGCCTGGTTCGAGCGACTCCGGGCACGCATCGACAGTGAGGTGAGCCCGAGCGACGACGTGGTGGTGGGGGGAGATTTCAACGTGGCCCCTGATGATCGCGATGTGTGGGACACCAAGTCCTTTGCCGGCTCCACCCATGTGACGGCGCCGGAACGGGCCGCGGTGGAGTCGCTGTTGGAGTGGGGAATGCGGGATGTCTTTCGCGATCGTTACGACGACGACAAGCTCTATAGCTATTGGGACTACCGCAAAGGCATGTTCCATATGCACAAGGGCATGCGCATCGACCTGATCCTGGCCAGCGAATCGGTCGCCGACCGCGCCGAGTTTGTACTGGTCGACCGCAACGCCCGCAAGGGTTCGAAGCCGTCGGACCACGCCCCGGTCATGGCTATTTTCTAGCCGCAAGGCGGCAGTCGTCGCCCAGGAACCCGCAGGGTTCCCGGGCTCCTTCATGTCGCGCTGTGAGACTTTTCTCGCTTTGCCTCGTCCCTCGCCAGCTCAGACAACTCGCTTGCGCTGGTGCCTGGTCGGTAGACGCTCTTAGGCGGGAGTCGTCGACCCTGGGAGGCCTGCGCGGTGGTGACTGTTTGAGCTAAGAGCCAGCGGCGTCAGCAGTCATCAGAGCGGACAGCGGAATGGCCCAAACCCTCTCGGCGAGCTGCTGGACAGCTCTGCCGGTGTAGACGATAAAGCTGCGCTGCAGCCGTCCGTCAGCCGCTTCAGCCAGAGCGATCAAGCCCTTCGCATCGCCGAGGTCGACCGACGAGGACGACTTCACTTCAAAAGCCAACATCGAACCATCGGGACGAGTCAGAACGAGGTCGACCTCCACCTTCTTTCGGCTGTCCCGCCAGTGGACCACCTGGATCGGCACCATTGACCAGGCTGCCTGGGCCGCCAGCTCGTTGGCCACAAGATTCTCCAGTAGTGAGCCCGACAGCCGTGGATCCCGAAGCAACTTCGCCGGCGAGGTATCGGCGGCCCAAGCCGCGAGTCCGACATCACTAACGAACAGGCGGGGGTGTGCGGTGACAACCTGGTGGGCCTTCGGTCGCAGTGCTGGCGCAGTGTCCAACAAGAAGCTCGCCTCACAGAGGTCGAGATACGCCTGCACGGTCTCGGCGCGCATCGAGAGATCGGACGCGGCACGGTTGACGTTCAAAATCTGTCCCGGATTGGCGGCGAGGTATCGGAAGGCGCGGAGTAAACGACTGCGATCGACCCGGGAGCCAGCCAGGTTTGCAGTGAGCACGCCCTCTACATATGCCGACAGAGCCCGAGTCCGAATATCGTGCGGCGGGGCCGATGCGTTGTTGACCCCTAACGCCACCGCGGGAAGACCGCCGGTGGTCATGACCTCATGCAGGGTTCCAAGCCCAAGTTCCGGGTAGACGGATGACTTTGGATCGTCGTCCCACCATCGATCAAACACACTGTTCGGCTTGCCACCCAACTCAGCTTGGGTGAAGGGATGCAGGCGCAATCGAACAGCTCGCCCAGCAAGGGGGTCGCCACCACCAAGGGCGCCGCGGCCAATTCTCGCGGACCCAGTGAGTAGCACCTGGCCCGGCTCAGCCTCGTCGTCGACCAATCGCTTGACCGCCACGGTCAATTCAGGCTCCAGCTGCGCTTCATCAATCAGGATCGGCCCCTTGGCGGCGGCAAGTACGCGATGCGGATCCTGATTGAGGGCGGACCGGTCAGCCGGATCGGATAGGTCGAAGACGGTGTTGAACTCGCGAGTGATAGCGACCCGCCCGGCGAGAGTTGTCTTGCCAACCCCTCGACCGCCCTCGAGAATGACCACTTTGGCGTTGTCCAACAGGTGCATCAGGGTCGGTTCTGCACCCCGCTCAAGCTCCATGAGGTTATCATAGGGCTTTTTCAACACTTAGCATCGGGCTTTTTCACATCTCAGCATCGGGCTTTTTCATGCAGTGCTACCAGATGTTTCACACGGCAAGGTGCGAGAGGACCGGTTGGACCACTGGCCGGTGTCAGTGTTGTAGGCCGTGATTTGCTCACCCGGTGCAATCAAGTCGGTCCCCTTTCTGGGCTTACGGCCACCACTTGCGGTGCCCGGTCAGGAGCCGAGTCTCAGAACTCACCCTCGCGGACGCGCCAAACCACCCATGGTGGCCAGTCAGGACAACCAAGATCACCCAGTGTGCGCGAAACGCGTCCGCGGACGCGCCCGACCGCTTTATGAGTTGGCAAGGCGTTCGAGCATGGCCTTAAGCGATGTTGGAATCTTTGGACTGTCGCTTTGACTGATTCGTTGCAGTTCCTCAGAAAACTCGTTGGCGATACCCAACTGGTCGATCCAACTCGCCGCACGTTCGGGGTAGTTGCCGCGCTCGACACGTAGCGCACTGAGGACCGCTTGTCTCCATGGCAGGAGGTCCCAGAGTTCGTCGCTATCGATCGGCGGTACGAGCGGCCAGTGAGCGATGCCGGCGTAGAGTTCGGGCGGGTCTTGGTCAAGCATTGTTAAAAGCGGCCATGAAATTCGCTCTTCGGCGGAAAACGATACGCAGTGCAGTTCACCAATCCGTGCCCACGTATCACCAACCCGGGTAGCCGACTCGACGATGATGACCCAACCACCCCGTCGATCTACACCGAACCATGAAGTGTTGTTGGTTTTTTTGTAGAGCTTGGCGACCTCAAGTATTTCGTGGGAGTCGCGATCCTCTACGTGTTCCCACACCGTCTCCTCGACCATTCCGGCAACTCTCAGAGACGCCTCATGTTCGCTAGCAGAATTCATTGACATGTTTTACCGGCGAACCTAGCCCACTCAACCGCTGCTTGAACTGAAGCCGGATAGCTTCGCTCCATTCCTCATGGTAGCGGCCACTGGTTTCGTCAAACGTCAGGCCATCCGTTCTGAGCTCGCCGCCAACAATCACACCATCGCCGAGGCCAGCCAGTTCCTTCAACCTTGGATGCCCGCCTTCATGACCAGGAATGGCGATAACAAGCCGGTCCGTCGAAGGCTCGAACAGATACTCAGTATTGCGATGTGGAATTCCTACCGTGTCTCCTGGCTCCAGTTCGATCCATCCGCCAGCATCGCTGTTGTGAACGAGCACATCTCGGGTGCCGGTTGAGACGGTGAAGGTGTCGTCGATGGCTACGTCAAGTTCCCAGACGAGGGTGCCACCGGTGTCCCACAGATGGACCGATTCGACTTCGGTCACACCATCAGGTGTGAGGAGAAGATCACCCGGTTGAAGGTCTTCAGCTTCGATCCATTCACCCTGAGCGTTGACCCAGAACAGATGATGATCAGTCGCTGAGACGGTTGATCCGTCGGTGAGGGTGATGGTCGCCATTTCGTCGGTGTCGAGGTGTGACCACTGATCAAGCACCATCCGGTTGGACCACTCACCGGTGTCGGTGTTGTAGGCCCTCACCTGTTCGCCGGGGTCGATCTGGTTGATGGGTTTGTGGGTGCCGTCAGCCATAAGAACCGGAGTGCCGGTGGGGAAGCTGTTGTTGGTGCGGCAGGGGTTTGGTGTGCCGTCCGGGTTGTCGTTGCCGCCGTCGTTGTTGTCGCGGTCTCGGCCGAAGCGTTTTTGGAGATCAGCGACGTA
>CALAML010000217.1 GCA_937925845.1 uncultured Acidimicrobiales bacterium | reverse complement strand
TTCCCGCCTCGCCGACACCCTTGACCCCGAGCGGGTTGGAGGTGCTGGCGGTAACGGTGGAGTCGAGCTTCATCGATGGCATCTCCATCGTCGATGGCACGAGGTAATCCATAAACGACGGGTTGTTCGGGTTGCCGGCATCGTCGTAGATTGCCTCCTCGTACAGCGCTTGGGCCGCACCCTGAACAATGCCGCCATGAACCTGGCCCTCCACGATCATCGGGTTGATCTGATTGCCGCAATCGTCGACACCGATGTAGTCGATCAGATCCACCCGACCGGTCACGGTGTCGACCTCCACCACGGCCACATGGGTGCCGAAGGGGAAGGCGAAGTTCGGTGGATCGAAGGTGACCTGCTCCTGCAGATTCGGCTCCATTCCGTCGGGCAGATCATGAGCGGTGAAGGCCGGGAAGCCGAGCTCCTGAATATGGACCGAGGTGGCTGGCGTGCCCTTCACCGAGAAGTTGCCGCCCTCAAACTCGACATCTTCCGGCGCCGCTTCAAACTGGTGCGCGGCGATGAGCTTGGCCTTGTCGATCACCTTGTCGCAGGCCATGGCCAGGGCCACTCCACCCACCGACAACGATCGAGAGCCGTAGGTGTCGAGACCCAGCGGGCTGATGGCGGTGTCGCTGTGGAGCACCGTGACATCGGCGGGGTCGACGCCGAGCTTGTCGCCGACGATTTGGCTCCACGACGTTTCGTGGCCCTGGCCGTGGGGAGTCGAACCCGACACCACTTCGACCTTGCCGGTGGGAAGCACTCGCACCATGCCGTGCTCCCAGCCGCCGGCGCCGTAGTTGAGGCCACCGAGCGCCCGTGATGGGGCCAGACCACAAATCTCCACATAGGTGCACAGGCCAAGGCCCAGCTGCACCGGGTCGCCGGCATCGCGCCGCTTGGCCTGCTCGGCCCGCAGCTCGTCGTACTTCGACAGCTCCAGAGCCCGATCGAGGTTCGGCCCGTAGTGGCCGGAGTCGAACACCAGAGTGGACGAAGCCTCGAAGTTCTCAAAGGCGTCACCGCCAGCGATGTAGTTGCGACGGCGGATCTCCTCCGGCGCCAGACCCACCTTGTTGGCAAGAATATCCATGGCCCGCTCGATGGCGTAGCTGGCCTCCGGACGGCCGGCGCCACGATAGGCGTCGGTCGGCGTGAGGTTGGTGAAATAGCCTTCGCAGGTGAAGCCGAGCTTCGGGCAGTCGTACACGCCGGTATAGAGGAAGCTGCCCAGGAGCGGAACGCCCGGGGTAATCAACATCATGTAGGCGCCCATGTCGGCGTCGAGATGCACCCTCATACCCAGCAACTTGCCGTTGTCGTCGGCGGCCAATTCCACATGCTGGAGCTGGCCCCGACCCTGGTGGGTGGAACCGACCGCTTCAGACCGGGTCTCGGTCCAGCGCACCGGACGACCGAGGCTGTTGGCCAGGGTGACCGCCAGCAGCTCGTCGGGGTTGACGTTCAACTTGGCGCCAAAGCCGCCCCCGACCGACGGAGCGATAATGCGCAGGTTGTGCTCCGGCAGGCCGGTCGTGGCGGCGATCATTACCTTGAGGATGTGTGGCACCTGAGTGGATGAATACAGGGTGATGTCGCCGCCGTGAGGCGAGGGCACCGCCAACACACCACGGGGCTCCATCGCTGCAGGAATCAGCCGCTGCTGGACAAAGTCGGCAGTGACCACGTGGGTGGCACTGTCAAAGGCCGCGGCCAGACCTTCGGGGTCGGGGGTGAGTTCCCAGGTGAACGACTTGTTGGTGTCGAGTTTCGAATGGGCTTTGGCGTCGCCATCGCGGGCCGCCGCCACCGATGCCGCGGCGGGCAACGGGTTGTAATCGACGATCACCGCTTCGGTGGCGTCAGCCGCTTCATAGCGCGAGTCGGCCAGCACCACGGCCACGATCTCACCGACGTGATGGACCTCGTCGATGGCCACCGGCCAATGCTCGGGGTTCAACATGTCCTCGGTAACCGGCCACGCACAGGGAAGCGGCGCGATCCAAAGGTTCATATCGGCCAGTTCGGCGCCGGTGTACACGGCATGAACACCCGGCATGTCCTTGGCCGCGCTGGTGTCGACCGAGTTGATCATGGCGTGGGCTTCGGTGCTGCGCACCATCCCCATCCAAAGCTCGCCGGGGGCCTTGATGTCGTCGACATACTTGCCCTCGCCGGTGAGGAGTTTGCCGTCCTCCTTACGGAGCATCGGTTCGCCGATACTCATGCGTCACCTCCGGAGCCGGCGGCGCTCAGCACCGCTTTGACGATGTTGTGGTAGCCGGTGCAGCGGCAAAGGTTGCCCTCAAGGCCCTCGCGGACCGCAGCTTCATCCGGGTTCGGGTTCTCAGCCAGCAGCGACGTGGCGGCCATCACCATGCCCGGCGTGCAGTAGCCGCACTGCAGGCCATGGCACTGCTTAAAGGCCTCCTGCATCGGATGCCAGTTGTCATCGCCGGTAGCGATACCGGCAGCCTGGGCGTTGTCGGCCAGGCCCTCAATGGTGGTGATATCGGCGTCGTTGGCCTGCACCGCCAACATGGTGCAGGACTTCACCGACTTGCCATCGAGGTGAACGGTGCAGGCACCACATGAAGATGTGTCGCAGCCCACGTTGGTGCCGGTCAGATCGAGATTGTCACGTAGGTGATGAACGAGCAGCGTACGCGGCTCGATGTCGCCGGAGCGTGACTCGCCGTTGACGGTCATGCTTACTTCCACAAGGCCCCCCTTGGATGGTTGTCGGTTGTCGGGCCGATCCTAGGCGTTGCCCGACCGCTGTGTCGCTTCGGCCAGCGACCCCCGCAGTTTGGGATCCCCTGGCCGGCTTCTACCCCTGGTTGAACGACAGTCGTTGACCCCGGGGCGGGCCGGTCGGGGCTCCGGGTCAGCCTCGGGTGACGGGGAGCACGAGGGGACCGCGGAGGGTCATGGAGTCTCTCCACTGCACCGCGTCGGGGTCGATGGTGTAGTCGCCGAAGCTCTCCAGGACGGCGCCTAGGCCGACGCGCATTTCCATGCGTGGGAACCTGTCGGTCCAAGAGGGCCTTTGGGGTTCCTGGCTCGCCCGGAGGGCAGATACAGCCACTCACTCAAGGTTTTTGGGAGCGGGGCCGAAGTTACAGGAATGCTGTGGGATCTGTATCAGGAATTCGGAATCCAAAATAATCGGAACCGACTCCGTCACGCCGAAAATGATCAGGCTGAAACGCGGGGTCAGGCTCAGGATCTTGCCGCCCAGATGCAGGAACGGTTCGATCGGACCGTGCTTATCAACGAGGCCATGTGGCAATTGTTGAGCGAGCGGGTCGGGCTCACCGACGAACAACTCGCTCGTCGGGTGTACGAACTCGATATGTCCGACGGTCTCGCCGACGGCCGCCGTATCTCCCAACCGGTCGAGTGCGAGTGTGGTGCCATGGTCAACGCCAAGTCCCGCGTTTGTCTCTTTTGTGGCGCCGCTGCTCCGGCGCGACCGTTCTTCGACGCCGTCTGAGAAACCCCGCACCGGGGATGTAGAAGCCGCTCTGGTCGACCCTCGCCGGGTCGGGCTGACTATTCGATGACGTCACCTTCGACATCATCGTGAATCAGGTCCTCGATGTCGTCGACGGTTTCGAAGTTGCCGGGCACGGTGCGGAACTCGTGAATCGCGGCGCGGATCTCGGCCTCGTCCTCCGCTCGGACCAGCAACCGGTGAGGCCCAACCGGTAGTGCACTTGCGGCCGCGCTGATTTCCTGTGGCTCGAGGGCAACCACAAACCCGCCGCTGCGAATCAACTCGGCGAGCATGGTTGACTCGGCCAGATCCCTTGTGAGTTCAAGCCGGCGGTAGCCGTCGTCCTTAAAGACCATCAGGACACCGCGGTGCCGGTCACCAGGATTTCGGTGGCGATTTGTTTACCGGATGACACCGACGAGTGGTTCACCCGAAGGTTGATGATGGCAACCGCTCCGCCGCGTTGGGCCGACTCGATCATGCGGAGCTTCGCCTCGCGGCGGGCGATGTCGTTGGTAGTGGTGATGGCCTTCATCTCGCCGCCGAATACCGCCCGAATCTGTGAGAGAAAGAGCTTGCCGCGATGGGCGCCAACCACGGTGCTTCCCTCGACCAGCCAAGCATTTTGGGGCCGGAGCCCCGGTGGCGGAGCCGTGGTGTCGGTGACAAGAAAGCCCTGGGCTGAGGCCGAGCGGCGATCGAGCGCAGCCACCTGCTTCTTTTCCATAGAGACGCCGATCAGGGCCGGGATGCCGATCAGCAGCACCGGGATCCCGACATAGATCAGGAGAATAAAGAGGAAGTCGTTCACTGAACCGGAGGGGTCGGGGGCTGATGCGGAGGCGCCAAATCATCGGCTGGGTGGGTTGGCGCCGGTGCCGGCCCAGATTGGAACTGGGGGTGATTCTGGACTTGCGGCTGTTGAGCAAACTGGCTCTGACCGGACCCGCCTGGGGCGGAGCTGAGAACCACCGCGGTGCCATAGGCATAGAGTTCCGCCGCTCCACCAGCCACCGCAGAGGTGGTGTAGCGCACGTTCACGATGGCGTTGGCTCCCAGCCGTTGGGCCTCCGCCACCATTCGGCCAGTCGCTTCCTGGCGAGCCTCGGTCAACAGCTCGGTGTACGCCGTCAGCTCGCCACCGACAAGGTTCTTTAGCCCCGCACCGATGTCGCGGCCAATGTTCTTGGCTCGAATCGTGTTGCCCTGAACCAATCCCAGCATCTGGGTGATCTCCGCGCCCGGCACGGTTTCGGTGTTTACGAGATACATGCGCCCCGACTCTCCGCTTCCCCTTCGGGCAAGCAGCTACAAGAAAGTTTCTCCTGGATGGCGATCCTAGAAGGACCGCACGGCGCTCTTAGGGAGGGGTGTTTCGGGTAGGGGAGCGTCTGTCAGGGCCTGCGGCCATCGGGCATGCCGGACGCACACCCCGACGTCTACATCCAGGCGTGGGAATCGGTTTCGACCTGGGCCAAAGCGAAGTCCCGCAGGGCCCAGGCGTCTTCGGCTGAAATCATCGGAATGTTGACGTTGCCGGAGGCGGCGCTGAGCGTGATCGATGCCAAGCCGCGGCGCCGCTGAAAGAACGACTGCGAAACATCGACATGGTTGACCTTGCGCCAAAGCATCTCCCTGGTGGCGCGCGCCACCACCTCGGAGCTGGTGCCGATGGTGGTGCGGGAGAAACCCCACCGGTATCGGTGAACGTAGCGGCGGCTCAGAACCCAAACCAGCGGGATCACCAGAAGGAGGGCGAGCCCTGCCCAACCAAAGGCCGCCGACAAAGCCCCGGTGGCCAGGACCACGAGGAGAGACTTGTTCCGTACCTCCAGGAACACCAGCGCCGGTGACAATCGGCGATCGAGTTTGTCGAGCGCCTGACTGCGGCCGAGGGCCAGATCGCGAACCGCACTGGTCTCCGCAGCATCACAAGCCGGGAGCCTGAAACCCTGCAGGCCGATCGACGTGATGTCCAGTTGGATAAGGCCGAGGCGACGCTGGGCCGGGTTCTGTCGGGTCCTGAAGAGCTGGGTGCGATCCAGAGCGGCGGCTCGACTGGTTTTCGAGAACAGCCCGGCGTTGCGGCGCAAGCCCTTGTCGGTGGTCGTGAGTGTCAGGTCCCAATCGGTCACCACCGCTCTGATCACGTTGAGGATGACGGCGCACAGGACAGCAGCGGCGATGGCGGCTGGGATGAACCACACCAGCCAGGCACCGGGCTCCTCCGGCAACGAAGGAAGGCTGATGTCGACGGGCATCAGATCGGCAATGTCGTCGCTGAACCCGATCAGCGGAGCCAAAACGATCAGACCAGCACTCGGGAATGAGGCCAGGGCGAACCGCAACAACCGACTCGGCGAGTGGGAAAACACCACGACCGGTTCGTGGGCGGTACCGGTGGATGCGACCGACGGGCCGCCGAGTGGCGCAGCCAAGCCGGATCCACCAGCGGTTGGCTCGGGACCATCGACCCCGTTGGCAGGATCGATGGTGTTGGGGGCCGCTGCCGCTTGAGCCCGTAGGGACGCATGATCAGCGGAGACCCGCTGAAGAGCTTCGGCAACCGGCCGAGTGACGGCATCAATTTCGAACTCGGCTTCGGACGCACCGGCAGTTTCGACCGATACCCGCACCAGGCCAAGCACCCGATGCAACAGCTGTTGATCGATCGACACGCTCTGCACCCGGTCAAGGGGAACGGTCAGCCGATCCTCGGACAAAACGCCCTTGGTGACGTGGAGCTCATCACCCTCGACGCGAAAGGAGAAGCGCCACCAGGAGAGCAGGGCCAGAGCCAGCAGCACCGCGGCGGCCAACGGCACAAGGACAAAAAGCACACCGCTGAGCCCACCCCGGGCCACAAAGACAACGCCGATGCCCAGCTGGACAATCCCGACGGCTCGTAGCAACCGCACCACCCCAAACAACACGCCCAACGGGGACTGGCGCAGCGGCTGCGACAGCAGAATTCGATCAGCATCGGTCGGCGGCTCGGCACCAGCCGGTGAATGGCGGTCGTGGTCCGTGTCTACGGTCGCCTCCCCCGGATCGGGTTGGGGGGATGCGTCGGGGAACCAGGTGGGATCGGTCACGTCGCTTCTTCGGTGAGGCTGCCCGCCCGTTCGATGACCAACGCTTTGATCGCTTCGGCATCGCTGACGGCCAAACCGGGAATCAGGAGATCCGGACCGGCGGAGTTCACCGCCAGAGTCGCCAGGCCGAACTGGCGCTCGATCGCCCCTCGGTTCATGCGGGCGTGCTGGACCCGGACGAATGGCAAAGTCTGGACGGTCTGTGAAAGCACCCCGGAACGGTAGGAGATGTCGTGCTCGCGCACCTGGTAGGCGACGTGGCGAACCTCCACTACCTTCAGTGCGGCCGACAGGGCGATCAGGAACAGCAGGACGCCGCCGATGATCAGAGGGATCACCGGTCGTTCCACCATCGCGGCCGCGACCCCGGTCACGGTCAGTACCGTCAACGCCGCCACTCCAGAACCCAACAGCGACACCTTCAGGTATCTCGGATCCAGCGGTGTAAACGACGCCTGGTCGAGCCGGGGGAGATCACCTACCGCAATCGGCTCGTTGGAAAACCCGGCTGGACCGTTCGGTCGCCCGGGCTGGTTGTGGGCGGAGTCGACCAATTCAGTCGAGCCCTCTGCTGGATCGTTCCACCGACTGGCTGGACCGCTCGACAGTCCGGCTTCGTTATTCGACAAGGGTGCCTGCTCGTTTGAAGACTCGGCCACCCTCTAGTTTTACCTGAGCGGTCGGCGATCACCGTGTCGGAACCATGAAGCACAGATCCAACGCGGAGCGGCACAAGCCTGGCGCTCGCGATCCGGCTACTGTTTCGTTCTGGCACAGCGCGTGCCAGAACCGCATCGGCCGGTTGGCGACACCTGCGAAATCGACAGGTCGAATCGGTTCGACAAACGACAGCCAGCCAGGCCGGGCCGACAAAGTCGGACCGATCCGGCATGAGACGAAGAGGTAGCCGTGGCCATCAACGTGGACGAGGAATGGAAGCTGCTGATCGGCGGTGAGTGGGTCGAGCCCGCCGGCGGCACCTACGACATCATCAACCCCAACACCACCGAGCTGGTGGGCCACGCTCCGGAAGCGACCGTCGACCAGGCCAACTCCGCCGCCGCGGCAGCGAAGGAAGCGCTGAACGGCTGGAAGAACACGCCATACGCAAAGCGCTGTGAGCTGATCGGCGAGATTGCGACCCGACTCGGCGAGTCCACCCCGGGTTGGGTTGAGTTGGTACAGGCCGAAACCGGTGCCACCCAACGCATCGCCGAAACCCTTCAGGTCTCTGCGCTCGAGGACCGCTTCCGCTACTACGCCAAGCCGTACGACTTCTCCGAGCAACTCAACCCGGTGGCGGTGGCCAAAAGCCCGTTGTCGGAACCTGGCCTGATGAGCGCCGAGGTGCTTCGTCCGCCAGCGGGGGTGGTTACCGCCATCACCTCCTACAACTTCCCGCTCACCAACATGGCTGGCAAGATTGCGCCGGCGCTGGCCATGGGCAACACCTGCATCATCAAGCCGGCCCCGCAAGATCCGCTGGCCATTCTTCGCCTTGGCGAAATCCTGCACGACGTGTTGCCGCCGGGAGTGGCCAACATCATCACCAGCTCCGGCCCCGAGGCCCCGTCAGCCCTGGTGGAGTCGCCCGATGTCAACATGGTCAGCTTCACCGGTAGTACCGGAGTTGGCGCCCAGATTTACGAGACTGGCGCCAAGACGATAAAGCGAGTGCTGATGGAACTGGGCGGAAAGGGCGCACTCATCATGTGCGAGGACGCCGACGTGGGCGCCGCGGTCGGTGGCATCGTCACCGTGTGGGGCTTCCATAGCGGCCAGATCTGTACCGCCCCCACCCGGGTGATCTGCCACGAGAGCATTTACGACGAAACCGTCAGCCAACTCGAGACCATGTCGCAATTCATGAAGGTGGGCGACGCCACCGCGCCCGACACCATCGTGGGACCGGTCATCACCGAAACCCATCGCGATCGAGTCGAAGCATTCATCCAAAGCGGAAAGGACGCCGGTGCCACCGTGGTGGTGGGCGGCGAGCGCCCCGACCAAAACGGCTACTTCGTCGCCCCGACGCTGTTGGCCGACTGCACCCCCGACATGCACGTCGTGCGGGAAGAGGCGTTTGGACCGGTGGTGGTGGTGCTGAAGTACTCGACCGAAGAAGAAGCCATCGCCATGGCCAACGACAGCGACTATGGCCTGTTCAGCTACGTCTACTCGGCCGATACGTCCAAGGCTTACCGGATCGCCCAACAGATCGAGAGCGGCAACGTCGGCCTCAACGTGATCCAACCGCACATGGAAGCACCCTTCGGCGGCTTCAAGATGAGCGGCGTCGGACGCGACCGCGGCATGCACGGCCTGTGGGCTTACAGCGAAGTCCAAGCCATCAACTGGATGAGCTGACCCCGGCGGGCCCGACGTAACGGGGCACCCTGCCGCCAACCCTCCGGGTTGGGCCCAGCCGAGCGGACCTGTTTGAGCGACAGGCCAATAGGATGCCGAGACCCAGTGGCGCCGTGAGCGCGCTTAATGACTACGGAGGATCAACGTGGATCAGCCTGGTGCGACAGCCGAGAACAACAAGAGTTTTGCCAGCTTGAGCTTTGGCACCCAGGTGCGGAAGTCGCCCTATACCGATGCCGCCCTGCGATGGGGGGCGACCGGTTTGTCGGTGTACAACCACATGTACATTCCCCGGGATTTCGGCGACCAAACCCAGAACTTCTGGAACCTGGTGAACGAAGCGATTCTTTGTGACGTGGCCGTGGAGCGTCAGGTGGAGATCACCGGGCCCGACGCCGCCGCCTTCACCCAGCTTCTGTGTCCCCGAGATCTCTCGACATGTGAAGTCGGCCAATGCAAGTACGTGATCCTGGTCGACAACGACGGTGGAGTGATCAACGACCCCATCCTGTTGAAGCTGGCGTCCGACCACTTCTGGCTCTCGATCGCGGACAGTGATGTGATCCTCTGGGCCAAGGGCGTGGCTGTGAACTCGGGAATGGATGTCACCGTTCGCGAACCCGACGTGTCTCCGCTGCAGCTTCAGGGACCCAACTCCCGGGACATCGTTTGTGCCGCCTTTGGTGAGCACCTCCGAGACCTTCGCTATTACCGGTTTGTCGAACACGACTGGGACGGGGTGCCGCTGGTGATCTCGCGCACCGGATGGTCGAGCGAGCTCGGCTACGAAATCTTTCTTCGCGACGGCTCGGCCGGCGATCGCCTGTGGGAACACCTGATGGCGGTCGGCCAGCCGATGGGCCTGCATCCCGGGCACACCTCAAGCATCCGCCGCATCGAGGGCGCCATGTTGTCGTACCAGGCCGACATGGACCTCACCGTCAACCCGTTCGAACTGGGCATGGATCGGCTGATCGACCTCGATATCGATGCCGACTTCGTGGGTAAGGCAGCCCTCACCCGCATTCGAGACGCCGGCGTCAGCCGCAACTTTGTCGGCTTGGTGCTTGATGGTGACCCTCTCGAAGGCTCGAACGCCGAGAACTGGGCTATCCGCCACGGCGACAATCAGGTTGGCTTTGTTACCTCGGCCATCTACTCGCCCCGACTCGACCAAAACATCGCGCTGGCCATCGTCGAAAGCGAGGCGGCCGAACTGGGAACGGTTCTGGAAGTCGATGCCGTCGACGGCACCCGAACGGCGACGGTAAGCCCCAAACCCTTCTTCGACCCAAAGAAGCAACTCGCCGCCACCAGCTGAACCAAATCGAACCCGGTTTTTGTGACGCCCGGCGCGCTGTTTTTGGCGCGCTAGGCGTCACAAATCTTGATGGTTGGTAGCAGCCTCTGGTGAATTTTCTGTTGGCGATGGCGATCTCTGCGAGAGTTGATGTCGATACCAACACGAACTTCTGGAGTGCCATGTCTGAATCGTCGGAGTCTGAATCGTCGGAGTCTGAGTCAGTGGAGTCGCCGGAGCTGATCGAAGAGATCATCGATGCCGATACCGCGGATGGCCCGATGGCGGTGGTGCGCAAGCGGCCCGCGGGCGAAACGCAGGCGTCACGGGTATTCATCTTTATGGACGCACCTGGTATCCGCCCGGCCCTCCACACCTACACCGCCAAGCTGGCTGGCGCGGGCTTTGATGTTGCGGTGCTCGACCTCTATCACCGCGAGGGCCGGATGCTGGGCTTCACTCCGCAAGACCGGGCCGCTGACCCGACGGTGGGCGAAAAGATGTTTGCTCTGATGGGGACGCTGACCGACGACAACATCCAGGCCGACCTCGACGCAGCGATGGCGGCGGTAGGAATGGGTGCCAACGAAAAGGCTGGCACCATCGGGTTCTGCCTGGGTGCTCGGGCCGTGGCCCGCACCCTGATGCGCCTGCCAAACCAATTTGTCGCTGGAGCGATGTGGCATCCGTCGTTCCTGTCCGGCGACGAGCCCGACTCACCGCATCTGACCGCCGGCGAGCTGACTTCGAAGCTGTTTATTGGAATCGGGACCGCAGACGAGGTGCAATCGATCGCCTCCCACAAGCGATACTTCGACGCCATCGCCCCGCTCAACAACGTCGAACTCCAGATCTTCGAAGGTGCCGACCACGGCTTTACCTGGCCGGGTTACGCCACCTACCACCAGGAAGCCTCCGACACCTGCTTCGAAAAGACCGTCGCCCTCTTCCAAGCCGAGCTGTAACCGGTCCAAACACCGAAATGTCGGAAAAATGCGACAAACCTTGTTGCAGATTTCCGACATTTCGGGTTGGTGGGTTCGGTCGGGCGACTGCGGATCGCTGCTTCCACTAGACAGTGGACATGGAACTAGATCTGATGGTGAACGCTGGTCCGCTTCGGGAGATCCAACAGGTGGCCCGCGATGCCGAGGCCGCCGGCTTTTCCTCGATGTACTTCACCGAGAGCGGACGCACCGCCTACCTGTCGTGTGCGGCCGCGGCGTTGGCAACCGAGCGGATCGGGATCGGCACCGGCATCGCGGTGGCGTTTCCCCGCAGCCCCATGATCACCGCCGCCACCGCATGGGAGCTCCAGGACGCCACCAACGGTCGCTTCGTGATCGGGCTGGGCACTCAGGTGAAGGCCCACATCGAACGCCGGTACAGCAGCGAGTACGCCCACCCCGGCCCCCGCCTCGCCGACTACGTGAAATCGATGCGAGCCATTTTCAAGGCGTTCCGGGGCGAGGAGAAGCTGGCCTACGACGGCGAGTTCTACCAGTTCTCGCTGCTTCCCGCCCAGTGGTCGCCGGGGCCGATCGCTGCCGACGACCCGCCGATCTATATCAGCGCGGTGCTGCCGTGGATGACCCGCATGGCCGGCGAGTTGTGTGACGGCATCCACGTGCATCCTTTCCATTCGCCGAAGTATCTGACCGATGTAGCCCGACCCAATATCGAGGCCGGTGCGGCCAAGGCTGGCCGCAGCGTCAACGACGTTTGTTTCGAAATTCCGGTGATGACCGCGGTGGGTGACACAGAAGAAGAGGTGATGGCTAACCGCGAGCACGGCCGGCAGATGATCGCCTTCTACGGCAGCACTCGAACCTACTCGCCCGTCTTTGAGATCCACGGCTTCGACGGGCTGTCGGATCGCCTGCACGCGGCCCAACGCGAGGGCGACATGGCAGGCATGGTGGCCATGATCACCGACGACATCCTCGACCACTACATCGTCAGCGCCACCTGGAACGACCTCGGGCCGGCCCTGGTTAAGCGCTACGCCGACGTGGCCCCCGATGTGAAAGTGATGAGCTACACCGCCTATAACCAGTACAGGGCCGACCCGGGCGTGTTCGACAAGTGGGCTGACGTCGCCAAGGCCATGGCCTAACTCGCGGCCGTTGGGTTCCCGCCAGCTCAGACAGCTCGCTGGCGCTGGTGTCTGGTTCCGAGCCGAGCTTTGGCCGGAGCGGGCTGTGATGTCGCTATTGGCTTGAGGTCGCGGCGGAGACGGGCGCGTAGGCGTTGGCCAGCAGATGGACCGACTCGACGCGGTCGGCGATATTGGTGGCCTGATGGACCACAATCAGCTTGTCGGCGCCGGAGAACTCGGCAAAGTCGTTGAGTTGGTCTCGCACCGCTTCGGGGGTGCCGATGGCGGTGTGTTTCATCATGGCCACGATCTGTTGACCCTGCGGCGAGGCCACAAGACCATCAAGTTCGTCCTCGGCGAAGCGGTACCCGCCGCGAGCAAGGAATGACGCCACCCGCCGACGCTTCACGAGCTCGGCCTTGGTTTGGGCCAGCGCTTCGGTTTCGGCCAACACCACGTTAATAGCGGCATAGGCGCAGGGCTGGTCGAGCTGGGCCGACGGCTCAAACAGGTCCCGGTACAGCTCCATGGCCTGTACCAGCGCCGCCGGAGCGAAGTGAGAGGCAAAGGCATACGAAAGGCCGAGCCGAGCGGCCAGCTCAGCACCGTAGAGCGACGAGCCAAGAATGGTCAGCGGCACATTGGTGTTGATGCCGGGGATGGCGTTGACGCCCTCAACTCGACTCTCACCAGCGAGGTAGGCCTGAAGCTCGAGCACGTCTTTGGGGAAGCTGTCGGTGGAGCTCATGTTGCGGCGCATGGCATAGGCCGTGGCCTGATCAGTGCCGGGCGCCCGGCCGAGGCCCAACTCGATACGCCCGGGATGCAGACAGGCCAGGGTGCCGAACTGTTCCGCGATCACCAAAGGGGAGTGGTTGGGCAACATGATGCCGCCCGAGCCGAGCGTGATCGTTTCGGTGTGGGCCGCGACATGGGCGATCAACACCGACGTTGCCGCTGAAGCGATCGAGGCCATGTTGTGGTGCTCGGCGTACCAAATGCGCTCGTAGCCCCGCTCCTCGGCAGCCTGGGCCAACGCCACACTTCCGGCCAACGCATCGGCCGCAGTCTCGCCTTCACCCACGACGGCGAGATCCAGCATCGATAACGGCACACGCGGTTCGCTCATCTCTTCACGGTACTCGCCTGTCGGGCGCGGCGGTCAGCCGCTCGAAGATCCTGACCGGTCCAGCGGGGAACGGCTCTCAGATCGTTCTGTTCGTCTCTATTCGTCGCCGGTGGCCTCGGCCAGGCCTTTGATGCCGTTGATGGTGGCGGCCATGTTGTCGCGAAGTTCGTTTTGGCGGCTGGCAATGATCACCGGTTCGAGTTCGGTGCCCATGCGCTCGATGGCCATGCTGAGGCCCGACGGCCCGGGCCCGAGGCGGGCGTGATAACGCAGCCGGCTTCCGCCGGGAACCGGCTCAACCACAAAGGTCCAGCGGGCGGCATGGTTGTCGGGGTTCTCCACACACCAGCTGAAACGTCGATTTTCCTCCCACTCCAGCACGTGGCAGGTCACCGTCCACTCGCCCATATCGTCACGCTTGTTGTGGCCCTGGAAGGTGGCGCCCACACCCGGCTCGCCGTCTACCTCACCGTCTTCATCGCCATTGTCGGTCCACTCCGCTCGCTGAAGCTCCCCGGACCACTGGGCGTGGTTGTTGAGGTCGGTCACCAAACCCCACACCACGTCAGGCTTGGCCTTGATATCCACCTCGACAAGGATGCCGGGGCCATCGGCAAGGGCACGGGGCTCGCTACGGTCCTCGGCCAGAGTGCGCCCGTAGCGATCGAAGTAGCTGATCTCCCGCGCCGGATAACGCTTGGCCCGCTTGAAGTCGGTGCCCTTGGTGTACGCCACGGGGAACAGCGCGATCTGAGTGACATCGTCGGGGATGTGTAACAGCTCGGCCACCGCCGGTGCCTCGTTCATGTACATCGTGGTCCACGTGGAACCCAGCCCCCGGGCCCGCAGGGCCACATGAAAGCTCCAGCCCGACTGGATCACCGAATCAAACAGGCCGGGCCGTCCGCTGTTGTCGTGGCGCCCGATGATGGTGGGGATCACCAACGCCGGCACCCGAGCGATGTTTTCGGCGAGATAAGCCGCGCCCTGCATCATGGTGGCGCTGTGGTGATCGGTGTCCTTCAAACGCGCCGCGGTCTCGATCACCCATGACCCGCCGGCCTTCAGATACAACTCGGCCAGGGAATCCTTGGTGGCCTGATCCCGGACGATGATCCAACGCCGGCTGCCCTGGTTGCCTCCGGTCGGCGCCTGCTCGGCGACATCGATGCAATCAAGAATCAGTTCGTCGGACACATCACGATCGAAGTCCAGCCGCTTGCGCACCGACCGCGTTGTGGCCAGCGCATGATCAACCATCTCCACATTCAGATCCATGCCGGAACCTTAGGAGACGCTCCAAGGGCCGTGCGGTGAATCAGGCGAAGGTGACCCACGGCCGTCGCTCCTGCGAGTCGGTCAGACGCGTTCGATGATGATGGCCGGGGCCATCCCTCCGCCGGCGCACATGGTGATGAGGCCGAACTGGCCGTCGCTGCGCTCGAGTTCGTCGAGCACCGTGCCCACCAGGATGGCGCCGGTGGCCCCGATCGGATGACCCAACGCCATGGCGCCGCCGTTGACGTTTACCTTCGAGCGGTCGAGGTCGAGATCGCGCTGGAACTTCTCCGAAACCACGGCGAAGGCTTCGTTGATCTCGAAGATGTCGATGTCGTCGACGGTGAGTCCGGCGCGGGCGAGTACCTTGCGGGCCGCCGGCACCGGCGCATTCAGCATCAGGGTCGGGTCATCGCCCATGTTGGCGGTGGCTACCACCCTCGCCCGGGCCTTGAGACCGTGAGCCTTGGCGTAGTCTTCGCTGGCCATCAGGATGGCAGCCGAACCATCGACCACACCCGAGGAGTTCCCGGCGTGATGGACGTGGGTGATCTCCAGATCGGGGTACTTCTGCGCCACCAGCTCCCGGTAGGTCTTGGCGTCGTCGGTGTGGCGGTAATCAGCCACCATCTCAAAGCTGGGCGGCAGCCCTCCCAACTTCTCCGCAGTGGTTCCCGGCCGGGGAAACTCCTCCCGATCCAGAGCCACCGTGCCGTCGTGATTCACCACCGGGATCAGGCTGCGCTCGAAGCGGCCCTCCTTGATGGCCTGGTCGGCCCGCGCCTGAGACTCGGCGGCATGGGCGTCGAGGGCGTCGCGGGGTATCCCCTCAATGGTGGCGATGGCGTCGGCGCACACCCCCTGGTGGGGTTGGGGGTGTAGATCCTGGAGATGAGGATTGTTGGCACCGATCGGGAGCATGCCCTTCTTGGGCAACGACATCATCTCGGTGCCGCCGGCGATCACCAGATCTTCCATACCAGCCATCACCGAGTTGGCAGCAAAGTTGGTGGCGGTGATACCCGACCCACAGAAGCGGTCGAGGGTCACACCGCTGGCCTTGACGTCGTAGCCGGCGTCGAGGGCCGACATGCGCCCGATGTCGCCCGACTGTTCGCTGACCTGGGAGCTGGTGCCCCATACGATGTCGTCGACCTGGGCGGTATCGAAGTCGTTGCGTTCAGCGAGGGCGGCGAGCACCGTCGACCCCAGGTGTTGGGGATGCAGATGGGCCAGCGCCCCCTTGCCCTGCTTGCCGATACCCCTTGGCGTGCGACAAGCGTCGATGATCAGTGCTTCGGCCATGGGATTCCCCCGAGATTCGATGACGTGGTTTCTTCACCGTAGCGGGCCCACGAGAGTTGAGCCTGTGTGAGCACTGGCTCGGTCGGCGAGCTCAGCCTGAACCATCCCCAGGTCTACTTCGAACCGGTTGGACACTTTTGCCGCACCACCACGGTCTGGCTCTCGCGGGTGGACCCGAGTTGCGTTAGGTTCGGGCGATGAGCGATTCCAGCAGCATGGCCGTCTCGATGACCCTGCCGACGATGACCGAGCACGACCGGGCCACCCTGCTTACCTGGTGTCGGGAAGTGGATGCCGGACCGTGGGAAAGCCTGGCCGTACCCGAGCGCACGACCTACACCAGCCACGACCTGGTGGTGCAGTTGGCTGCCGCCGCGGTGCTCACTGAACGGGTGCGGCTGTGGTCAACGATCGTGATTCTGCCGGCCCATGATGCGGTTGACATAGCCAAGAAGATGGCGTCGATCGACGTGGCCAGCGGGGGCCGGCTTTCGGTAGGGGTTGGCGTTGGCGGACGTGAACACGACTACCAGGCCCTCGGCGCCAGCTTCGCCAACCGGTGGGCCCGCCTCGATGAAGCAGTGGCCACCATGGGCCGGGTCTGGGCTGGGGAGCCACCCTTCGAAGGGGCCGATCCGGTTGGGCCCAAGCCGCTTCAGGCTGGGGGCCCACCCATCTTCGGCTCGTCGATGGGGCCCAAGAGCATGGCCCGAGCCGCCAAGTGGGCCGCCGGTATCAACGGCGCCTGGACCATCACCGGCGACACCAGTGGTGTAGCCGGTGGAGTAGCGATGACGCGGGCGGC
>CALAML010000216.1 GCA_937925845.1 uncultured Acidimicrobiales bacterium | reverse complement strand
TGATGCCGATGCGGTGGGCCAGCTGGTCGGCTTCTTCGAGGTACTGCGTGGTGAGCAGAACCGTCGTGCCCACCTCGGTGTTGAGGCGCCGCACCTCATCCCAGAGTCCGACGCGGCTCAGGGGATCGAGGCCGGTGGTCGGCTCATCCAGGAACAGCACCGGCGGTTCATGGATCAGCGACATGGCCAGATCGAGGCGACGCCGCATCCCGCCGGAGTACTCCCCCACTCTTCGGTCGGCGGCGTCGGTGAGGCCGACCCGTTCCAGAAGTTCGTCGCGGCGCACCTTCGAGGCCTTCCTCGGCAGGCCGAACAGGACGGCTTGAAGGTCAAGCAACTCTCGCCCGCTCATGATCGGGTCGATGGCCGCGTCCTGGAGGGCTACGCCAATCGAGCGTCGAACCTTGGCCGGCTCCTTCACAATGTCGTGCCCGGCCACCATCGCCGTGCCTTCGGTGGGACGCAAAAGGGTGGTCAACATTCGAACCGTGGTCGACTTCCCCGCCCCGTTCGGGCCCAGAAACCCATAGACCTCGCCCTGGTTCACCGTGAGATCCACACCATCGACTGCGACCAGATCACCGAAACGCCGGACCAGGCCGCGGGCCGCGATCGGGTAGTCGGTCAGGGGTCGGGGGTCGGTTGCTGCACTCAAAGAACTGTCGCTCTCACTGCCACTTTGTCCCAAGTGGCCAAGCTAGCAGCCGTGGGTCAGAAACGACCATGTCCGCGGCATCGGCCGACGTTAGGAGTCGGTCGCCTCGCCGTCGTCGCCGGGGTCGGCACCGTCGAGTTGATCAAAAGGCCAGGTGTCAGGAAGTTGATCCTGGGCCACCGGTTCCGGTTGGAGCTGGTAGACCTCCCAGCCCTCCTGGACGGCACCGTACCGTTCGCGGGCTAGGCGCTGGACCTCGCGCGGTAGGCCCAACTCGAGCATGCGGTCATCGAGTTCCGCGTTCGCTTCCTCAAGCTGGGCCAGGCGCTCGGACTGGACGTCGAGGTTTTCCTGCTGAGCGACAAGCCGACCTGCGGGGTAGGCCACAAAGAACACCCCGGCGAGGACCGCCAGGACAAAAACAATCGGCCAGAGCAACCGAGTGAAGGCGAGAATCGGGTTGTCGATCTCGGTGTCGAAGTCGTCATCGTCGTCGAAGTCGGAGGCCAGAGCGGCACGGTCGAGTCCACGACCGGTTCGACCGTACCCTTCAGGACCGATGTCGGGATCGTCGTCGTAGGCATACTCAAGCCCGACATCGTCATCGAGCTCGGGTCTGGTTCGCAGGCGGGGGTCGGCGGCCGAAGCTCGGCTCACGGAGCGCTCCGCAATGCGGCGGCGCCAAGGAAGCGGGCTGCGTCGCCGAGATGTTCCTCGATACGAAGGAGCTGGTTGTACTTGGCCACGCGATCGCTACGGGCCGGGGCCCCGGTTTTTATCTGGCCGCAGTTGGTGGCCACCGCCAGATCAGCGATCGTGGTGTCTTCGGTTTCGCCGGATCGATGCGACATGACGGCGGTGTAGCCGGCGGTCTGGGCCATCTCGACCGCTTCGAGGGTCTCGGTGAGCGATCCGATCTGGTTGACCTTGATCAGAATCGAGTTGGCAACTCCGTCGGCAATGCCGCGGCTGAGGCGTTCGGTGTTGGTCACAAACAGGTCGTCACCCACCAGCTGGACGCGGTCCCCGATCGACTGGGTGAGGGCGGCCCATCCTTCCCAGTCCTGTTCGTCCATACCGTCTTCGATCGACACGATCGGGTACTTGTCGCTGAGTTCGGTGAGGTAGCCCGCCATGTCGGCCGGTTCGAGGGTGCGGCCCTCACCGGCGAGAACGTATTTCCCATCCACAAAGAACTCGCTGCTTGCGGTATCGAGCGCCAGCGCAATCTGTTCTCCTGGAGTGAAGCCGGCGGCCTCGATAGCCTCCATCAGCAACTGGACCGCTTCCTCGTTTGAACCGAGGTTCGGGGCGAAGCCGCCCTCATCGCCGATGGCGGTGGAGAGACCCCGGTCGGAGAGCACGCCTTTTAACACGTGGTAAGTCTGGGTGCCCCAACGGAGCGCCTCGCTGAACGAGGCCGCGCCGACCGGCATCAGCATGAACTCCTGAAGGTCCACGTTGTTGTCGGCGTGTTCGCCACCGTTGAGCACGTTCATCATCGGCACCGGAAGAACGTGGGCGTTGGCCCCGCCGACGTAGCGGTAGAGCGGCGATCCGGCATCGGCGGCGGCGGCCTTGGCGGTGGCCAGCGAAACACCAAGGATGGCGTTGGCACCGACCCGACCCTTGTTGTCGGTGCCGTCGAGGTCGATCATGGTGCGGTCGATGGCCCGCTGATCGGAGGCGTCGCGGCCGGTGAGGGCTTCACGAATCTCGGTGTTGACGAAGCCGACGGCCTTGGTGACGGCCTTGCCGCCGTAGTCCTCGCCGCCGTCGCGGAGTTCGACCGCTTCGAACTGTCCGGTCGATGCCCCGCTGGGGACGATGGCCCGGCCAGTGGCGCCACCGGCCAGAAGGACCTCTACTTCAACGGTTGGATTGCCGCGACTGTCCAGAACCTGGCGTCCGACTACCTGCTCGATACTGCTCATGTCCACCTTCGTTTTTCGCAGAGGCCAGAATCTCACAGGCCAGCCATGGAAACGGCGACCACCAAGCGTGACCGCCTCAACCCAGACGACCACAAACCATCGGCTACCGACAAACCCGTGCCGGTGCCGCCCAAAGATCGGGCTGTCAGGTTGCCGACCGTTCCAGCTCGCGGATCCTTGTTTCGGCCCGGGCCACAGCCAGGCGCAACGCTTCCTCCACGTTGACCGGTTCACCGTCATCGGCCTGGCCCTGTTCGACCCGAGCGACCACGCCAAGGAGCCAGTCGCCGAATCCATCTGCGTCGTCGGGAACCGGGCGACTGGCTGGGTCGACTTCCTGCCGGAGTGCGTCGGCAACGATGTGTTCAAGTCCTGGTCGCGTGGCCAGGCGATCGGCCCGGCGCAGCACCTTCTGGGCCATGGCGAGGGCGGGTAGCCCGGGCGGAATTCCATCCAGCACGCTCTTGCGTTGTTTCTCCGCGGCCTTGATGGCCTCCCAGTTGGTCACCACTTCGTCGGCGCCGCTTACCGCCACATCACCAAAGACATGGGGGTGCCGCGACCGAAGTTTGTCGTGGATGCCCTGGGCCACATCAGCCATGGTGAAACGCCCGGCCTCGGCACCGAGCACGGCATGGAACACCACCTGGAACAACAGGTCGCCGAGTTCCTCTTCGAGCAGCTCGTAGGCCAGGTCCTCTCCAGAACCGGAAATGTCGTTGTCGACTCCGCCGGTTGCGTCGGCTCCGCCGGTTGCGTCGGCTCCGTTGAGAGCCGCCTCGACGGCATCGAGAGCTTCGAGGACTTCGTAGGTCTCCTCCAGCAGGTGCGGTCGAAGGCTTCCGTGGGTCTGCTTGGCATCCCACGGACACTCGCGGCGCAGCGTGGTAACCAACTCGACGAAGCGGGCCACCTCACCCGAGATCGGGGCGTTGAGTTTGGGAATCCAGAGCGAGGTGAGATGGTCGGCGGGTTGTCGGTCGAGTTCCCGCCACGGCACCTCCTCCACGACCTCGTCGGCCAGTCCCAGCCTCGACAGCATGGTGACCATCAGGTCGAGGTTGCTGTCCTCGTATCGATCGAAGGTGTCATCGAGGCCTAGTTTGATCCGGCTCAGCACGTCCTGGGTATTGCATTGGGCCACCAGCAACGGCCCCCGTTCGCCGGCCGCGTCGGTTTCAAAGCGGTGGCCATCAACGATTCGGGCGCCATCGGCCAACGGGTCTACGCCGAGGCGGACCCAGGCCAGGTCGGCGAAACTGAGCGAAGGAACCACCGTCGCCCGCACGCGAGAGTCGGCCACCAAGAGTTCGACGGTGTGCTCGGCCACGGCTGGCGAACCCGGGACGGCGTAGAGCACCTGTCCATGAACGCCGGCCTCCGCCACCAGCCGCTCCACAATCTCGGTGTAGACCGCTTCGATGGTCACGGCGCCGTCGTAGATCGAGTCGAAGCTCTCGGCGTCGGTCACCAGCGTGGCCGAAGGGTGGCGGCGGGTACGGATGAAGCGCTTCTTGGTGGCGTCGATCGCATCGAGGGTGGCGACGGTCGCAAGTTCCGGGCCGGCCGGCCCGAGGCCGATAATGAGCACTTCGGGCCGATCGGCGGCTAAAGA
>CALAML010000215.1 GCA_937925845.1 uncultured Acidimicrobiales bacterium | reverse complement strand
GGCCGACGCCGTTTTGAGCTCAACCCCCAAAACAGCGGAAAATCAGGGCAAAGAAGGTCGAAAAGACGCGGTTTTTTGGCCCACCCGCGGTTTTTCGGGGTTTGCGGCACCGATCGCACAACACCGGCCCCGAGGCGCCCCAGCGGGCCGAACTAGGCTGGCAGCCTATGAGTGAGCGACAACCCCTTGCCCCCGGTGACCGGGCCCCCGCCTTCCACCTGGCCGACCAGAGCGGCTCCAAGGTGCGCCTGTCGTCGTTTAAGGGCCGCCCGGTGTTTGTGTACTTCGATCCAAAGGCCCTCACCGGCGGCTGCACCACTCAGGCTCAGCTGCTCCGAGACGCCGCAGGCGACCTCGGAGACACCGTGGTGATCGGAATCAGCCCCGACCCACCCGAGCGCCTGGCGACCTTCGACGACAAGCACGACCTCGGTTTTCGGCTGCTCTCCGACCCCGATCACAAGGTGGCCTACAAGTACGGCGCCTGGGGCCCCAAAGTGCTCTACGGACGCCACTACGAGGGCGTGATTCGCAGCGCCTATCTGGTCAACAGTGGCGGAAAAGTGGCGGCTGCATGGCCCAAAATAACGCCAAAGTCCACCGTGGAGCAACTACAGAAAGCGCTTGGCAACCACAATGGGTGAGAAATTGGCGCCAGTAACGTCGGTGATCCCCCACCGCGAACCCTTTCTTTTCCTGGACGAAGTGACCACGTTCGATGGCAAATCCCGCGCCGAGGGTCATTGGCTGGTTCGGGCCGATCTGCCCCTATTTGCCGGTCATTTCCCCGGTCGGCCAATGGTCCCGGGAGTCGTGCTCACCGAAGCGATCGCCCAGCTCGGCGCCTACGCCATCCTGTCGTCGCCCGAGGCCGAAGGCGAAGCGCGGATTCCGGTCTTTGGCGGCATCGACAAAGCCCGATTCAAGCGCATGGTGGAACCAGGAGAAACGGTCGATCTCGCCATCGAACTCACCAAGCGCAGCGCCCGCGCCGGGCGAGGTTCCGGCACCGCCAGCGTCAACGGCGAACTGGCCTGTAGAGCCGACCTGTTCTTTGTCATGGCCTAGAGGCCTGCCCCTAGGGCTCGGGGCGGATCTCTGTGGTTTCGTTGAAGGCGGCCCAAGCGAACCAGAAGGTATCGAGGTGCTCGACCTCCTCCAGCTGGGTGCCTTCCAGGTCTCCGGCGGTGGCCTGGCCCAGTACGTTCCAGGTGCTGCCGGTCTCGCTATCGGTAAAGCCACCGTCGACGGTGCTGAAGGTGAGTACCTGACCGTCGACCTCGGAGGAGAACACGCCGGTCTGGCCCACGTCGCGACCAGCATTGATGGCGGCGGTGTCGAGGGCGGAGTTCAGCCCTTCCTGATGCCAGGCCACAAGCGACTGACCACCAAACTCGAACTGGTCGACGCCGGTCACCGCCAGCTCCGAGATGGGCAGGGCGACGGCTTCCTCGGCGTCGAGGTCACGAACCCCGAGAACCCGGGTCATGGCGGCCAGACGCTCGTCGACCTCACCGTTAAACAGGAACGGCCGCTGGCCCTCGTTGTCGTAGCCGGCGTAGGGGTTGGTGCCGTAGTTGCGCTGCTCGCCGGTGTCCCGGTTCAACACCAGGGCATCGGGATGAGCTTCACGGAATTCCGACCACGAAACGGTCGAAACCGGGATGAAGTCCAACTGCTCGCCAGCCAGGGTGCCGATCACGGCCTGACCGTTGAAGTGGGTCCACAGGCTGGAAGTCTGGCGGTCATACATCACCAGGGACGAGTTAAAGAGCAGACCGGACGTACCGAAGTCCATCACCCGGTCGCCCAACCGACGATCAAAGCCGACGGCGGAGTTACACAGCGGGCAGTAGGTGACGGTGATCGGAACCCCGGCGATCGTGTCGTTCACAATCTCGTGCCAGGTCATGATCTGCACCGGATAACCGCGTACTTCACCCTCAACCTCGATCCGAAGCACCGGCTCCTCATCAGCGAGGAAGTTGATGTCTTCGACCCGGAAGAAATTCGGCGCATCGATCGGCGGGATACCGTCCGGCGGCGGACCGCCCGAGGTGATGTCGACGATGTCGACCAGTGCGGGCGGAAAGGATGGATCACTCGACTCCTGCAGAGCCGAAACCACATCCTCCTCCGGCGAGGGCGCCACCTGTTCCGGCGTGATGTTCTGCGGCTCACCGCCGCTGCCGTCGCCTTCACCCGATTCGCTGTCGCCACCGTCTTCACCGGCGCCGTCATCATCGCTGCCGCCGTCGTCCTCAGCGGCGGTCACTTCGCCTGACGCGCCCTCACCATCGCCGTCGCTGTCGCCGCAGGCGGCGGCCACCAGGCCAAGGGCCATCAACAGGCTAAAGAGCAGCGGAGCTGGAACACGTCGCTTCGTCATAGGGCCAGTAACACACCGATCGACAGGATTGATTCCGACGGGTTGGCAAAGTTCACAACGCTTGCCAAAAGCACGACCCGCTAGGGCTGGTTCATCAGGCCTGGGCCGGGCGGGCGGTGCGACCCTCCATCTCCACAAAGAACTGGGCCACCGCCTTGGGAATGGCCATCGACCACGACGGGTAGGCGTGGGGAACCTCGGCCAGCCGGCCGACAAACATGTTGGTGTGGATGGCCAACGCCAGTTCGTTGATCATCTCACCGGCCCGCTCGCCCACAATGGTGGCGCCGATCAAGCGGCCACCGCCAAGATTGCGGGTGAGGGGCTTGGGCGCAGCGATCAACTTCACAAAACCGGCGGTATGGCCCGACGCGATGGCCCGGTCGTTCTCAGCCATCGGCAGATAGGCCACCCGGGCCCCCTTCACCGTTGCTGCCGCTTCCGCCTCGGAGAGGCCCACCCGCGCCACCTCGGGAGTGGTGAAGGTGCACCACGGAATGGCGTCGATCTCAAACTTCTTGTCGGGCCGCCGCTGCACCGCATTCAGCGCCGCGATGCGCCCCATGTGGTTGGCGGCATGGGTCAGCTGCAATGAGCCGGCCACATCACCGACCACAAAAACACCCTCAACGTTGGTGTTCAGGCCTTCGTCGTGGTTCACAAAGCCCCGGTCGGACAACTCGATGCCAACTTCCTCCAACCCAAAACCCGCGGTGCGGGGGCGGCGACCCACGGCCACCAGCACCTCGTCGAACACAGCCCGATGCCCGTCGCTGGCCACGATCTCGGCTCGGCCGGCGTCGCCCTGAGCGATCACCTCCTGAACCGCGGCCCCCAACCGCACCTCCACGCCATCGGCTTCGAGGTGGTCGCGGACCAGGTCGGAGGCGTCGGGTTCCTCCCGGTTCAACAGCCGATCCGCCATTTCAAAGAGGGTGACTTTCACCCCGAGGCGAGAAAAGGCCTGGGCCAGTTCGCAACCGATGTTGCCACCGCCCAGCACCGCCATCGATGCCGGGGCCTGACGCGGCTCAAACACGGTGTCGTTGGTCAGATGCTTCATCTCTCGCAGGCCCGGAATCGGCGGCACCGAAGCCTTGGCGCCGGTGGCGATCACCACCGCCTCACCCCGGAGTCGGTCGCCGTTCACCTCGATCACGTGGGGTTCGACAAAGGTGCCGAAGCCATCAACTACGTCGATGCCCTCGCCCCGGAGCACCTCCGCACTCTCAGCCGCAGCGATGTGGGCGATGATGTCCTTGGCGCCCGTGAGGGCCTCACGGAAGGTGGCACCACGACCGGCGGCCTCAATCACCGCCTTCGACGGAACACAGCCGGTGAAGGTGCAGTCGCCCCCGAGCGGTCCCTGGTTAACCAGCACCGCCCGCTTGCCCAGCCAGTTGGCGTTGCGGACCGCGCTCAAACCGCCAGCGCCACCACCCAAGACGACCAGGTCATAGCTACGTTCGCTCATGTTGTCCTCCGTCGGGGCTCTTCGGCCCGCTCAGCGCGTGGGTTGTCCTACTTGGACACCCGCGGTTAGTGCAACACCCGAAAGGCCATCAGCGCGGCGACAAATACGGCGACACCGATGACAAAGATCAGGACGTCTCGATTGCGACGAGCAAACCACATCGCCGGCAACGCCAGAGCGATGATGACCAGCAGTTGGGCCAGAACAGCACTGTCCGAGGTGGGTTGCAGTATCTCGTCGAGGCCAACGGCCAGGACCGGATCGAGGGGGCGCATCGATGGAGCCAACACGGCGAGCCCGGCCAACGTTCCGCCCAGCGCCA
>CALAML010000214.1 GCA_937925845.1 uncultured Acidimicrobiales bacterium | reverse complement strand
CCGGCTGCCTTTTCGGCTGATCGGATGCGCTCCACCGGAGAACCGAAAGTGGTCCCGGCGGCGGTGGAACCGCGGAGCCACTCGAGCGGATCCTGGATGTCGCCGACGTAACCCAACGCGTAGGCGGCGCGGGAGTAACCGAGCAGCTTGGCCAGGTCATCGTCGAAGGTGGCGGCCATCTCCTGGGGCACGGCGAGAAACTGGTTTTCCTCCTGGCGCAACCAAGCCACGTTGTAGGTGACGTTGATGCCCATGCGGTAGTCATCGGTGGTGTTGATGCCACCGCCGTGATGCACGCTGCCGCTGTACACCAACACCGACCCCTTCGACATCTCCACCCCTACGCTGTCGTCGAAGGTGAACCGCTCTTCGGACCCTGCGGTGTTTGAACCCAACACCACCCGGGTGCCGCCGTTCGCTTCGGAGAAGTCGGTGCCCGCCCACAGAGTGTTGCACTGCACCTCATAGCCCGGGTTGAAGTCGTAGAAATCGAAAGCCCACTGATCGCGGTGGATCGGCTGAGCCGTCTCCCCCGGCCCAATCGAGATCACCTGGGTGAGATGCAGCTGGAACGTGGTGGCCTGGTCGAGCAACCCGGCGGTGGCCCCAATGATCGTGGGGTGCATCACGATCTCGTCCCGAAAGGTCTCGCTTCGAGCCACCAGGGCGCCGACCCGTTTGGTGGCGGTACCGGTGAAGTTCTCCTCGCCATGGGGACAGACATCGAGGTAGGGCGCCATCTCGGCGTTAAAGGCATCGATCACCTTGGGGCTCACCAGGTTGTCGATCACCACGGCCCCGTCAGCTCGCAGCACGGCCACGATCTCGTCCGCAGTGGCATCGGCACTCAGATGGGTGATCGCTCGTGTCGTCGTGTTGCTCATGCGTTACTCCCACGGTGTGTTTGTTCGCCGAACAGGTGGCCCCTGAGGGCCGAGTGTAGGACAGCTCAGCCGACCGGGGCCCGGTTGGGTACGGTTTGTCATGGCCCTCACCGCAGATCATCGACCCACATCTTCCGCCGAGGAGGCCGAAGCGGTGCTGTGCCAACCGGAGCTCGACGGGGTTGTCGACATGGTGCTGCGGCCGGTGGCCGAGAACCACTACCGGGTCGCCAACTCTTCGGGTTCGATCGAGTTCACCCGCACCGTAGCTGGCTCGGGCTGGGATTTTTCCGTGCTGGCCGTCGACGGCGTCGACCCGCTGGCCAACCAGGACCCCAACTGGTTTCTGGGGTTGGCCGACGAACAGGCCAACCCGTTTCCGGCCAACCCCACCAACGCCTACCCCGATGCCTTTGCCCGCTGCACCTCGGTGTTTGATCATGCCAGCAGTCCCGACCTGGTGGTGATCCACCGCTCCGGTCATCGCTTTGGCGCCGTTGGCGACCACGGCTCGTTGGCGGTGGTTCAGTCCCGAGCGATGTGTGTGGCTGCGGGCGCCGGGGTGCCCCAGGACGGTCTGGTTGATGCCCACGCCCGCACCGTCGACCTGGCCCCAACGGTTATGGCCCTGCTCGGTGCCGCGCCACACCCCAACGGCGTTGGCGCCAACGGCCTCCCCGACCCGACCGCCCTCCTCGCCCGACAGGACGGCCAACCGATCGAAGCCTTCCTCACCGGGGACGGAACTGCAGCCGAACACGTCGTGGTCTTTCTGATGGATGGCCTCAACGCCAACGTGGCCTACGACACCGCGGCCAACGGCGGAGCCCCAACCCTGGCCGGGCTGATCGAACGGGGCACCGCCCTACGTGGCGGCTGCCTGGCCTCCCTACCCACCGTCACCCTGGCCAACCACGCCAGCATCATGACCGGCTGCGAACCGGGCCACCATGGCATCCTTCACAACGAATGGCTCGACCGCGGCGCCGGCCAGGCCCACAACCTGTTGGACCCGACGCAAATGTTCGGCGCCTCCGACCACCTAGTCGCCGACATCGAAACCATTCACGAGGCCGTCCACCGCGCCTTCCCCAACAGCCTCACCGCCACCACCTTCGAATACGGCGACCGCGGCGCCGACTTCTCCACCTTTGCAGCCATGCGGGACGGCGCCCAGTTTCCGATTCCGCCCAAGGCTGGACCGTTTCCCGACGCCACCGAAGACTGGCTCGCCGAGAGCGCCTACAACTTCATGACCCGCATCGATACCGCGTCGACCGACCAAGCGTTGAGCCTCTGGGGTTCGGGCACCACCCCGTCGCCGCTACCTACGCTGCCGACGTTTGCCTTCTTCAACTTCAGTCTGACCGATGAGTCAGCCCACCACGGCGGCCCCCACTCGCCGATCGCGGCCGCCGGCATCGCCGACACCGACCGCAGGATCGGCCGGATCATCCAAGCGATCGACCAGGCCGGCAAGACCGACTCCACCGCGGTGATCGTGCTGGCCGACCACGGCATGGAAACCACCTCCGCCGATCAGACCGCCGGCTTCGCCAGCCATCTGGAAGCGGCCGGAATCGATGCTCAGGACCTCGGCCACGGCTTCCTCTACCTCGCCTAAGCAGCGAGCTTCGCTCGGTGTGAAGATTGACGCCGTGGCGGGACGCGAAACGACCCGGCCGGGGCCGGGTCGTTTTGCTTTGTTGGTGCGGACACCAACTCGTTGGATTTAGGTGGCGTTAGGCAAACCTAGACCATTTCTTCTTCGTTGATTTCGTCGATGTGGTTGATGATGGCCTCGGCTCTGGCTGCCTTGGCCTCGGCGCGGCGGGCCTGTCGACGAGCGCGCCGGCTGTCGGCGGAAGCCTGCTCCACGATGACTTCCTGTTCGGTTTTCAGTGCCCGACGCTCGGCCCGAGCAGCCTTGCGAGCCTGACGGCCAGATGGTTCGGCCTTGGCGGCGATCGCCGCTGCCTTCTTTTCTGCTCGTACGAGCTGTTCCGCATCGTTGCGGAAGTTGATCCTTCCGAGGGTAAGAATCGAACCAGTCTTTCGAATAGCACCCATGGGGGCCTCCTGCCTTGAAATGTTGGTTGCTCCTCCATCGACGATCCGCCAAGGCAATTGAGGATCTGCTGCGACATAGGTCACACCGGCCCGGATTTCCGCACTTTTGAGGCCGATTCACTTGCCGAATAATCGCCGGGTAATGCCACTGCGGTACAACAAAACCCTGCCGGGGCCTGCCCCTCGGCGGCGTTCGGTGGAGATCCAAGGGGAGAGAGATGCGGAAAGTTTTTGCTCTGGTGTTTGGGCTTTTGGTCGGGGCTACGGCGTGCAGCCTGGTGTCGCCGGTCGACAACGCCACTCAGGTCACGACAGGTGCGGCAGCTACCTGCTACATCACCACCACCGACACGGTGAAGTGCGCCGGAAACCTCGGTGGGCCGGGTTCGGTTCCGCTGGACACCTATGGTGAGGTGGCAGTACCGATCGAAGGCATCCCCGAAGCTGTCACCAGCGTGTCAGCAGGACGGGGCCACATCTGTGCTTCCACCGACGAAAACGCCTACTGCTGGGGTGAGAACGGGTCCGGCCGCCTCGGTGATGGGACCAGCCTCGACTCGGCTGAGCCGGTTGAGGTTCAAGGGCTCCCGGACGAAGGAATCGTCGAGGTGGCTTCCCAGTACGAGCACACCTGCGCCCTGACCCGGCCCGGCGAGGTGTACTGCTGGGGCCGGGGCGGTGGTGGCCGTCTTGGTACCGGATCGAACGCCAACGAGACCTCTGCGGCGCTGGTCGAACTGCCTGAACAGGCGACCGATATCGAGGTCGGGCGGCTCCACAGCTGCGCCACCCTCAACGACAACAGCCTCTGGTGCTGGGGCGGCGACGCCAATGGCCAGCTTGGGAACGGTCCCGGCATCACCGGGTCAAACTCTCCGGTTCAGGTGACCGGGCTGCCCGAGGTAGTCAGCGTCGAGTTGGGCTACGACCACTCGTGTGCAATCAGCACTAGCGCCGAGACTTGGTGCTGGGGTGACAACTCAAATGACCAAATCGATCCGACCGGCGTCCAGGTGGACACCCCGGCCAAGCTTGAGAGCCCCCAGACCTTCGTCCAGATCGCCCTCGGCAACCTCCGCACCTGTGGAATCGACGAAGCTGGCCAAGCCTGGTGCAAGGGATACGGCACCTGGGGTGCTCTGGGGAATGGTTTTAACAGTTCGAGCTCGGCCTTTGTCGCCGTCGTCGGCACCGATTCCAGTCCAGTCACGGCGTTGAGCACCGGCGACATTCACTCGTGCGCCATCGGAGTTGGAGCCGACCTCCGCTGCTGGGGCAACAACAGCTTTGGTCAACTTGGAGCGACGACCCCGACAGGCTCCAGTCACATCCCGATCGTTGCCAACCAGTCGAGCTGAGCCCGTCGCAGAAGTTCGACCATGCCCACAGAGCCGTACGGCGTCGCCTCGTTCGCAGCTCACAGAGTAAAGTTCCCTCATGGGGACTGACGGCGGGAATGGTGGCAGCGCCAGCGACGACGGCTTGGCTCGCAAGCTAGACGAATGGCGCATCGGTCGGCGCGCTTTTCTGATCGGGGGTACCGCCTTTGCGGCCGCGTGCTCCAGCAACGGATCTGAGCAAACGGTTTCGGAAGGTTCGGACGGTGGTGGTGGTAGTGGCGACGGCGCCGCTGTTGGCCAAACCACCGAGACTGCCGATCCGACCGAGGCCGAGGCCGGGGATCTCGCGCTGGCCCCGCCAGGATCGGCCGGGTTGGTCGACGAGGCGTGGTGGCAGAGCCGTGTTGAGGCCTACCTGGGCTACGCCACCGCGGAGCTTTCGTTAACCAACGTCACCAGCGTCAATGCCCACTTGGCGCGGGAGTCCATCGAGCCCGGGTTTACCTGGCCCTCGCAGGAGTTGACTCCGGAGTCGTTCGAATCGACCCTCGTCCGCTTCGACGAGTGGCAAGACACCCGTGACTTCTCGCTGATGTATTTCCTCTTCCTGATGGCTTTCGGTGGCCCGGAAGCCGGCGAGGCCGGTGAGGTAGACAACACCGGCGATGCCAGTGACAGCGGCGAGTACGGCCCGGTCATCGGCAACGGGTCCATCCCAGCCGACGTCATCGCCGCCATCGACGAACGTCTCCTGGCCGACCGCTATCGCTACGACGACCCGCTCCCCGCCGACCGAGTCGACAACATGTGGTACTGGTCGGAGAACCATCGCATCATCAACCTGGCCAACGAGTACCTGGTGGGCCAGCGTCTCCCCAACGAGGTCTTTGAAGTGACCGGCATGACCGGTGCCGAACACCAGGCCCGAGCCCGGCCCGACCTGCTTGAGTTCATCCGGGAAAAGGGCCAAATCGGATGGTTCGAATGGCACTCGAACGTCTACATGGCCAAGAATATCACCCCGCTACTGATGCTGGTTGAACTGGCCGATGACCCCGAAGTGGTCAACGCGGCGGCGATGGCTCTCGACCTTTGTCTGGTCGACATGGCCAGCCACTACCACCAGGGGGCCTATGTGGCCCCGCACGGGCGCACCTTCAAAAAGGACAAAACCTCGGCGCGCGACGAAGCCACCTACGACATGGCCAAGATGATGTTCGATCGGACGCCGACCGGTTTTGAACGACGCACCAGCACCACCGCCACCTACTTCTGTATGGCTCGCCGTTACCGACCGCCACAGCTGGTCCTCGACATCGCCCAGGACGCCGGCAACTCGGTAGTACGCGAACGCCACGGCCTGTTTGTAGACGCCACCGAACCAATTTCCGATAACCCGGTGGCACCACTCGGCTACGACTTCAATGATCGCGACAACATGTTGTTCTGGTGGTCCGCGGGAGCACTCGGACTATGGCAGATGCAGAAGGTGAACGTGGCCGAAGCCGACGCCCATCGGCTCTGGGAAGTCGAGGGTTTGGCCGACGTGAAGCTTCTTGCCGATGTGCAGAACGGCGATGTTGAAGCCATTACCAACTGGGTTCATGAGCGCTACATGATCCTCAACCTTGGCTTCCTATCCGAAGCGAACACGTATGCGTGGCGCTCGGACAAGGTGAGCCTGGCCAGCGTGCAGGACCACCGCAAAGGTGAGATGCGTGACCAGGTGCATATCTGGCAAGCCACCATCGACCCCGACGCCCGGGTGTTCACCACCCACCCGATGACCGACACCGCGGAGTCCACCAACTGGCGAGATGACGAGATCCCCGGTTACTGGACCGGCGACGCCTCCATGCCTCGCACGGTGCAACACGAACGGACCGCGGTGCACATCTACTCGCCGCTCTACACCGCCGAGACCGACCCCCTGCTGGCCGTGGTGTTCAACTACGAGCAATACACCCACGCCTTCTTCCCCCAGGACCACTTCGACGAGGTCACCCAGGTAGGCCACTGGACCATCGGCACCAAGAACGGCGGACACATCGCTCTGTGGTCATGGAGAGAGCCGACCTGGCGCGAGTACGACCCGGACGTGTTAGCCACCGATGGCATGGTGAAACCCTTCGACCTCCAAGCGCTCGGTGGCGCCGACAACGTATGGATCACCGAGGTCGGCTCGACCACCGACCCCGAGAACCCGCTCAGCTTTGAAGACTTTGTCGCCGGGATGACCGCCAACGAACCAACGGTCACTGGGTCTGGCGCCGACCACACCCTGGCTGTGGAATGGTCCTCCCCCGCCGCCGGCGAGATCAGCTTCGGTTGGGACACCCCGTTCATCGTCGACGGTGCCGAAGCACAAATCAGCGACTTCCCCCGACACGAGTCAAAGTGGGGAACCGTAGAGCGCCTCAACCTGGACCACCGCTGGCAGAGCGGATCGTCATCGCTGGCCCTCGACTTCGAGACCAACCGCCGGGTCATCAGCTAACCGGCTTTGCACGACAAGTTGGCTACTTGGCCTTCCCCGGCCGGTCGAGCTTGAGTTCAAGACGCATACCGCTCCCCTTGCGGGTGCGGGGGGCGGCGCCTTTTCCGAACCGCTTGTGAGCCGCCTGTCGTGACGTGCCGAGCTGCTGGGCGATGGCATGCCACGACAACCCCTCAGCTCGCGCTGCCGCCACCCGTTCCGCGATGACCTGCTCGACCGCAGCCTCGACCATCGGAATCTCGCCCACCAGGTCAAGTGCTGAGCGCTCACCGGCCACCTCGTCAAGGGCCGCCGCAATGGCAGCCAAGATCTCCGAGTCGCGCTCCATTCCCCAATGATAACCCTGTCCGTCAACACTTGGTTGACAAATTGACTTGTAAACCCTACGTTGACACCTATGGATGCCGAGCCATCGAACGTTGCCGGGGATCGCCGCCGGTCGATTGAACAGGAAGCTGCACCGTCGCGGCGCCCGACACCAGACATCACCGTCTTCCCCGACCCACCGGATGTTCTTCCCGATAGAGCCGACACCGGAGCCGATGTACCAGCCGAGACCGAGTCGCTGTGGGAAACCGTCAAGAGCGACTTCGCCGGAGCCCGGGGATGGCGACTGCTTGCAGTTGCCGGGATGCTGGCCTGGCTGGCCTTCCAGTGGGGCTGGGGCAACGACATCCTCCTTCCCCCGATCGTCGCCACCGCCTTCGATGCCGTCGACGATGGAACAACCTGGCCGTCGGCGGCCGGTGCCGTTGGCGCCGGCACCCTGGCCGGCGCGCTGTTCTGGGGCCTCACCCAAACCATCGACGGCGTCATCGTGCTCTCGGGGATCAGCCTGCTCCCCGGCATCACCCAACGGATCTCCCGCTTTCTTCGCCGCCAGGGTTGGGTAAAGCCCTTCAGTGAACTCTCGCTCGGCACCAAGTTTCTGATCGCCTACATTTCCGGCGCTTCAGTCCTTTGCCTGGTCGATGTGTTCGCCACCGGCGAACCGGGCCTGCGCCGTCGCCGGGCCATGCTGGCCAATGCCGTCGGTTTGGCCATGGCCGGCGTGGGCCTGGTGGTGCTCATCATCACCACCGCCACCGTCATCGGCACCCGAATCCCAGCCACCTCCGACGCCGCCGACGTTGTGATCCGCTACGCCAAGAACCCGGTCACCTGGCTGGTGATCTACGGAACCATCATCGGCCTGTCAGCCCTGAAGAGTCGCTTCGCCGGCGACGATGCCGAGGCGGAAGAGTCGGCCCGCTGACTAGGTCAGCCACGCTTCGCAGAGGCTGAAGTTCTCCTCGTCGAAGCACACGAAGGTCACCTCAGCGAGCGTCGTGCCCGCCTCGATCGCCGCCCGGACCGCGCCCACCGCCAGCTCAGCGGCTCTCGCCTTCGGATAGCGGTAGACGCCGGTGCTGATGTTGGGGAAGGCGATCGACTTGGCGCCCGCCGACTCGGCCAGGCCCATCGACTTGCCGTAGCAACCGGCCAGCAACCGATCGAGTTCGGCTGAGCGACCCTCATCCCAAACCGGACCGACCGTGTGCACCACCCAGTCGGCGCCCAGGTCGCCGGCTGCGGTGATAACAGCAGCGCCGGTGGCGCACTCACCCGACTCGGCCCGCACCTTGCGACATGCTTCGAGCAGCGAGGGCCCGGCAGCGCGATGGATCGCCCCGTCGACTCCGCCGCCACCGAGCAACGATGAGTTGGCGGCGTTGACGATCACGTCGGCCTCGACCCGGGTGATGTCGCCGACCACACAACGAACAACCGTGTCGCCCCACTTCGTCTCTGCCATCGCACCAGTTTCGTCGATGTCGTCCACCCCGCCAACCGGGTCGCCTCTTGACCCGCCGATCGACCCTGCCGCCAGTTCCACTTGGCCATTCAGCAGCACCGGGATGTCGGACTCGGCAGCGATGCGACACATGTGCTCGGTGCCGGCCACACAGCCAGCCGATGCCCAGTCGTCGTCGAAACCGTCCTTAAACGCGAGCACCAACTCGGGGTGCCAGGTCAGCATCAGCTCGTTATACCGATGCATCGGCCCGGGATACGCCCCCACCTCCAGCGGCTCGGCCAGCACGGGCACTCCGTTGGCGCCAGCCCAGCGCCGAGCATCAAGATCGGCGCCCTCGGCCATCCCGGTGATCAGTCGAAACGACCCGCCCGCCTCGCGAGCCTCAGACAGAAGCCGATCCAGAAGCTGTTCGATCAAGGTCCGATCGCTCCAGCCAACCGAGCCAGTAACCAGCACCCGGCGAACCGGACCAGCCGGGAACATGCAACGGGTGTCAGACACCCGTTGCATGTTCGTGCGGCCCACCCGAGTCATGACCGGACCCGCATGCGGATGTCGGCCAACGTTTCGGTTCGAACCACCTGGCCGTCAACAAAGACCGGCTCGAAGGCGCAGTTTCGCACCTCGTCCCACGTGACCTGTTCGGCCAGCTCCAGCTCACCTTCTTCATTGCGAGCCACCGCCAGCAGACCCCGGGCTGAGCGCTTGGTGCCATCGTCGGTGATCGGGTCCTTGAAGATCTCCCGCAACTCACCCTCCACCACTCCGGCGGTGGCCTTCATGGCGAACCCGAAGGTGTCCCGGGTGTTGTACTGATAGGTGAACGACCCGATGCCGAAGATGTTGACCGGCACGAAGCCCTTGGCCGCCAACCCGGCACAGATCGCTTCGCAACGCTCCATGGTGATCGAGTCGCCGTAGATCAGGTTGATGTGGGGGTCGAGCACCTTAAAACCCATACCGTTCACAGTGCCGCCGAACAACTCCCACGCCAGTTCGTAGGAACCCTTGAAAGCGGGTGAGCCTTCGGGGGCCTCCGGATCGCCGACCAGGATCTTCACCGGGTCGCCGCTGTCGGGACGAATGGTGACGGTGCCGTTGCGAGCGAGGATCTCCTCGCGCAACTCGGGCAGGTACTCGGTCCACACCTTCCAATAGTCCCAGGTGTCGGCCACGATCGATACCACCCCGCTCGGGTAGAGCTCGGTGATCAACCGGTGGAACGTCTCGATCTCACTTTCCTTGGTGCCCATACACATCACCGAGTGCTCGGTGGCTGGCACCGACCCACCCACCAACTCGTTGTCGGAATCGGCGAGGTAATAGTCCTCCAGGAAGTCGATGGCGGGAACAGTGTCGGTGCCGGTGAAGCTGAGCAGGTGGCCTGCACCCGAGAGCATCGCGGCCTCAGTGCCGTACATGCCCCGGTAGCTGAAATCGTGCCCCTGCCAGTCGATGAAGGCCTGGTCGCCGCCAGTCTCGGCGACGTAGCGCTCCAGGATCCGGCGGTAGCGCCGGGCGATGGTGGCCGAGGTACACGGTCCCCACACCACCGACGACAGCGACGTCTCCAGATAGTTCGTGAGCCAGAAGAACTCCGGCAGCGTGTTCCACAACACAAACATCGGCACACCGATGGGCACTGCGGTGCCCTCAGGCAACGCCCAAATTTCGATTGGGAGGTAGCCCAGGTCGTGCAGCGCCTCGATGTGATCGATGTCGATGCTGATGTTGGCGTTGATCATCCGGCGCCGATAGCGCTCAACCACTTCCACCTTCGGACGGTCGAAGAAGTCACGGTTCCACGAATCAACCAGCGAAGACGCCACAAAATACTGGAGACCGAAGAACACCACTTCGTCGAGGTCGTCGATCCGGCTCTTGCGCGGAGTCCAGTTCGAAAAGACGGTTTCGGTGCCCTTGGGATACTGCGACCGGTGATCGGCCTTGTAGAAGTCGATCTGGGTGAGCGGTCCAGCCTTGAGGGTTGCGGGGGCAGTCATTGGCGTGCGCCTTTCGTGTAAAGAGCTTCAAAGGGGACAGTGATGAGGGCTTCGGCTTCGAGGCTGGGTTCGGTTTCCCGATCGGCCTCGCATCGGTATGAGCAGGCGAAGATGCGGTCGAAGACCGACAGGGCCTCGAGGCCCTTGGTGAAAAGGCCGTGGGTCACGGCCAGGGTCAGCGGGCCAGCGTTGGCTGCCTTCAACTCGGCGGCCAGGCCGAGGAAGGTTCCGCCGCCATCGCTGATGTCGTCGACGATGATGCAGGGTCGGCCTTCGAGGTCGTCGGCCAACACTTCGAAGCCCGACAGCCGGCCGGTTTGGGGATCCCGGTGCTTCAGAGCCTGGACCACGTCCGGCCTATCGGCCGACGGGCCGTCGCCCAGCCAGGTGAACGTCTTCTTGACCGCACCGGCATCAGGGATCACCACCACCGGATCGTTATCGAAGGCCCCGGCGGCCCGAAACTGCTCCACCACTGAGCGCTGTGGGATGTGGATCAGTTGGCCTGCGACCTCGCTGTGAGGGTCAACGATGGTGATGGTGATCTCGCTGACCATCTCCAACGCCAACTCAAGCTCGAAGCCGTCGCTCAGGTCATTGCGCCGATCGTGGCGGGCAAATGGGAAATAGGGCACGAACCACTCGGCGGTGATGCCGTTGCGACGCAGCACCCGGTCGGCGGTGACCATCTCGGCCAAGTCACCAAAGCCGGTGGCCCGAACCTCGATGGCCAGCTCGGTGGGCTGGTCGGACCTCAGTCGCAGGTGGGACTCCCCCGCCGGATAAGCGAAGCGCTCGAATACTTCGTCGAAGGCCACATAGGTTGCTGATTCAGCGGCGGCACCTAGCGCCCGGCTGGGCCGCTTGGGTCCCGGAACGCTGCCGGGCCTGGCTTCGATTGCGGCAAAGGCTGTCGATGTCATAGGACCTGTTCCCGATTCCGATTGGCAGCCGCTGATCGGCACCAATCCTCGTGGGTTCTTGTTTCTTGTCATTCTGACTATAACTATTCTCCACTATCATGTCAATGTGACTTTAAATACAACGCCCCGATGGGAAAGACCGCTCGGATGACCGGCCGCACCAGCTACGACCCAGCAGAGTTTCCGCCGTTTGCCGTCACCGTTGACCTGGTGATCCTCACCGTCGCCCCACCCGAGGTTCGACTACTGCTGGTACAACGCAGCGAAGAACCGTTTGCCGGCCAATGGGCTCTGCCCGGCGGATTCGTGGGCCCCGACCAAAGCCTGTTGGACGCCGCTGAGACCAAGCTGGCCGACAAGACCGGCATCGCCATCTCGAGAGCCCACCTCGAACAACTCCAAACCTTCGGCGAACCCGAACGGGACCCCCGCATGCGAGTAGTAAGCGTGGCCTACCTGGCCCTGGTCGCCGACCCGGCCGAGCCCGGCGAGGCGGCCACCGAAGTGGCGGCTTGGACCAACATCGACGATATCGATCGTGGCGCGCTCGGCTTCGACCACAACCGCATCATCGACGTCGGCCTCGAACGGGCCCGGGCCAAGCTCGAATACTCGACCCTGGCCACC
>CALAML010000213.1 GCA_937925845.1 uncultured Acidimicrobiales bacterium | reverse complement strand
ACGTCGGTGGCGTACACCACTACGTTGGCGCCGGTCTCGGCTTCGACCCGGTTGATCTCGTCGATAAGGCCCTGTGCATCGGCGACACCAAACCGGTCGTTCAGATCGTCACACACCTGGGCCGTTGCTGGGCTAATCGGGCCCGTGAATCCGGCCAGGACAATGGCTATCGCCAGACTGATCGAGACCACGCCCGGGCTATTGCGGATCTTGCGGCGCGGGCCCGACTCGGCCCCGCCGTCCAGTTGACGCATCGCCGACCGGGTTGGTGGCTTCGCCCGATTCAGGCGCGGCAGCCGCCGGGCAACAAATTCGACAGGAGTGGAGGACTTCCTGGGCTTACGCATCGGGCCAGCCTATTTGGCGACCCGGTCCCAAGAAAGACCATCGCGTGGCCATGGCATGAATACGTGCCGCTGACCCGCCGCGAGGAGAAGGTGGAGACCAGCCTTGGCTGGGGCGATCGCTGCCGGATCGTTGGGCATCATCGTCTGCCATGGATCGTTTGCTGCTGGAGTGACCGGGGCACCGTGAAGCTGGGCAATACTCGGTGGTGATGCCTTCCACGACCGATCCGAAGTCTTCGCCCAAGAAGAAGGACGTCCCCATCAGACCCGACCAGGGGGCGAACGACGGCGCCCCAAAGGGCCGAGCTTCGAAGAGCAATGTTGGGTCGCAGGACGTTGATGGCGACGTCGTCGACAAGGAAGCCGATCCAATCCGGGATGGCCGGGAAACGGTCTGGATTCTTGGCGATCAGCTGAACCGCCACCATGGTGCGCTGAAGGACCGCAAGCCCGGCGACTGTCGGGTACTTCTGGTCCAGAGCGATGCCAAGATCTCGTCGAAACGGTGGCACCGCCAGCGGCTGCATCTGGTGTTGTCAGCAATGGAGCATTTTGCCGCCGAGCTCCGTGTCGACGGGTTCGAAGTCGACCTTCGGCGAGCGCCCACGCTTCGGGCCGGGCTTGCCGCCCACGTCGACGAGTTCGAAGTGGAGCAGGTGGTGGCCATGGAACCGATGAGTTGGAGTGGTCGGGCCATGCTCACTTCCGCTGGAGTGTCGCTGATCGCCAACGACCAGTTCACCTGTGACTACGAGGCCTTCGCCGGGTGGGCCGAAGGCCGCAAGAGTTTGAAGCTTGAGGACTTCTACCGCTGGCAGAGGACCCGACTCGACATCTTGATGGACAACAACGACGGCGACATCCAGCCGGCCGGAGGCCGGTGGAACTTCGATCACGACAATCGGGAACCGCCACCGAAAGACGGTCGAAGCTGGCCCGCGATCACCGAGTTTGAGCTCGACGACATCGACCGGGCCGTGTTGGCGCGGATGGAAGCTTTTGCTGCCGACGCCGCCAACTCCGCGGAGCTGTGGGGAGACGGGCCAAGGGGGCGCTGGCCGGTGACCCGGTCCCAGGCCCTGACCCGGCTCGACGAGTTTGTCGCAGCGGGTTTGGCGCCCTTCGGGGCCCATGAGGACGCGATGTTGGCCGACGAGTGGAAGCTGGCCCACTCGGTGCTGGCTTCGTCGATGAACCTGGGTCTGCTCCATCCTCTCGAGGTGGTGGAGGCGGTCGAGGCCGCCTTTCGCGGCGGAGATGCGCCGATCAATTCGGTGGAGGGATTTATCCGTCAGGTGATCGGTTGGCGGGAGTACGTGTGGGGTCTCTATTGGCTTTGGATGCCGGACTATCGCCACGAAAACCAGCTCGACGCCACTCGACCGGTCCCGCCGGCGTTCACCGGCGAAGCAACAACCGAGATGGCGTGTGTGTCGGGCGTAATCGACCACGTGCGGGAGAACGGGTTTGCCCATCACATCGAACGGTTGATGGTGCTCGGGAACCTGGCTCTGACCACCGGGGTCAACCCGTGGGCCATGACCGAGTGGATGTGGGCCAGCTTTGTCGACGGCGCCGAGTGGGTGATGCTGCCGAACGTGATCGGGATGGCGTTGCATGCCGACGGTGGGGCCATGGCCACCAAGCCCTACGCCTCGGGCGGCGCCTACATCAACAAGATGAGCAACTACTGCAATGGCTGTCGGTTCGACCCGAAGAAGCGCACCGGCGACAACGCTTGCCCGTTCACCACCCTGTACTGGGACTTCCTGGCCCGGAACGAAGACGCCTTTTCTGGCAACCATCGAATGGCCCGCCAGTTGGCGGGCATGCGCCGGCTCAAGGATCTTCCCGAAGTTCGGGAGCGGGCCCAAACAGTACTGGCCGCGCTCGATGCGGGAGAGCTGTAGTGGCGCGATCGTCGGGGTCGGACCGCCGGGCCGGGCGGAAGCCGCCGTCGACGCCGCCGTCGGATTCGGCGGGTGGTGCTGACCGTCCGGCTGGGCCGGGAGCATCAAAGCCATGTGTGGTGTGTGGCCGCACGATCGAGTGGCGCAAAAAGTGGAGCCGGGACTGGGATCAGGTGCGCAGCTGTTCCGAGGCCTGTCGACGCCAGGGCCTCAAACCGGTCGACCACGAACTCGAGGCCAGCATCCTGGCGTTGCTGGCTCAACGAGGAGCCAACAAAACGATCTGTCCATCGGAGGCGGCGCGCGCCGTTTCCACATCTGCGACCTCAGGGTCCGATACGCCCCACGGTGTCGATAGCCAAGGCAATGAACCATGGCGCGAGCTGATGGAACCAGCCCGGTCCGCGGCCCGCCGCCTGGTGGTAGCCGGCAAGGTGGAGATCACCCAGAGGGGCCAGGTGGTAGATCCATCAACGGCCAAAGGCCC
>CALAML010000212.1 GCA_937925845.1 uncultured Acidimicrobiales bacterium | reverse complement strand
CGGTGCTGGGCGTCACAGATCCTGAAATGTGGGTGTCGAGCGGGGTTGAGCGTCCGATTGCCCGTTGGGTTGGATCGGCATCCGAGATTGTGTCGTCGTAAGGGATCCGTTGTGAGTGGAGGTTCGCCTTACTAAAGTGGCGACCAAGCGACTGATGTCGCACCCCGCTTGCCGCGCGATGACAACAGCTACGGCTCGCTCCCAAAGTGCACACGATGTGTATGTGCTGAGGAGTGGGTTGTAGTGCGCAGCAGGCTGGTAGGAAGAGCCATCCCCAAGCGAAGTTCCCGACGAGTCGGTATCAACCGTGATACCCCGGCCGTGATGATGCCCGCAGTGGCCTCGGTGGTCGGACCCAGAATTGATGAGGTTCGAAGAAGCGTGGAAGCAGAACGTTCAGTCCTTGAGGCCAAGTCCCGCGATGAGCTCCAAGCCATCGCCGAAAGCCTCGGAGCCAAGCCCACATCTCGAAGCCGCAAGGCCCAGATCATCGACATGATCCTCGATGTCGCCGGCGGCGGATCGGGCTCCGGCTCCGCCGAGGCCACCGATGATGATCGTGGTAGTGGCGATGACGCCGAGGCCAACGGGGCCCAGCGGGGTTCCCGCAGCGGTTCCTCCGACCAGGGCAAGGGTTCGGACGCCGACGACGATGCTGGCGACACCGACGATGACAGCGATGACAGCGATGACAGCGATGGCGGCGGTGACGACGAGGAGGATGGCGCGGCCGGCAAGGATCGAGGCGACGGCGATCGATCCGATTCGCGTTCGGGTCGCAGCCGGATCCGCAAGGCCGGTGAGCCCAAGAAGGGCGACTCGGCTCAGGGTGGCGACTCCGACAAGGGCGAGAAGAGTGAGAAGAGTGACAAGGGTGGCGAGGATTCGTCACGTGGTCGCAACCGCCGTGGTAACAACAATCGCGACAACCGCAACGACAACAACCGGGGCGACAACAACGGCGGCAACCGCGATGGTGGCGGCAAGAACCGGGACGGTTCGGGCGGAGACGATGTGGAGCCCGGCAACCGTCGGCGTCGGCGCCGCCGCGAGCGTGGCGGCGGCAACGAGGAAGCCTTCACCGGCGATCCCACGCCGGTATCAGGTGTGCTCGACCTGCGTGACGAGGGCTACGGCTTCCTGCGGGTCGACGGCTTCCTGCCCAGCGCGGGCGACTGTTACGTGTCGGTCAAGCAGGTTCGCCAGTTCGGCCTTCGCCGAGGCGATCAGTTGGTGGGCGGGTCCCGCCCGGCCAGTCGAAACGAGAAGAACCCGGCACTGGTCGAGATCGAGTCGATCAACGGTCAGGAGCCGGGCGAGCTCAAGGATCGGCCAAAGTTTGCCGACCTCACCCCGCTGTTCCCCGACGAGCCTCTGAAGCTGGAGCGCTCGGGCGGCCCGGTCGACGACATGACCGCTCGTATCATCGACATCCTGGCTCCGATCGGTAAGGGCCAGCGGGGCATGATCGTGTCGCCGCCCAAGGCTGGCAAAACCACGATCATGAAACAGATCGCCCGCTCGATCGAGGTGAACAACCCCGAGGTCGAGCTGATGGTGCTCCTGGTCGACGAGCGGCCCGAAGAAGTCACCGACATGACCCGTCACGTGGAAAGCGCAACGGTGGCCGCCTCCACCTTTGATCGTCCGCCCGAAGAGCACACCCAGGTGGCCGAGTTGGTTCTGGAACGGGCCAAGCGGCTGGTTGAGGGCGGCGCCGATGTGGTGATCATCCTTGACGGCATCACCCGCCTGGCTCGCGCCTACAACCTGGCCGCCAGCGGAACCGGTCGTTTGCTCTCTGGCGGTGTCGACGCCGGGGCGCTGTATCCGCCGAAACAGTTCTTTGGTGCGGCTCGCAACCTCGAAGAGGGCGGCTCGCTCACCATCCTCGCCACCGCGCTGGTGGAAACCGGCTCCCGCATGGACGAGGTGATCTTCGAGGAGTTCAAGGGCACCGGCAACATGGAGCTGCGCCTCGACCGCCGTATGGCCGAAAAGCGCCTGTTCCCGGCTATCGACCTGCTTGGCTCTTCGACCCGTCACGACGAGCTGCTCCAGAGCCCGAAGGAACTGGCTGCGGTTTCGAAGCTTCGTAAGGTGCTCGACGGCCTCAACGAGGGTGATGGCCCGGCCGCCGGCCTCGACATGTTGATCGAGCGATTGGGCGCCCAGAAGACCAACACTGCCTTCCTCGACGACGTCGCCAAGGCCTGATCGGCCTCCCGACGCAGCGTCGATCAAACCCGGATGCTCGGCTTCGCTGGCCAAAGCGGCCATTTCGGTCACTTCCCGCTACGCTTAACCGTCGCATCCGCTCCATTCGCTGACCGGACCAACGCAAGAACGACAGGGCAAGGCTCATGAAACCAGACATTCACCCCCAGTACCGCCCAGTGGTATTCCAGGACACGACCGCGGGCACCAGCTTCTTGACCCGCAGCTCGATCAACACCGACGAGACCACGGTTTGGGAGGACGGCAACACCTACCCCCTGGCCCGCGTGGAAATCTCCAAGGACAGCCACCCGTTCTTCACCGGAACCATGCAGATTGTCGATACCGCCGGTCGAGTCGAGCGTTTCGAGCGTCGTTACGGCCGCCGCAAGGGTGGCGACGATGGCGGCAATGCTGGCGATGCAACCGCTGAGGCTCCGGCTGAAGCAGCTCCGAAGGAGGAGGCCGCTCCGGCTCCTGCCGCTGAGGCTCCCAAGGAAGAGGCTGCTCCCGCACCAGCCGAAGCGGCACCTGCTGCCGAGGCCGAAGCTGCTCCCGCTGAAGACACTCCCGCTGAAGACGCTGCGCCCGCCGCCGAGGCTGATGGCGCCGAAGGTAGCGGCGACGAATCCTGAAGCTTGTTGTCAACGGGTTTGCGGTCGCGCCGCGGCCCTTCTCGGATCTGGTGTCGGATGTCGTCCGGCTATCAAGCCGAGTCTCCAGTCCGCAACGTGATCTGCGGTCGCGCCCGGCGGGTCTGTCATCTGCGGTCGGCCCAATGCCACCCGCAACCCGGCTGGCGTGGGTCTCGGCACCGCCGAACCTCGACCAGTTCCGAAATCGATGATTGAGGAAAACGCTGACGCCCGTCGTCGGGCTCAACTGCAGGCGGCCAAGCTCAAAGCCATCGTTGGCGAACGCTACGGCCTCACCGCCGACAGCCCGTTGCTGGCCGAGGCCGAGTCGCTAGCCATTCCTGAAGGCTCCGGTCTGGTGTTGGCGCGGGACCCGTCGGGTGACGCTTCCGCGGGCGCCTCGGTGGAGCCGCAGGCCCACTTTGTGACCGCCACCGACGCTGGCTTGGGCGGCATGCTGTTGCTGGCTGATCGGGCCGGGGCCGGTTCGATGGTGGTGTACGGCGATGTGCCGCTTGGCTCGCTTACCCGCCAGAGCCGGGTGTTCGATTTCGATATCGAGGTGCTGAACCTCGAGGGCCGCAACCCGGTTCCCGCGTCCGCTGCGGCCCCGGCGACCGAACCGGTTGCCCCGGACGAAGTGGTGATGGCCCTGGAGGGTACGGCCGACGACGACGTTCGTACGGTCGTGGAGCACGGCGAGGCGGTGGCGGAGGTTGCCGGGCTGGAGATCGCTCGGGCTTCGATGGACAAAGGCGAGTTGGTGGTTCGGGTCGGCGTGGGCTGGGCCGATCAGGAACTGGCCGCCATGATCGAGCCCGGCCTGGCATCGGTTGATCGGATACGCGCCGCTGCCGCCCTGGTTCGCCAGCATCGGCGCCCCGATGCGCCGCCCCATCCACTCCAGCGGGTGGCGGCCGAGCGGTGGTTGCTGAGTCGCCTCATGGACGACCCGCAGCGCTGGGGCTTCGCCGAACTGGCCCCGGTCAGCATGCTCGAACCCCGCGTGGGTCTCCGCCTGAACGCACCGGCGGCAGCCGCGGGAACCCGAACCGACGGCACCGAGGTGCTGGTGGTGGCATCGGTGGGCGTCAACCCCGAACTGGTAGTGATGGCGGGAGACCTGCATCAACAGCGGTACCCCCAGGCAGAACTGGTTCTGGCCATGCCCGAAGCCGACAACCACAAAGCCATAGGCCGCCAAGCCGCCCGCCTAAGAGCCAACCCAACCTTCCTCGCCACCCCCGCAATAACAAAACCCTGGCCCAACTAGTGTGCCATCCGGTTGACCGGTGGATAAATGGTCAGGGGCCAAACAACCGGGTCCATCCGGGGGTCTGACCCCAAACGGACCCGGTTTGGCTGCTGGGGCTGACACCCCTATTTCCCGGTTTTCGGCGTCGGTGTACTCTTTGAGGTTGGGCTGCGCTTGAGACTCGGCGCCGATCCACCCCGACGGATAAGGCAGACATGGCAAGCGACAACGCGGCAGACCTCCTCAGGGTCTTGCATGTAGTGGCGGAGATGGGCACCGGCGGTGCCGAGCGGGTGATCCTCCACCTCGCTCGTCACGGCGAGGGTCGGGTGCACACCACCGTCACCGGTGCCGATGGCGAGTGGTCGGGTCGCCTGGCTGAACATGGCGCTGAATTTCGGGCCTTACCGGCCAACGGTTCGCCCCGTTGGCAGCTCCGCACCCTGCAGCGGTTGCGGGAAGTGATCACCGCCGAAGCGCCCGACGTGGTCCATGTCCACAACATCCGCATGAGCGGATACGTCCGCCTGGCCACCTTGGGACTGAAGGGCTGCCCGCCGATCTTCACCACGATGCACGGGGTGCCGCCGGAGTCGGAGGCGACCGCGGTAAAGATCCTGCGGGCCTGTCGGTGGCCGGTGGTGAACTGTGCCCCCCAGATGGTTGAGGTGATGGCTGGTCATGGGCTGCCGGAGTCTCGTCAGCACGTGGTGATCAACGGTGGTCATCTGCGGCGGCCGGAGCCGACGGAGATCGACGAGTGTGCCGAGCGGTTCGACCTGGATCGGTCTCGTCCGATCTTCCTCGGTCTGGGGCGTCTGGTGGAACAGAAGGCCTGGCATCGGCTGATCGAGGCTGCCGCGCTGGTGCCCGATGCCCAGGTGGTGGTGGCTGGCGACGGCGAGCTTGCCGACGAATTGGCTCGCCTCGTCGACGAGACCGATTCGCCGCTGCGCTTTATTGGCCGGGTGTCCGATCCGGCTCCCCTCGTTGCTCTGGCCGACGCCATGGTCTTCCCGTCGAACTGGGAGGGGCTGCCGATCGCCGCCATCGAGGCGCTTTCGGTTGGCGTGCCGGTGGTGTGCACCCGCGCCAGCCGCATCGCCGACGCCGTCGATTCCCCGGCGGTGATTCAGGTTCCAGCCGATACCGGCGCTGGCCTGGCCGAGGTGCTGAGCCAGCTGGCGTATGACCCCGAGTTGGTGGCCAAGCTCCGCAGCGAGGCCCAGACCGCCGGAGACAGCCTCAGCACCGAAGCCATGGCCAACAACTACTTCGACTACTACCGCAGCCTGACACCCGGCCCAAAACGCTGAAATGTCGGAAGAATCCGACAAGCTTTGTCGCATTCTTCCGACATTTCGGGCCTGAGGGGTGAAGCGGGTCCTACCTGGCGCCTCGGGCCAGGAGCACGGCGGGGACGGTCTTGACCATGATCGACATGTCGGTCACGAGCGACCAGTTGTGCACGTAATAGAGGTCGAGGCGGATGTAGTCCTCGAAGCTGGTGTCGCTTCGGCCCGACACCTGCCACATGCCGGTGATGCCGGGGCGAACGGCGAGCCGCTCGTGGTACTCGGGCTCCCATTCGGCCATCTCCGCAGGCAGTGCGGGCCGGGGGCCAACGATGCTCATGTCACCCTTGAGAACGTTCCAGAGCTGTGGCAGCTCGTCGATCGAGAACTTCCGGAGGATGGCACCGACCTTCGTGATGCGGGGGTCGTTGGTCATCTTGAACAGCGGGCCGTCGGCTTCGTTCTTGGCGGTGAGTTCAGCCTGGAGCTCTTCGGCGTTCACCACCATGGTGCGGAACTTGTAGACCGGGAACTTCTCGCCGCCTTTGCCGACCCGGGTCTGGGCGAAGAAGAGTGGCCCGTCGGAGGTGGCTTTCACTGCGATGGCGGAGATGATCGTGGCGGGCAGGGTGACGATCAGCAAGCCGATGGCCACTAAGAGGTCGAAGGCTCGCTTGGCCGTGGCCCGCCAGCCGTGGCGGGGTGCGGGCTCGACGTAGAGGGTGGGGAAGCGGCCGACCGGCCGGACGAACAGCCGCTCGGGTGCGATGTCGACCAGGCTTGACGACAGCTCAACGTGGATCTGAGCGTCGGAGAGTGATCGCACCAGCCGGTTGGCCGACGACATGTCGACCGCGGTGGTGGCGATGATCACTCCGGTGGCGCCGGTGTCGGTCACGGCGTCCATGGTGCGTTCGAAGACCGATCGGCCATCGGCGGCCGGGCGGCTGTCGATGAAGCCCACGACCTGGTAGCCGTGCTCAGGCTCGTCGGCGAGGGTGTTGGAGAGGCGGTCCGCTTCACCGTTGTAGCCAACGATCAGCACCGGGCGGGCCTGGCGGCCGCTGCGGCGGGCCCGCTTGAACAGCACCCGGGCCACTTCGCGTTCGAGCAGTAGCGCCACGGTGGTGAAGCCGAGGGCGGCAAAGAACCAACCTCGGCTGATTTCGGTGTTGAAGATGAAGCCGGTGAAGACGATAAAGACCGCGCCGAGGCTGATGGCGTGAAGGACAAACCGGGTTTCGTCGGTGTGTCGAGTGATGAACCGGGATTTGTAGAGCCGGCGGCTCGCCATGATCATCGGCCCGATCAGGGGGGCCAACACCGAGATGGTGACATAGGACGAAAAGTTGGAGCGGGGGGCAAATGCCAACGCCAGGGCAAAACCGACGGCGATTGCCATTGCGTCAGCGGCAACAAGAATCTGCTTGGCGTTGCGGCTGACAAATCCTGGCGGCGAGGCCGCGGTGTCGCCATCTGAAACGTTATCCTCGGCCCGCCGCAACTCTTGAATGGGGGCGACGCGCCGCTGATTTGCAGCGTCGAGCGGCTTGCCGTCTCTCAGTTCGTCGATCGGTTCGATCCCTGTCAGATCGTCGACATGTTGGGCCACGAGTGGGTCCTTCTTAAAGAGCTGGCACTGAATGCAGCTCAAGATTGTCTTGGGGGTCTTGCAAAGGTATCGGCGCTCAATTGAATGGCCTTGAGGGCCTTCGAAGAGCACACGTGGGTTGAAACGCTGCAGAAAATGATTGCGCGGTGTCCGCCGGACAGACGTTGAGAACCCGAGCGGCCATCTAGGCTAGGTCGAATGCTCGAACGACTTGCGCAGTTACAGGACGAGTATCGCGCACTGGAGTCGCGGTTGGCACAAGGAAATGCTGGAGATGATCCAGCGGGGTATGCCGAGACCTCTCGTCGGTACAACCAATTGCAGGCAATTATGGCGACTGGAGACCAGTTGGCGACTGCAGTTGAGGACCGCGATGCGGCCACCGAACTGCTGGAAATGGCCGAGGGTAGCGACGCCGAAGAACTTCGGAGCGATGTCGAACGGCTGGGTGTTCGGATCGAGGAACTGACCGCCGAGCTTCAGGTGTTGTTGCTGCCGCCGGATCCGAACGACAACCGCAACGTGATCGTGGAGATCCGTGGCGCCGAGGGTGGTGACGAGGCCAACCTGTTCGCCGGCGACCTTTTTGAGATGTACAAGAACTTCGCTTCGATGCAGGGTTGGAAGCTGGAGATGATGGGTGCCAGCCATTCGGATCGGGGTGGGTACTCCGAGGTCAGCTTCACCCTGGCCGGCGAGGATGTGTGGCGCCGGATGCAGCATGAGGCCGGTACCCATCGGGTGCAGCGGGTGCCCGTGACCGAGTCGAAGGGTCGGGTGCACACCTCCTCGGCCACCGTGAGTGTGTTGGCCGAAGCCAAGGAGGTCGAGGTCAACATCGCCGCCACCGATCTCAAGATCGACACCTATCGGGCTTCGGGGCCTGGTGGTCAGTCGGTGAACACCACCGACTCTGCGGTGCGGGTGACCCATCTGCCCTCGGGCACGGTGGTGAGCATGCAGGATGAAAAGAGTCAGATCCAGAATCGTGAAAAGGCTCTGCGGGTGTTGCGGGCTCGCATCCTCGAAGCGGAGCGGGCCAAGCAGGCGGCTGAGCGGTCCGAGACTCGCCGCGATCAAACCGGAAGCGGTGGTCGGGCCGACAAGATCCGCACCTACAACTTCAAGGAGAATCGCGTCTCCGATCATCGGATCGATCTCACCCTGTATGCGCTTGAGCGGGTGCTGGGTGGTGACTTGAGCGAGGTGAGCGACAAGTTGGTGGAGGCCCACATCGCCGAGGCCCTTCGGGCCCAGGAGAACTGATCGGTCGCCATGGCCGCCGAAGCGTCGAACGGCGAAGAGTTGAATGGCCATGAGGTGAACGGCCTCACCCCGGATGGCACGGCATCGGGTGGCACACCCGAGGGGGAGGGTGTCCCGTGGGGAACCTTTCTTGCTGAAGCGGTGCATCGTTTCGAGCGCGCTGGCCTTGAGGCCGCGGCCTCCGACGCCCGCCGGATCATCGAGGAGGTTGGCGGCTACCGCGATCCGGACGGCCGTGCGTCCCGCCCGTTCGAGTCGATGCTGGAGGAGCTGGCGACCGTCCGCGGCGTGGCCGCTTTCGACACCATGGTCGCCCGGCGGCTGGCCGGGGAACCGGTGCAGTACGTGTTGGGCAACTGGTCGTTCCGAACCCTGGACCTGTTTGTGGATCGGCGGGTGCTGATTCCGCGGCCCGAGACCGAGCAGGTGGTGGAGGCGGCGCTGAAGCGCTTGCCTCAGGACCGCGCGGCGGCGCCGTTGGTGGTGGATCTTGGCACTGGTTCGGGGGCCATCGCTCTGTCGGTGGCTACCGAGGTGCCCACCACTCAGGTGTGGGCCACCGATGTTTCTTCCGAGGCGCTGGCTGTGGCCCGGGCCAACCTGGCCGGAGCCGGTCGGGTTGCGGCGCGGGTTCGTCTGGCCGAGGGCGATTGGTTCGACGCCTTGCCCGCCGACCTTCGGGGTCGGGTCGATTTGTTGATCGCCAACCCGCCCTATATCGGCGAGCAGGAGGAGCTGCCAGCATCGGTAGTGGAGTGGGAGCCAACCGGGGCACTCATCAGCGGACCCGACGGCACCGAGGCCCTGGTTCGGGTGATCGATGAGGCTCCACACTGGTTGACCGCCGGCGGCACACTGGTGCTGGAGATGGCTTCGCCTCAGGTGGATCCGATGATCGAGCGGGTGGCGGCCACGGGGTTTGTGGCCATCGACCGAATCGTCGACCTCGCCGGCCTCGATCGCGGCCTGGTGGCCGATTGGCCCCGGGCCGACAGTGCCGAGGCGGCCGAGGGCGCGGCGAAGGCCGACACCGTCGATCGAGATCGCAACGCCGCAGATGCCGATGTTGGTGATGGCGATGATGCCGCCAACGCCGAAGCTGGTCATCGGGATGGTCGATGATGTTGACTCCGATCGACTTGGCCGAGAATCCGCGCGGGTCGATGGATGCCGCGGTGGCGGCGTTGGTGGCAAGCCAGACGGTGGTGTTGCCGACCGACACCATCTACGGGTTGGCCGCTCGCGCCGCTGACGCAGTGGCGGTGGGCCGGTTGTTTGAGCTGAAGGGCCGAGCCGAAACCAAGGCCATCGCCATTTTGGTGGCCGAGCCCCTCGACCTGATCGAGTCCGATCTGGCCAATCCCCAAGCGCCGCTGCACCCGATGGCTATGGAGCTGATCGAGCGCCACTGGCCCGGTCCGTTGACGGTGGTACTCGCCCGAAGCCCCAGCTTCGAAGCCGACCTTGGCGGAAACCCGGCCACGGTTGGCGTTCGGTGTCCGAGGCACGACTTCGTTCGGGCCTTGGCGCAACGGGTGGGTCCCTTGGCCACCACGTCGGCGAATCGTGCTGGTGAACCGACCGCCATCACCGCCGCGTTGGCCGCCGGTTCGCTCCTCGGTGATGTGGGGGCGGTGATCGACGGAGGTGAGCTCGACGCGGTGGCCAGCACGGTGGTCGACCTGAGCGGCCAGACGCCGGCAGTGTTGCGCGAAGGGGCGATTGGCCGAGACCAACTCTGGTAGGTCGAGCCGAACGCTCGGACGCCGTGGCCATCGCCGAACTAAGCTGTGGTGCAGACAAACCGGGAGATGCTTCTTAATGGCAACGATCGAAGAACTCCGAGAGATTGCGTTCTTCAGTGGCTTCAGCGACGAAGAACTGAGCCGCGTGTGCGACTTGGTCGACGATGTCGACGCCGAGGCGGGCGCGGTCCTCACCGACCAGGGCCGGCCAGGGATGGTCTGTTACATCATCCGCGACGGTCGGGCCAACGTGTTCTACCAGCAGGAGCATGTGGCGACCCTCCACAAGGGCACGATGGTGGGGGAGATGGCGCTGGTGGATCACCGGCCCCGTACCGCCACGGTGGTCGCCGAGACGCCGATGCGTCTCTATGCGCTGGAGGTGAAGAGCTTCCGCACCCTTCTCGACGAGATGCCGACCGCTCGGGAGCGGGTCAACGCCATGCTCGAGGCGCGTCTGAACGCGCCAGCGCCCGCCGCCGACTAGGAGTCTTGGCTTCCTGCTATCGACGCACTGATAAGCCCCGACAAAGCTCGGGACCTCACGCCGTGGGGCGAGCGGGTACCCTCGGAGGCCGACTGCGTCATGTCGGGATGCAGCGTGATGTAAGAGCTTGGGCCACGGAGGCAGTCTCCTTGTGCTCCAAGCCGAGGAGATGTGATGGACCCGCGTACCCCTGTTCTTGTTGCTGGCGGACAGATCAGCAACCGAGTCGACCAGGGCGCCGAGGTCCTTTCTCCCACCCAACTACTCGCTGAGGCGATCCGCCGCAGCGTGGAGGGTCGCACCGGGGCCCAGGCGCTACTGCCACAGGTCGATTCGATGCGGGTGGCCCGGATTCTCAGCTGGCGCTACCGCGATCCGGCGGCGCTGGTGGCCGCCGAGCTTGGTATCGATCCGGCCCATCGGGTGCATGCCGCCGCTGGTGGGCACAGCCCCCAGGCCCTGGTGTCTCAGGCGGCCGCCGATATCGCGGCCGGTGATGCCGAGGTGGTCGTCCTTGGTGGGGCCGAGGCTTTCCGCACCCGAATGAAGTTGCGGGCCAACGGGGAGAAGCCGGAGTGGCACAGCCAGGGGGACGATGTGCCGGAGGCCGACGGCTTCGGCGTCCAGATGGAGATGCTGCACCCTGCGGAAGCGGCGGCCGGTCTCATGATGCCGGTGCAGATCTACCCCATGTTTGACACCGCCCACCGCCACGAGTTGGGCCGAAGCCGCGATGAGCATCTGGAGGCGGTGGCCAAGCTCTGGTCCGGCTTTGCTGCGGTGGCGGCCGACAACCCCCATGCCTGGGATCAGCGGGGAGTTGATGCCGACACGATCGCCACGGTGGGCCCGGACAACCGCATGATCTGCGCCCCGTATCCGAAGTTGATGAACTCCAACAACATGGTGGAACAGGGTGCGGCGGTGATCCTGTGTTCGGCCGAGCGGGCCGAGGCCGCAGGGATTCCTCGCGACGAGTGGGTCTTTCCCCATGCCGGGGTTGGAGCCAGCGACCCGCAGATGTCGTTTCGGGCCGAGCTGAGCCGGTCGGTGGCAACGGCCCATTGCGCCAAGTTGTTGTTTGAGTTGGCCGGATGCGGCGTCGACGACATCAACCATGTCGACCTGTACAGCTGCTTCCCGGCGGCGGTGCAGATCGGGGCCAAGGAGATCGGCTTTGATCTTGATCGCCAGCTCACCGTGACCGGCGGTCTTGGTTTCGCCGGGGGTCCGTGGAACAACTATGTCTCGCACTCGATCGCCACGATGTACGGCCTGCTGGTAGCCAACCCTGGCGATCGAGGTCTGATCTGGGGTAACGGCGGGGCCTTGACGAAGCAGGCCATGGCTATCTACAGCACCGAGCCGCCAGCCAACGGGTTTCGCCAGGCGTCGGCCCAGACCGCCAGCGATGCCGAGGCTCAGCGCCGACCCGATGCCGACTTTGCCGGGGAGGCGGTGGTGGAGACCTACACCGTGGAGTACGACCGGGCCGGTGAGGCGGTGAAGGCCTACGTCGCCGCCACTCCCGATGATGCCCGACGCACCTGGCTCTCAACCGAGGATCCGGCGCTGTGTCAGGCCCTGCTGGATCAGGATCCGCTCGGGCGGTCGGTCACTCGAACCACTGAGGGTCAGCTCGCCGGTTTGTGACCAAAACCATCGGGTTAGATTCTTGCCCCGATCGGCGGGTCCATTACCCTTTCGGTATGCCTTGGCCAATGGATCGCGACAACGACGTTTTCGACATCATCGAGCGTGAGAAGGAGCGCCAGCAGACCGGCCTCCAACTCATTGCTTCGGAGAACTTTGCCTCGCCGGCGGTAATGGAAGCCACCGGTTCGGTCTTCACCAACAAGTACTCCGAGGGGTACCCGGGCAAGCGTTACTACGGCGGAAACCAAGTGGTCGACGAGGTCGAGAGCATCGCTCGCGATCGGGTCACCGCCCTCTTTGGTGCCGACCATGCCAACGTCCAGCCTCACTCGGGCGCTAACGCCAACCTCGCTGCCTACCTGGGTCTGCTCGAGACGGGCGACACCGTGTTGGGCATGAGCCTCGACCACGGTGGTCACCTCACCCACGGTTCGCCGGTGAACTTCAGTGGCCGTATCTACAACTTTGTGTCCTACGGCGTGACGCCGAGCGATGAGCGCATCGACTTCGATCAGATGCGGGATCTGGCGGTGGAGCACAAGCCGAAGATGATCGTGGCCGGCGCCACCGCCTACCCCCGCACCATCGAGCCGGAGCCGCTTCGGGCCATCGCCGATGAGGTTGGTGCCCTGTTGTTGTTTGATGCGGCCCACATCGCCGGGCTGATCGCCGGTGGGGCTCATCCGAACCCGATGCCTCATGTCGACGTGATGACCTTCACCACCCACAAGACCCTTCGTGGGCCCCGGGGTGGTTGCATCCTGACCAAGGCCGAGCACGCCGCGGCCATCGACAAGGCGGTGTTCCCCGGTACCCAGGGTGGGCCACTTGAACACGCGGTGGCCGCCAAGGCGGTGGCGTTCCGTGAAGCCGCCGATCCGAGCTTTAAGGCCTATGCCGCCCAGATCGTGGCTAACGCGGCTGCGCTTGCTGAGGCGCTGGCCAAGGAGGGCTTCCGGATCGTTTCCGGTGGTACCGACAACCATCTGATGCTGATCGATCTGCGCAGCTTCGACGAGGAGCTCACCGGTAAAGAAGCCCAGCTGGTGCTCGACGACGCGGCCATCACGCTGAACAAGAACACGATCCCCGACGATCCGCGGTCGCCGTTTGTCACGTCAGGTCTGCGTATCGGTACCCCGGCGGTCACCACCCAGGGCATGACCGAAGCCGAAATGCCCGAGATCGCCTCGCTGATCGGCCGGGCCCTCAAGGAGCGGGCCAACCCCGATGCCGTGGCTGCGGTGGAAAAGGACGTCGCCGAACTCTGCGGCCGCTTCCCGGTCTACTAAACCGCGCTTGAACCGTCGGCCTAGGGATTCTCCCCCGGGGGTCTGGTTTCTCGGCCAACTCTGTGGCACCTTCGGTTGGGGTACCGCGTGATGCGTATCGCCGGTTGCCCTGTGAAGCCCCTGGAGACGTGAATCCACTGTGCGCCTTGTTGTTCT
>CALAML010000211.1 GCA_937925845.1 uncultured Acidimicrobiales bacterium | reverse complement strand
GCAGGCGTAGCGGCGGATGGTTTCGGGTGGGAGCGGGGTGCCGTTTTCGGTTTCGGATACGGAGTCTTCGTGGAGTCCACCCAGGAGGGTTTTTAGGTCGATGAGGACGGAGATGTCGATGCCGCTGCTGGTTCCGTTGTTGGGGGTTTGGTTGGTGATGAGGTTGTAGAGGGCTTGGGCGGTGAGTTGTTCGAGTTTGTTGGCTGGTGGTGGGCCGTCGTTGGCGAGGTGCCAGAGTCGGTTGACTTCGTGGCGGATGGCGGTTTCGATGTGGGCGCCGCGTTCGGGGTCGATTTCGCAGTAGAGCTTGATCATGCCGTTGTAGCGGTCTTGCCAGATGGAGGCTTTGGACGCGGCTTTCTGCTGGGCGAGTTGTTCGAGGCCGTCGTCTTCATTGGCGAGTTCGGCTTGGCGGTTGGCTTTGCGGGCGAATTCATCCGCGGTGAGGGTGCGGCTGGTGTTGATGAGTTCGGTTTCGCTATCGGCGAAGCGTTGTTTGGCTTCTTTGGTGATGGCTTTGTTGCGGGCGGCGGCCAGGGCGTCGGCGTGGGATGGGTTGAAGTGGCCGTCGGTCATGGCGTCTTGGAGGGCGGGGGAGGTGTTGACGGTTTCGGTGCGGCGGACGTCTTCTTTAGTTCTGCGGTTGGATCGTTTCCCACCACCGGAAAGGGCCGAGGCGGCTGAGGTGGCTTTGCCTTGTTCCCGCAGCTCTTCGGCTCGCGCGGCCAACGCAGATTTCTGGAGGGTGAGCCAGGTGGCGACACTTTGAATATCGGAACCCGCCTTTATGACGCCATCGGTGTCGAGGGCGTCGATCGGCAAGTCAGCCAGGCGGGTGACGACGTCGACGATCGGCAGACCCGAAGTGGCGCCGCTTGAAGCGGGATTGTTCGAGCCTGAGCTTCTCGGATCGGGGCTGCGGGTGTAGGGGCCGCTCGGGTTGGTGCGGTTCGAGCCAGGACTGTTCGAGTCAGGACTGTTCGAGTCGGGACTGTTTGAGCTGGCGCTGTTTGGGGTGGCGCCTCGGCCGCCGCCGGCTTCGTCGTGGTCGGGGCTGTAGCTGTCCCAACCGGAATCGTTCGATGCAAAGCAGCCGGAATCGAAACGGTCAGGGCTGTTCGGGAGCACCCTTTCTTTGTTCCCATGTGTAAGGCTGGAACACATGTTTGTACAATAGTTGGTTCTGTTGGGAATGCAAGCGAAACCGGCAGAAACCGCCCGAAAAGCAGAAAAGTTTAGACCTTGTTCGATCCCTCACTGTTCGCCCGGGATTTCGGCTTCCTCAAGATTCGAGACATGCGGTGGGAGACCTGGAGATCCCGGGTCCCTACCACCAGGTTCGATGGCTCGCTCATCCGCCCGCACCAACCCCATCGTCCAGATCCTCGAGCGAGCCATCGCCCAGTTCAAGGTCTAGAGAGTGACGTCATGGCCTCCGGCCACAGCCACGCAACGCTTCACCAAATGCTGACCGGAAAGGTTTAGCGAACACCTCGGCCTCAGCAGCACGGCCTTCGGCATCACCGCCGACAACCCATCCCAGAGGTGCAGGCCGAAGCGACGGCTACCTTCAGTGGTTCGACGGTGACCGATTGGCTCTGGTCCGGGGTTCGCCGCGCCAGCTTCCAGCCAGTCGCCTGCGGCCAGGCAGACAAAGAGTGTCACGACCCAAAAGTACGCTGGGTTTCAAGGGCACCATCCGCCTCAGGCATCGAGCGAACGAAACTCGAACATTGGCTTTGGTCTTGCCGGAGCGTGCTCGCCGAATAGGTCGATCTAACTGCTGTTGGTCACGACCCGTTGGATCTGCTTCTTAGAACGTTTGAGCGCACAGGTCGCGCCGGGAGTCTCGATGACTACGCCGCAGGAACAGGGAGTTACTCCGATGCTTATACTTGACAGACGAGGCTGCAACGCAAGGAGGGTTGTCGAATGAACCGAATTGATGCCTTCCTGGCCCAACTTTTTGCTGCCGATTTGTCTGATAGGGCGGGTCGACGGTCAGTGATCCAGCTTCACGACAACCTGTTGCGGCTCAATCCAACTGAACTCCGATCCCTGCTGCACGAGCCACCAACCCTGTCTGGCAACTCCGTAGCGGACGCCATCGCGGCAGCACTCTGTGAGCACCATTGGACCGAACGCGTGGGCGGACCCCTACCGAAGTGGTTGGTGGACACTGACGCGGTCGCAACACCGCCGTTCCATCTTGTGAGGTGGCCGGAGTTGACCGAAGTTGGGCAGCGCCGAACCAACGAAACCTTCGCCCGACGCAAGGTATTCATCCCAGAAGAGGCCTTGGCCAGCCTCTGAGCCACCCATGAAGCCCCCCGCTCAGCCATTAACAAAAGATCGCATCCAACAGCTGTTGGATCTCTTGACAGAAGAACTGTCGCAAGACCCGAACCCTCACCATGTCGTCATCGTCGGCGGCGCAGCAATGGCGCTGAGCTACTACCCGGCCGAGGAACCTCGTATGTCCACAGCAGATGTCGACGCGGCATACGCCCGCATGGATGATGTCAACTCCGCCGCCAACCGAATTGCCGATGCCCAGACCGATATCGAGCGAGGATGGCTGAACGACGCATGCAAGAACTATGTCCCAGAGGGAGATCTCGAAGTTCTCCGCGAGGTCAGCCCGTCACGGAGACTCTGTCGTGAGTGTCGCTGGCCCGCATCTCATGTTGGCTATGAAAGTTCGAGCGGCGGCGCCGTAGTCGAGATTGGAGACGCCGCCCGCCGCCAGCGGGCGGCTACAGGTGCTCGACGTTGGGGCCCTGCAGGCGGTTTCGAGTGTCGAGAATCAGCTGGGCGTGTTCAGTGACCAGGTCGAAGTCGATGTTGTCGTGGGGTGTCACCACCAGCACCGCATCGGCGGCGGCCACCTCTTCGGCGGTGAGTTCGACCAGGTTGTAGCTCGGGCCCCATCCAGCCGACTCGTCGTAGTAAGGGTCGTAGGCCACCACGTCGGCGCCGGCCCCGCCGAGCAGGTCGGCGATGCGCTCGGCCGGAGCCTCGCGGGCATCGCCGGAGTTGGGCTTATAGGTCACGCCCAGCATCAGGACCCGGCTGCCGTTCAGGGGTTTGCGCACCTGGTTGAGGGTGCTGCTGAGACGCCGAACCACAAAGTCGGGCATGTGGTCGTTCACATCGTTGGCCAGCTCCACAAACCGGAACGTGTGGCCCAGATGACGCCGCACCCGCCACGACAGGAACGACGGGTCGATCGGCAGGCAGTGGCCACCCACACCGGGGCCAGGCTCGAAACGCATGAAGCCAAACGGCTTCGACGACGCAGCATCGATCGATTCCCACACGTCCACGCCAAGGTCGGAGGCAAACATGGCCAACTCGTTCACCAGAGCGATGTTTACGTGGCGGAAAGTGTTCTCGATCAGCTTGGCCAACTCGGCCTCGCGGGTACCGCTCACCTCCACCACCTCGTCGACAAACGACGAGTAAAACTCCGACACCACCTGCAAGGAGGCGGCGTCGATTCCGGCCACCACCTTCGGGGTGCGTTCCAACGTGAAGGTCTTGTTGCCCGGGTCGATCCGCTCCGGGCTGTAGCCGAGATGAAACCCCTCCCCCGCGGCCAGGCCCGAACCCTCCTCGAGAATCGGCGCAAACAGTTCCTCGGTGGTCCCGGGATAGGTGGTGGATTCGAGGATCACACAACAGGCCCGCTTCATCCGAGGGGCCAACGCCTGAGCTGAAGCCTCGATGTAACTGAGATCGGGCACCCCCTCGCGCAGCGGCGTGGGCACCGTCACCACGGCGATGTCGAAGCCATCGGCGGCTTCATAGTCGGAGGACACCTCGAACCGCCCGCTGGCGAAGGCGGCGGCCAGGTCGCGGTCGGACACGTCCTCCACATAGGTCTCGCCAAGATCCAGGCGTTTGATCCGCTCGGGGTCGACGTCGATACCCACCACGTCATATCCCGCACGGTTGGCGCCCATCGCCACCGGTAGACCGACATAGCCGAGTCCAACTACCGCCACGCGTTTCGTCATCGCTGCCACCGACCGATGCCCCAATACCAGGCAAGCGGTGGAAGTGCATTCACCACAATGAACCTCCGTGCGGACTTCCCGTTCCCGCGCCACCAGTCTAGGAGCCCAGCTGGCTCAACCTGATGCATACCCGGCCACTGCGGGCGTCTCGACCCACAAGTTCGCTGCGTCTTCGCCCGCCCCACGGAGTCCCTTCGCGAAGCTGACACCCGATGGCCCCGGTCGGTGATCAACCACCCTGCGAGGTGCTGCGGTGAAGACTGCTTCGCTGTGCCCTTCCTCACTCTGTCCTGTTCCTGCGTCCTCTACCGTGCGAAGCGCGCTCGGCGAATGCATCAACCGACCATGCGTCAATGGACCATACGTCGCGGGACTAGGCAGAACGGGACTCCGTCATCGAGGTGAGGGTGGGCACCTGATACACCCGGGCCAGGGCCTGGCGCTGATCTTCGGCCCGATGCTGATGGCGGAAATCCCGCGCCGCATCGATGGCGCGAGCCCGGGTGGACGGGTCGTCGAGGCCAACCAGAATCTGGGCCAGTTGCTGCGGCGAACCGCCCATCGTGGGCAGATCCATCTCGTTAAGCGACGGGATGGTTCGGGCCACCACCGGTAGATCCAACTCGGCTGCTTCGAGCACGGTCAGCGGGAAACCCTCCCACGACGCGGTGTGCAGGTAAGCGGCCGAACCGGCCAGCTCGGCCAACGCCTCGCGGCGCTCCACC
>CALAML010000210.1 GCA_937925845.1 uncultured Acidimicrobiales bacterium | reverse complement strand
CTGTTTGTGAAGCCGTTGAAGCCGCGGAAGTGGTTCCGCAACTATCGACGGGTGATCAACCGCTACGCCGACATCGCCGCCCGTCACAACGTGGAGCGGCTCACCATCGGTTCGGAGCTGGGCACCACCCTGCGGTGGCGCAACCTGTGGCGGGGAACTGTGGCTCAGGTGCGGGCCCGCTACGGCGGCCAGATCAGCTACGCCGCCAACTGGGATCGCATCAACAAGGTCCGGTTCTGGGATCGGCTCGACTTCATTGCCGTGAACGCGTTCTGGCCGGTGAGCTCCGGCCCAACCACCGACGTCGCCACCCTGGTAAGAGGGTGGGAGCGGGGACTGTCGGAGCTGTCGCTACTTTCCCGTCGCACCGGCAAACGGGTGCTGTTGACCGAAGCCGGCTACTTCAACGTGGTGGGAGCCACGGTGGAGCCCTGGCGCGAAGACCTGGGCACCGCTCGCTCCGACGAGACCCAGCGGGCCGCCTACGAGGCGCTGGTCCGCGCCTTTGATCCCCAGCCCTGGTTCGCCGGCGTGCACTGGTGGCACTGGTTCCAAAACAGTCCAACCGGCTACGCCCCAATCAACCGCCCCGCGGCCAGCCTGATCGGCGCCCGCTTCCGCTAATTCCGGCAACCGGGTCTATTGGGGGTCTGACCCCGAACGGACCCTGTTCGGTACTTGTTCGTCCGAGTTCGTTGGCGGGCCGCGGGTTGGCCGGGTCGTATGCGTTGACCTCTGTATGCAACCGGTCTCTTTGGGTCTGCTGACCCCGAACGGACCCGGTTGGCCCGGCTTGGACGCTAGGCCGGGAGCGTTGGGGTGAGGCAGGCCCACAGGGGCACGTCGATCGACTGGCCGGTGAGGGCGTCGGCGGTCATTTGGTAAACCGCTTCGTCGAGAATCATGCCAGCGTGGCCGACGAAGCGCAGGAAGCACTCGTCCTGCACCGCCATGTTGGTGGCACCGCCGCCGAGGAAGCCGGTCTCCTGGCCGTCGGTGGAGTTCCACACGATGGCGTCGAAGTCGGAGATGAAGCCGTAGTAGTCGACGTTGCCGGGGGTTGGGTCGCCGGCATTGAGGGCGGCGATGGCCGCCGAGTTCTGCTGCAGTTCGGCACACGGCGCCACATCGGCACAGCTGACTCCAAACGGGTTAAGCACCGCGTCGGCAAACAGGGCGGTGATGTTGGCCACGTCGGAGCCGTTGTGGGGGCCGGCCAGGCTCACCATGTCGTTTACATACGGGGTGCCGCCGTCAAACTTGAGGTAGTGGCGGGCCACGACCGCACCCTGGGAGTGACCAACCAGGTCGACCTGGGAAGCGCCCGACCAGGCGAGCACGTCCTGCACAAACACGGCGAGCGAGTCGGCCGAGGTGGCGATGGGGGCGGTGCCGGGGATGTTGCCAACTGCCGGGTCGCCTTTGAGTTCAAAGATGCAGTGGGTGAAGCCAGCCGCCTGGAGTCGGTTGCCGAAGAACAGTTCGTTGGCGAACTCGGGAGAGAAGGTGCCGGCCACAAAGATCACCGGGTCTTCGCCGTTGGTGCCGGCATCACACACATCGGCCGGCGCCGGGGCCGTCGGTTGGCAGGCTGCGGCAACAAGGGCAAAGCCAACGATGCCAAACATCAGCCGCAGCGGGGAAAGAAGCGAGCGAATCGGCATGGTGAACTCCACAGACTCAGTACTCAGGGCGTAAAAAATGAGCATAGTTCAAAAGAATGATCACAGCACCGTTGACGTACGCGAAAGTGGCCCCGATCGCTCGGAGCCACTTCTCTACTTCATCGGGTTTCTCGGGTTTCTCGGGTTTGTCGGCGCCGAAAGCGCCAGGCCGCCGCGCCAGCGGCGACTACATCGCTGGGGGGATACCCAGGTCGCCGTAGCCTTTTTCGTCGTAGTTGGCCTGGAACATAGCCTTGAGCTTTTCGGCGGCCACGTCGTAGGCCTCTTTGTCGTCCCAGGTGTTGCGGGGGTTCAGGACGTCCGAGGGCACGTCGGGGCAGCTCTTGGGCATGGCCATACCGAAGATCGGATGGATCTCGGTTTCGACGTCGTCGAGGTCGCCAGCGAGGGCGGCATCGAGCAGGGCCCGGGTGTGCTTGATCGACATCCGTTCGCCAACGCCGTACGGGCCGCCGCTCCAGCCGGTGTTGAGCAGCACGCAGCGGGTCTTGTGGTCCTTCATCTTCTGGCCGAGCAGCTGGGCGTACATCGACGGCTTCTGCGACATGAACGGGGCGCCGAAGCAGGAGGAGAAGGTGGCTTCGGGTTCGGTTACGCCCACTTCGGTGCCAGCCAGCTTGGAGGTGAAGCCCATCACGAAGTGGTACATCACCTCGTCCTCGTTGAGGATCGACAGCGGCGGCAGCACACCGAAGGCGTCGGCGGTGAGCAACACGATGGTTTCAGGGTGGGGGCCAGCGGCACCCTCGGCCACGTTCGGGTTGCAGGTGAGCGGGTAGGCGAAGCGGGTGTTTTCGGTCACCGAATCATCGGTGAGGTCGAACTCGTCGGGGCGGGTGTCGGCCAGTGCCTTGCCGGGCAGCGCCGGCACGTTCTCAATGAGGGTGCCCTTCATCGACATCGCCGCCGCGATCACGGGCTCGGCCTCTTTGTCGAGGTCGATCAGCTTGGCGTAGCAGCCGTCTTCGAAGTTCGACACGCCCGCGTCGGTCCAGACGTGTTCATCGTCGCCGATCAGTTGACGGTTCGGGTCGGCGGAGAGGGTGGTCTTGCCGGTGCCGGAGAGCCCGAAGAGGATGGCGCTGTCGTCGTTGTCGCCCACGTTGGCTGAGCAGTGCATGCTGAGCTGGCCCTTGGCCGGCAGCACGAAGTTCATGATGGTGAACATGGTCTTCTTGTTCACGCCGCAGTAGTCGGCCCGGCCAAGCACCAGGCCTACGCGGTTTTCGATGTCGATGATCACGGCCCGGTTGGTGAGGGTGCCGTCGCGCTCGGGGTCGCAGTGGAAGGACGGCACGTTGATGAGCGTCCAGCCGTCGTTGGCGCGGTCGACGTCGTCGCGGACGTTCTTGGGGAACATGATGTTGCAGAAGTAGGCGTGGGTCGCGTACTCGCCTATGAAGCGGTAGGGCTCGGCAAACTCGTTGTCCCAGCCGCAGAACACGTCGGTGGTGTAAAGGGTGGCGTTCTTGTTGTTGAGGTGTTCGATCACCCGGGGGAGGAGGGCATCGAAGGCGTCGGGCTCGAACTTCTGGAAGTCGGGCTTCCACCAAAGATCTTCATCAACGCTCTCGCGCGCCACGGCGAAGGTGTCCTTGACCGGTCGGCCAGTGCAGGTGGGGTCGGTGTAGTACACGAGGGGTCCGTCGACCCCAAGGGCGGTGGCAAAAGCCTTTTGCGCATCGGCTGGGCCGTCGGCACTCACGTAGCCGCGGTCGTTTTCGATCGCGGCGTGGAACAACTCGTCCTGGGACAACCCGGATTTCAGGGTTACCGAGGTGAGACCGAACTGGCTTTGCAGGTCCGATGCGAGGGACATGTGCCGACTCCTTTGTCGTACAAAATCGGGATTGCGCTGGCTGGCTGGTGTTTCGGGCGATCGGGACGTCGTCTGAAGCAAAAACTTCGACGGTCTGTTGGGCCGACGGTGACGCCGGAGCCCGAACTAGGCGGGAGGGGCCTCTACGGGGCTGAAGCCGGAGAGATCGGTATCGACCGATGGCTCATAGCCAGGGGTGCCCATATCCACTTCGGAACCGAGCCGCACCGTGGTGGCGTTGCCCCGTTCGTCGAGTTGGAAGATCACTCGTTGGCCCTGTCGGAGCATGCGAAAAACGGAGCCCTCAAGGGCTCCGTTGGCCAGGTCGTACTCGGCCAGGTCGGTGTCGCAGAGAATGATTCCGTCGCCGGTGCCAGGGTCGTAGGACTTGATCACGCCTTGCACGGTGTCTCCGGTTCGTTCGTCGCTCCGAGCCCGGTTTGTCGGCCGCTGTGGTGATCGGGGCGCAAAAACCGTGAATCGGCGGCGCTTGTGATCATGTGAGTGACAAATTTCACCGGGTCAAGTCACTGTAACGAGTCCACCCCATCAAGGAAAGGTGCAAATAGCGAACTCTTCTATCTCTACTGGAGATAGTGCACTCGACGAGGCAGTGCATGAACCAGTAGCAGGGGCGGTTAATCGGTCAACCGCCCGGGCCTGTTATCGAACCGCTTTTTCGACCTTTCCGGCCTTGATGCAGCCGGTGCAGACGTCGATGCGCTTGGTCTGGCCATTGACCTTGGCCCGGACCCGCTGGATGTTCGGGCTCCAGCGGCGCTTGGTGCGGCGATGGGAGTGACTCACAGCCATACCGAATGACGGCTTCTTGCCGCAGATACTGCAAATCGATGCCATGGTGTGCTCCAGGAACTCAAGAGGGTTTCTTGCGGTGCTCCTGGGTGGAACCCATCCGGCACACGCTTCTTCAGCCTGTGCACGGTAGCAGGCAATGGCCGCTTTACCGCACCCGGTGGCCAAACCTTGCGACGATGCTGGCCAGCCCGGCGTCGGCCTGACCACAGGGGGCGTGGCGACTACGCTGGGAAGGTAATGACCGCGAAAACTGCTCTGGGGCCGGCCGACCTGAGGTCCCTGATTTCCGTCTTCAGCACCGCCCTTATCGCCCACAAAGAGGTGATCAACCGGCTGAACGTGTACCCGGTGCCCGACGGCGACACCGGCACCAACATGTCACTCACCGTGGGGTCGGTGCTCGAAGCGATCGATGAAGCGGTCGGCCCTGCTGCCGCCGACGGCTCCGGCCATGCTGGCGGTGCTGGTGACGCCAACAGTGCCGAACCGGAGTTGGATGCGATCTGCAGTGCCATCGCCAAGGGTTCGCTCATGGGAGCCCGGGGGAACTCCGGGGTGATCCTGTCGCAGTTGCTTCGCGGCTTGGTCGGGGCGTTCTCGGCTGCTGGTGATCTTGCCGGCACCGACGGCTCGGCACCTACTGCCGCGGTGATTGATGCCGGCGTGATGGCCGGTGCTCTCGACGAAGCTCAGATCGGTGCCTATGGCGCGGTGATGAAGCCGGTCGAGGGCACGATCCTCACCGTGGTGCGCGAAGCCGCTGAGGCCGCCGTGGCCGCAGCCGGCGCGGGCGACTCCCTGGTGGCGGTGCTTGATGCGGCCAAGGCTCAGGGGGTGGAGGCCCTCGCTCGTACCCCGGAGATGTTGCCGGTGCTGGCCGAGGCCGGTGTGGTCGATGCTGGCGGCACCGGGTTTCTGCTGCTGCTCGACGCTGCCCTTCACGTTGTCGATGACCGGCCCATGCCCGAGGTTCCAACCGATACCGCTGCCGCCAAGGTGCCGGTGGGTGGAGCCCAAGATGTCGGGGCCTCTCCCGACGAGCACGGCGACATCAGCGACCTCCGCTACGAGGTGATGTTCCTGCTCGACGCCCCCGACGATTCGATCGACGGCTTTAAGAACGTATGGGCCGGCTTGGGCGATTCGATCGTGGTGGTGGGTGGCGACGGCCTGTTCAACTGCCACGTGCACACCGACGACATCGGCGCCGCCATCGAGGCTGGCATCCAGGTCGGTCGACCCCACCGCATCCGGGTGACCGACCTCCAGGAAGAAGTCGAGGAGGAGCGCTGGGTCCGCGAAGCGGCCGCCGCTCAGGCCGACGACGCACCTGAGCAGCTCGATCCGGTACCGACCGCGGTGGTGGCGGTGTCGCCCGGCGACGGCATCACCCGCATCTTCCGCTCGCTCGGCGTGCAGGTGAGCGTGACCGGCGGCCAAACCATGAACCCGTCGACGGCCCAGATGGTTGAGGCGGTCGAGGCGGCCCCGGCCGATCAGGTGGTGATCCTGCCCAACAACGGCAACATCATCCCCGTGGCCCAGCAAGTGAACGACAACACCTCGAAGTCGGTGGTGGTTGTGCCCACCCGTGGCGTAACCGAGGGGTTGGCTGCACTGGTCACCTACGATCCGCAGGCCAGTGCCAAAGAGAACGCGGTCTCGATGGAAGACGCAGCCGAATCCGTGGTTGCCGCCGAGATCACCCAGGCGGTGCGTGATTCCTCCTGCCCGGTGGGCCCGATCGCCGAGGGCGACTTCCTCGGGTTGGTCGATGGCGAGATCCGCACCATCGCCGGTTCGCTGGTGGAGAGCGCGGTGCAGCTGTTGGCGGTGGCGGTGACCGACGAGCATGAGATCGTGTCGATCATCGAAGGGGTTGGCGCCAGCGACGCCACCACCCGGTCACTCACCCTGTGGCTCGAGGAGCACCGTCCCGACGTGGTGGCCGAAGTGCACCACGGCGGCCAGCAGCACTACCCCTACTATCTCGGCATCGAGTAGAGCCCAGCTGGCGTAGTTCGCGCTAGGAGAACGGGTCCTCGCATGTTGCCCCGCTCCTGGAGATATCGCCAAGGTTTCTTGTGACCACAACCAGGTCATGGGTTAGCGCGGTGGCCGCGATGAGTCCGTCGATCGTTGGGAGCGGGTCGGGGATGCCGAGCATCGACCACTGCCGGGCAACATCAAGCGAGACCGGCAGGATGCGGTCGGCGTAGGTCGCCTCGAGGGAAATGAGCCAGTTGTCGAGCCGGTCGGCGGAGTCTGGGTCTCGCCGTCGAACAAGGGCTGCGCCGCGGCGCAGCTCAGCGACAACCAGAACCGAAAGCCACATCTCCGCCTCGCTGTTGGTCTCGAACCACATGGTGACCCCGGGGTTTGCTCGGGTTCCCTTCCGCAGTTCGGAGATGACGTTTGTGTCGATCAGGTAGCCGGTCACAGATCGACCGACCGCGGCGGGTCAGCCTGTCGGGCAAAGTCTCCGTCGTCGCCGACACTTGGAATCGCTCTTAGGTGGTCCAGGAGGCCCTCGCTGCGCAGGACCGATTGGAGGATCCGACGGTGTTCTTCTTCAGCAGAGTGGCCGCGCTCGGCTGCTCGTTCTTTAAGAGCCTGGATGATGTCGTCGTCCAGATTGCGCACGATTAGTTGGGCCACGATGGTCTCCTCCGTGATTGCTATCAATGATAGCACTGGGGAGCTGGAACTGTGGCGCAAGCGGTCGTCATTCTTCATGCACCTGTCCTGGTGAGCCGAGTCCTGAGCCAGGAGATAGGTGTCGGCGCGGCCATATAGGTTGGAGGTCTTGACCAGCTCGCCCCCACCAGCACCCGCATCGGAAGCCAAACCGCCGATCACCCTGGCCGAACTTGATGGCCTGGATGTGACGGTGCTGAAGGGCGTTGGCGCCAAGAAGGCCGAGAAGCTCCGCAAGAACGAGCTGAACACGGTGCTGGACGTCATCACCCACTATCCCCGCCGCTACCTCGACCGAACCCGCCAGGCCAAGGTCGACGAGCTGGAGCTGGGGGAGGAGGCCACCCTGTTAGTTCGGGTGCTTCGAACCACCACCCGAAAAACCCGCAACGGCCGACCCATGGTGACTTCCGATGTCACCGACGGGACCGGTCATGTATCACTCACCTTCTTTAACCAGCCCTGGAAGGCCAACCAGCTGAAGGAAGGAACCGAGGTTCTGGTGTTTGGCCGCCTCGATGAGTACCGGGGCAAGCTTCAGATGTCGAGCCCGGTGGTCGACCCGCTCGGCGACCGCACCGGTCGCATCATCTCGGTGTACCCGCAGTCGGGCAAGACCGGCTTGACCACGAAGGAACTGGCCAACTGGGCCGAGGAGGCCCTTCGGCGCTGCGAACCCCGCACCATTGCCGATCCCGTTCCCGAGTTCTTGTTGTCGCGCTTCGAATTGGTCGACCGGCATCAGGCCATGAACGGCATCCACGCCCCCGAGACCATGGCTGCGTCGCAGACGGCTCGGGATCGCCTGGTGTTCGATGAGTTGTTTCGGGTGCAGTTGGCCCTGGTCTTGCGCAAGCGCCACATCGAGTCGACGGCTCAGGGCCGGTCGTTCGATCCTTCGGGGGAGATGCTGGAGACGCTGAAGGCCAGCTTGGGTTTTGAACTCACCAAGGCCCAGCAGCGGGTGGTTGAGGAGATCCGGGTCGATATGGCTCGGGAGTTGCCGATGCACCGGCTGCTACAGGGCGATGTGGGTGCCGGCAAGACGCTGGTGGCGGTGGCTGCCATGTTGTTGGCCGTTGAGTCGGGTCATCAGGCCGCGCTGATGGCACCCACCGAAGTGTTGGCTGAACAGCACTACCTCGGGGTGCGCGAGCTGCTGTCGTCGATCACCGTGGCTGACCCCACCACCTTGATGGGCGAGCGGGAGCTTCGGGTGGCGGTGCTCACCAACCGAACCACGCCCACCGACCGCAAGCGCATCAACGCCGAGCTGGCCGACGGCTCGATCGACGTGATCGTGGGCACCCACGCGCTGATTCAGGACAAGGTGCGGTTTGGTTCACTCGGGCTGGCGGTGGTCGACGAACAGCATCGCTTCGGGGTGGAGCAGCGGGCCGCGCTGCGCACCAAGAACGAAGATGGCGCCGTCCCCGACGTGTTGGTGATGACCGCCACCCCGATTCCCCGCACCGCGGCCATGACCGTCTACGGAGATTTGGACGTGTCGGTGCTCGACGAGTTGCCGCCGGGCCGCACCCCGATTGAGACGTCGTGGGTGCAGACGCCATTCGACGAAGCCGAGATGTGGGACACGGTGCGGGCCGAGGTGGCCCAGGGCCGCCAGGTGTATGTGGTGTGTCCGTTGATCGAGGAGTCGGAGAAGCTTGAGGTCTCCTCGGCTGAGGATGTCTTTGCCCAGCTTCAGGCGGTGGAGCTGCCCGATCTGAAGTTGGGGCTGTTGCATGGGCGGGTGCCGGCCGCCGACAAGGAACTGGTGATGCATCAGTTCCGCGACGGCCATCTCGATGTGCTTGTGGCCACCACCGTGATCGAGGTGGGCGTCGACGTTCCCAACGCCACGGTGATGGTGATCCTCGACGCCAACCGTTTTGGCATCGCTCAGCTCCATCAGCTTCGGGGCCGAGTTGGTCGAGGGGCGGCAGCGTCGAAGTGTTTCCTGCAGGGTGAGGCCACCACCGCCGACGGCGAGTCCCGGCTGGAGGCGCTGGTGGCGAGCACCGATGGTTTTGAGCTGGCCGAGGTCGACCTCGAGCTACGGGGCGAGGGCACGATCATGGGGGAGCGCCAGAAGGGCCGCAACGATCTCAAGCTGGCCTCGTTGCGCCGCGACAAGGAGTGGGTGCAGCGGGCCCGGGCCGCGGCCATCGCCGTGATCGGCGAGAGCGAGGTTGAAGAGTTTCGCGAGGAGTACCCGGAGTTGGCCGCTGAGGTAGAGGCCATGTTGGGCGAGGAAGACGCCGAGTTCCTGATGAAGGGCTAGAACTGCACCGGTGGCGGGACGGCGGCTACCCGTCGTCGAGTTGAAGGCCGTCGAGGGCAGCCCAGCGGGGGTCGCGCTCCGGTTCGCCATCCTCACCCTCACCGTCGGCGTCGCTCGGCACCACTTCGAAGGCTTCTGGTACCGGGCCCGGGCATTCCTCACGGCATAGCGGAGCCACCGGGAGCTCCAGCATGATCACATCGCGAATCATAGGCTCGAGGTCGAGCGTTTCGCTTCCCAGGGGGTAGGTCTCGCCTTCGGTGGGTTCAGGTTCGAACATCTCCTGGACCCGAAGCTCGATCGGCCCGGTGACCGGGTCGAGGCAGCGTCGGCACTCTGAGCTCCACTGGGCGGCCACGCTTCCGGTGACCGAAACCGAGTCGCCGACCGCCTCCACCAGGAAGTCGACCGCTACGGGTTGATCCTCCGGCACCTGGGCGTCGCTGATGGTGGCACCCGACACGGCGGCGGTCCGGGCGACCTGCTTGCGGGTGCCGCTTCGCTGCCGCAGCTTGGCGATTTCGACTTTCCAGACCTCTTTGGCCTCGGTGGGCTGCCAGCCGTCTTCGCCCTGCTGCCGGGCTGTTGTTGCTGCTGCTGTGTCGTCGGCGGCGTCCGCCGGGCCAGCCGCTTCGGTCATGTCGGTTGCTCCAGGTCACGGGGGAGGCGAGGGTGAGTGGGCCGGCTCAGGTCTCGAGTCGCCAGCCCGGGGCTACCGGTCTTGGTCGAAGAAGTCGCTGTGTTCGATGACCGGATCGGTGTCGAGTTCGATCACTTCGGCCGGCGCGTGGTGCGGGGCCTGAAGCTTCTGGCGTCCGGCCCGGACCGACTTCATCGTACGTTCGAGCACGATTTCGAAGCTACCGAGTTTCTGGTCGCAGTAGTCCTCAGCCTCAAGGCGGAGGCGGCGGGCGTCTTCGTTGGCTCGCATCTCGATCTGGCGGGCCCGCGAGTTGGCCGCTCGCACCACTTCCTGCTTCTGGACCAGTTGTTCGGAGCGGGCCCGCGCGGTGGCGAGGATGTCTTCACCGTCACGTTCCATGCGGGCCAGGTACTCGTCACGCTCTTTGAGCATCCAGCGGGCGGCGCGAAGCTCTTCCGGGAGTCGACCGAGGACTTCCTCGATCATGTCGATGACTTCGTCCTTGTTGATCATCGCCGACGCCGACAGCGGCATGGGTCGGGCCTGGCGGATGATGTCGGCCAGCCGAACCAGCATGGTCTCCACGTCGGTGCCCTGCGGGTAGTCGAAGCCGCCGTCGGCGACGTACTCGCCGGCGTAGGCGTCGTCGCCGTCGTAGTAGAGGTCGGCGTCGGCACTGGGCACCGGTACCAGCTCGCTACGACCTGCCCACTCGCTGTAGTCGTCCTCGTACTCTGTGAAGCGGTTGGACTCGGCGGGAACGGCGACGGGGGAGGCGACCGGTTGGGTGACGGAGGCGAACTGGTCTTCGTCGAATGCGTCGGCATCGAAGACGCCAGGAGATCCAGGGCTGGTCATTGGGCGAAATGCTCCGTGAGTTGGGCAGCTACCGGGGGCGGGACCATTGAGCTTACGTCGCCGCCGAAGCGCGCGACTTCACGAATGAGTTTAGAGGCCAGGAACGAGTTCGATGAGGCGCTGGGGAGGAAGAGGGTGCGGACACCGGAGATGGCTTCGTTCATCTGAGCCATCATCAGCTCGGACTCAAAGTCGGAGACCACCCGCAGCCCTTTCAGAATGAAGTCGGCGCCCACGTCTTTGGCCAGGTCAACCACCAGTGCCTGGAACATCGTGATTTCGACGTTGCCGAGATGTTTGGTGGACTCCGCGATCAGCCGTTGGCGAACTTCGAGGTCGAAGAGGCCGCCGCTCTTTTGCGGGTTGCGGACCGCAGCCACCACCACTTCGTCAAACAGCGACGAGGCGGTGGTGATCACTTCGAGGTGTCCGTTGTGGATCGGGTCAAACGAGCCGGGGTACAGAACTTTGGTCACCGGATGTCCTTTGCGGCGGCCGAGGAGTCGTCGCCATGGTCTTCGTGTTGGCGCTGTTCATGATGCCGCTGTTGGCTGCGATCGTGGTGCTCGGCAATGGTCACAACCGTAGTGCCATATTTTCGCTGTCTCAGCATTACGAATCGGGGACCCGGTTCGACCGGCCGGTTCGACTCGATCACCACCGCGGCGGCTGGCACCTCGTCGAGGAGTCGGGGCCAGTCGTCGAAGCGGTAGGGCGGGTCGAGCAGGGCCAGGTCGAACGGTTGGCCGGAGGGTCCGGTCGCGGTTCGGCCGATCCAGTCGAAGGCGTCGCCCACCACCACTGTGGCCGAATCGATCAGTTGGCATCGCCCAAGGTTGGCCTCGAGGGTCTTTGCGCTCGACCGGTTGGCTTCGACGAACACCGCATGCCTGGCCCCTCGCGAGAGTGCTTCGATGCCGAGGGCGCCGGTTCCGCCAAAAAGGTCGACCACGTTGGCGTCTTCGATCAGGCCGAGGCTGAACAGGGCGTTGAAGGTGGCTTCTCGTACCCGGTCGATGGTGGGCCGCACGTCGTCACCCGGGGGAACATCGAGTCGGATGCCCCTCGCCGTTCCCGAAATCACCCTCACCGCCCAGAGAGTAGCCTGCACCCGTGGCTGTTCCCGAAACCATCATCTGTGTCGATTGTCTCGGCGTGTGTCATCGCCTGGGCCATCCGCCTCACGAGGGCTACGAGCCCGGTGATGTAGTGGCCTATCGCTGCGTGGACTGCCTCGATCGCTGGGACATTGTCCTCGAAGCCGAGGATCTCGACCCCACCGAAGCCACCGCCCGGGGCGACCAGCCCCCGCCGCTGGCATGAGAGATCTCTTTGGGCGGCCTCTCAGGTACACGTTTCGAAGTGAAACCCGATAGCCTCCACTGACTGTGGCAGTTCCAAAGAAAAAGACCTCAAAAGCCAAGAGCCGGAGCCGTCGGGCGTCCGCGTGGCGCCTCGATAAGCCGTCCCGTAGCGTGTGCTCGCGATGCAGCCACACAAAGTTGCCCCACCGGGTGTGCAACAACTGTGGTTGGTACAACGGCCGCCAGGCGATCGACGTCGACTGACGTCGGCCATCGCTGACCGTCCCACCTCGTTCGCCGAGTGACTGACTCTCTTCCGCTGCCTATTGCTGTTGATGCGATGGGCGGCGACGACGCGCCCGCCGTCGTTATTGAGGGCGCCCGCAAAGCCCACGAATCCTTTGGCGTGCCGGTGGTCTTGGTCGGCCGACCGGAGGACCTGACCGACGTCGGCGGCCTGCCGGTCAAGCCCGCTTCCGAAGTGGTGGCCATGGACGCCGATGGTGCATCGGCCGTTCGCAAGATGAAGGACTCGTCGCTTCGGGTCGCCGCCGATTTGGTGCGCAACGGCGAAGCGTCGGCCATGTTTGGTGCCGGCAACACCGGGGCCACGATGGCCAGTGCCCTGTTGCGGATGGGGCGGATCAAGGGTGTGACCCGACCCGGTATCGCCACTCCGATTCCCACCCCGGGCGGAAAGCCCACGTTGCTGTTGGATGCTGGCGCCAACGCCGATTGCCACGCCGCATGGCTGCACCAGTTCGCTCGGATGGGCGCGGTGTACAGCCGGGTTCGTTTCGGGGTGGAAAAGCCCCGGGTCGGCCTGTTGTCGATCGGCGAGGAGTCGTCGAAGGGCAATGCGCTGGTGAAGGAGACCCACGCGCTGCTGGCCGACGAGGCCTGGCAGACCGAACTGGGTGTGGAGTTTGTCGGCAACATCGAGGGTCGCGACCTGATGGGGAGCGGGGTGGCCGATGTGGCGGTGACCGATGGGTTCACCGGCAATGTGGCTCTCAAGACCCTTGAAGGCTCGATGAAGACCGTGATCAACGGGCTGCTCGGCGCCTTCGACGCCAACGACGACACCCGCGCTGCGTCGGCCACGCTGTGGCCGGCCCTGGAGCCGCTCTACCGCGAGCTCGACCCCAACGCCACCGGCGGCGCCATGCTGTTGGGTATCAAAGGGGTATGCATCATCGGCCACGGCTCTTCCACCGCCGATGGTGTGTGCAACGGCATCCGGGTTGCGGCCGACATGGTGTCGAGCGGCCTGGTGGAAGCGCTTACCGAAGCGGTGCCGGTAGAGGAGTAGTTTCCTTGCTAGCCCCGGTCGCTCGGTGTTCAGTCTCTATCTTTCATGAAGATAGCTGACTACGAGAGTATCGCTAGTTCGGATTCTGGAGCCCCGTGTTTTCAGGGTTTTTGGGCGTCAGGCGCAAAAAATTCCGATATCCGATACCGTATGGCGGCACCGAGCGGGACACCGGCCTGAAACCATCGGGTTGCGGTGCGAGAGGAGCGTCACATGCCAGCAGAAACACACGTCTCTCAGAATCCACTCGAACGCAGCGAGGTGCTCGAGATCATTCTGGACCGTCTTGCCGACATCCTCGAAATCGAACCGGGTGATATCGCTGAGGGGGCATCGTTCTCCGAAGATCTCGACGCCGATTCGTTGGCCCTGATCGAGCTGGTCGAAGGCATCGAAGAGGAGCTGAGCGATCGGACCGTTGGGTTCCGTATCGAAGATGAGGATCTTGAAGATCTGCGGACGGTGCGAGACGCCGTCGACTACGTGATGGGTCGAGTCAACGAGTAGCGCAGTTTCTCCAGTGGCTGAAGTCACTGACCTTTCGACCCTGGTGAGCCGCCTTGGGTACGACTTTGAGCGACCTGAGCTTCTGGCCCTTGCGCTTACCCACCGATCCTGGTGTGCCGAGAACGGCGACGTGCCCTCGAACGAGCGGCTCGAGTTCCTCGGTGATTCGGTGCTGGGTGCGGTCATCACCGTCCACCTCTATGACCGGTATCCCGATCTTTCCGAGGGGCGGCTCTCGAAGCTCCGGGCTGCGCTGGTGAGTGAACCGGCGTTGGCTGAGGCCGCCCGCTCGCTCGATCTGGGCGCCATGGTCCGTCTCTCCAAGGGGGAGGACACCATGGGCGGCCGCAACAAGGACTCGATTCTGTCCGATGCCTTCGAGGCCGTGATCGGCGCCGCTTTCCTGGATTCAGGTTGGCCCGAGGTGACCGATCTCGTGCTGCGGGTGCTCGGCGAACGCATCGGCGACATCGCCTATGCCGACGAGTCCGACCCCGACTTTAAGGGTCGACTGCAGGAGTTGGTAGCCCGTCATTTCCCGTCACCGCCGGTGTACGAATTGAATGATGTTGGGCCCGATCACGCCAAGGAGTTTTTTGCTCAGGTGCTGGTTGACGGCAACGTCGCCGGCCGGGGCGAGGGCGGCTCCAAGAAGAAGGCGGAACAGGCAGCTGCCGAACAGGCTTGGCGGGATCTGATTGTGGCCCTTGAGGGCCGCACCGTGGCCGGCGATCGCAGCGGATCGGGCCAACCATCGTGACTTCATCGCACCGACCCGCAACTCGCGGGCCGCGACAGCGCAACTTTTTGCAGAACGGATTCATTCATGCGTGAGCTTCCCGAGATCGAGACCCTTCGCCGGGCCCTGGACAAGGACGTCATTGGGCGGAAGGTGAAGTCGGTTGAGGTGCTCGACACCAAGCCGATCGATCGGCCTTCAACCAAGAAGGCGTTCGCCGCGCTGCTTGATGGGGTGAAGATCACCGAAGTTGAGCGCCGTGGGCTGATGCTGTTGATCCACTTCGACAACGAGCACTGCCTGCTGGCCGATCTGGGCAAGGCCGGGCTGGTGGTGCGAGCGGCCAACCGCGATGCCATGCCGAAGTCGGCCAAGGTGGCCATCACCTTTACCCAGCACGGTCAGTTGCGCTTCCTGGATACCGGCAAGACGATGCGGCTGGTGCTCGTGCCCACCGAAGAACTGCCCGATGCCATGCCCGAGGTCGACATGTTGGGTATCGACCCGATTGAGTCGCCGGTGTCGTGGGCCGCGTTCGGTCAGACGCTGGTGCAGCAAAAGACCAAGCTTCGGGCGTTGCTGACCGACCAGACCGTGATCTGTGGTCTCGGGCCGATCTACAGCGACGAGATCCTGTTCCGGGCCGGTCTGCGCTACGACCGGGTATCCGACACGCTGAGTTCGCAGGAGGTGCGTCGCCTCTACCGAGCGTTGGTGGAGACCATCCACGACGCCATCAAGCACCGCGGCGTCACCACCGAAAAGACCGAGTGGGTCGACCTCTTCGACGACCCGGGCGAATACCAGGAACAGCTCGAGGTGTTCGAGCGCGACAAGCAGCCCTGTCGCCGCTGCCGCAAAGAAATCACCAAGTCCAAGGTGGGCGGCTCCAACACCTACTACTGCCCCCAGTGCCAGGTGTAAATCTTCGCTCTACTTAGCTGCGGCCGGGGTTTCTGAGGATTCTGGTTTTTCCGAAGCTGGTTCCGTAGAGGAGTCGGCCTTCTTCGTCGAGGGTTACTCCGGCTCCGAGGGTGTTGAACTTGGCGCCGCCGACCACGTAGTGGAAGCGGGACTCACCGGTGGTCCAGTCGAGGGCCTCGATGGTGTACGACCCGTCGCGGACGCCGCAGGTGTAGACCAGGTCGGACTCCTGGGAAACGAAGGGCACCGAGTTGGGTGACGAGACTTCGGTGTTCACCCAGGCTTCCTTGAGTTCGCGGGCGACCGGGTCCCACTCGTACTTGTGGAGCCCGTGCGGGGTGTACTCCGGTTTGTGGGGCAGTTGGAAGCAGAGCATCCGGGCCGCCTGGGCCGGGAAGCCCTCGGGAATCGAGGCCGGTTCGTTGTTCACCGTCATGGCGCCATAGCCGGAAACCGTGATCGACTGTTCGGTTTTGATTTCGGCCCGGTCGGGGTCGCCCATGTTGGCCGGACCGATGCCGGCGATGCGCCGGTGGGGGGCGTTGGGCAGTTGCTCCCAGTCGTCGGGAATCTCATCACGCCAGATGTAGGTGATGTTCACCACTTCGTCGCCGTCGCCAATGATCACGAAGTGGTCTTCGTCGGGACCGAAGCCCATCAGCGATGGCGTGGTGCCGGAGCCGCAGCCGCCCCCGTTGCGGTAGGGGATCGACCAGGCGCCATCTGCTTCATCGAGCGAGAGTCGGTCGCCGGTCCAGATCACCTTGTGGTGCTGGTCGTTCGACGACACGTAGATCGAGTTGTTCTCTTCGATACACATTGAAGTGCGGAGCCAGCCGTAGCCGGTGTTGCCCCGCTCGGCCTCTCGCATGGCGCAGTAAGCGGCCGCTTCTTCGGCGCCGCCGGGGAGTTGGATGGCTTCGTAGTCGCTGAAGTCGCGGGCCAGGCAGATGACCCAGCCGTGGTCGGTGGTAAGCACCAGGCGCCCATCGAAGGTCATGCCCATGCCCACAAAGAAGCCTTCGATGTGGTCGGGCCGCATCCAGCGGTCGCGTTCGACGATGGCCGATGCCCGGTCGGTGGGGTCGGCTTCCACGTAGGCCACCGCGTGGTCCTTGCGGCCGAGGAACACGGTGTTGTTGTTGTCGATGAGGGCGTAGACCCCGTCGACACCGGTGAGGAATCGGGCCGACAAATTGATGGC
>CALAML010000209.1 GCA_937925845.1 uncultured Acidimicrobiales bacterium | reverse complement strand
AAAGAGTGGCGGTCCTGTGTTCCTGCGTTGTTCTCTCCCATCCGTTCCCCGCAGCGGCGTGCGCTCCTCAGTGCATGTCGCCACAACGGCAGCACGCCTAGCCACCACCGCGGTGGTTGCCTTCTTAGCTCTGGTCGCCCTCGGTTGGGCCGCAGCTCCAGCCTCGGCCCAACTGGTGGATGGGTCGACCATCAGCGCCGGCGTGGTCAACCCGGCTTCGACATCGTCGACGGCATTTCGATCTGAGGTCTGGGACATCGAGCGCATCGGCAACGTGATCTTCGTGGGCGGCGCCTTCACCGGGGTGACCGATGGCGGTTCGCAGGTTGATCAGCCGTACCTGGCCGCCTTCGCCGCCGACACCGGGCGCCATCTGTCCGGCTTCGCGCCGAGTCTGGACGGTGCGGTGTTTGCCCTTCAGGCCTCAAGCGACGGCTCGAGGCTCTTTGTCGGTGGCGAGTTTGCGACCGTGAATGGCCGGTTCGAGGGTGGCCTGGTGGCTCTCGACCCCGCGAGTGGAGCCACCCGCACCGACTGGGACGTGTCGGTGAGTGGTGCTCAGGGGGTGGTCCGGGCACTGGAGGATGACGGTTCGTCGCTCTATGCCGTGGGCCGCTTCACTCAGGTGAGCGCCGCCGGCACCAGCCTTTCGGTGTCGAATGCGGTTCGCCTCGATCAGTTCTCCGGTGCCGCCGACGCCCAGTGGCGGCCGCGGGCCTCCGGTGGCATCTGGGGCGTCGCCGCTAGCCCGGGCAGTGGCCGGGTATATCTCGCCGGCACCTTCAACAGGGTGGCGGGTCAAAACTTCGAGGGGTTTGTGGCCACCGATGCCACGACCGGTCGTCCGATTGAGTCGGTCCGAATCTCCTATGCCGATGTCCGGTCCCGGGCCCGCATCTCCCAGAGTGTTGTGGTGGCGAACGGTCTGGTGTTTATCGGCGGTTCGCAGCACACCACCTTGGTGTACCGCGAGTCGGATTGGACGCTGCTGTACCACCACCTCACCCGCTCCGATGTGGTCGACCCGCCCGAGGGGCTCAGCGCTGGTGGTGATACCCAGGACATCGAGCTTCACAACGGTCTCGTCTATGTGGCGTGCCATTGCTACGGCGAGGTCTTCACCGACACCCAGGTGATGCCGTTCTTTACCGCCGATGGCCAGATGCCGTTCCCGACCACGACCAACCGTCGGCCGGTGAAGGGGATCTATGCGCTCGATCCATCGACCGGTGCTCGGGTCGACAGCTTTGCGCCGGTGTTGACCGGCGTCGGCGGTCCGTGGGCGCTGAAGGGGAATCCGAACGACGGCTGCCTCTGGGCTGGCGGCAACATCTCGAGTGCTGCCGGTCGCAGTGTGAACAACCTGATTCGATACTGCTCCGGGGCCGTACCTGCCCCGCCGCAGCCGCCTGCGCCGCCCGCACCTGCGCCGGTCCCGCCTGCGCCCTCGCCAGTCCCACCGACACCGGCACCGACACCGACACCGACACCTGCGCCGGCACCTGCTCCAACTCCGGTGACCCCAGCGCCGGCTCCGACTCCGGCCGCGCCTAGCCCGGCTGGCCCCAACGACGATGGCTCGCTCGTCCGCCCCCAGCGCTGCACGGCGCTGATCACCGATGCCGGCGTGCGGGTCCGCTGGACTCCAGGTGCCCAGAGCGTGCGCAAGCACGTGGTTCTGGTGGCGCGAGATGGCGGGCCGCTGCGGCGCCTTGGTTCTCGCTTCCGGCCCACCCGAGAACTCATCCATGCTCAACCAGGACCGGGTTCGTATCAGTACCAGGTAGCTGCAGTCTCCGGCGCCACCCGTTCGGCCGCTACTACCTGCGCCCCGGCCGCAGTGATCATCAAGCCGGGCGATCGAGTGGATAGCAACGTGCTGCGTCGCCCCCCGGCCTGTTCGGCTCGCAAGGCCGGATCCGATTCGGTTCGAATCCGGTGGAACGCGGGTGGCGGCAGCCCCGAGCGCTATGTGATCAGCCGAGCTCGGCGCAACGAGGCGTTCGCCGTTGTTGGCTCGCTCTCCGCTCCACAACAGGAGCTGTTTGATTCCGGTCTGGGTCGTGGCGCCTACCGCTACCGCGTGGTGGCGGTGCGGGGGAACCAACGGTCAGTGGCCACCGCTTGCACCGGCGAAATCTTCATCACCACCACATCGTCGGGCGGCGGCACCGGCGGGTCCGGTAGTTCAGCCGGGTCCGATGGTTCGGCCGGGTCGAATCCGCCTCCCGTCTCCTTCTGTCGGGCTGCGGGCAACGCAACCCGGGCCAGAATCTCCTGGGCCGCCCCGGCTTCCACGTCGGCGGTCCGTCACCTGGTGGCGGTGCAGACCAACGCCGGTCGGTATCGGGTGTTGAGTGCGGTGGGCCAACCCGCTCGCTCGATCACCCATGATCGGGCCGCCGGCAATGTCTACCGGTATCGGGTGATCGCCGTCGATGGGTCGAACCGTCGCTCGGTAGCCCGTCAGTGCGCCGTCGGCGCTCCAGCCCCATCAGCGCCATCATCGCCGTCAGCCCCATCCAGCCCAGCCGGCCGCTTCGGCAACGAGTCCTAATCATCCAACATAAGTTTGTACTTTTCGGGATCAGACCCGGAAAAGTGCAAACTTTGGCTCTGTCCCGTCAGTCGAGCCCGTCGAAGGCGGCTGGGTAGACCACCTTCCCGTCCTGAGTGAATCGGTCGGAATCGAAGCTGGTGAGAGCCAGGTATTGGGCCGCCTCGGGTGGGGCCCAGTCCGGGATGGGTAGCGTCAGCCGCAGTTCGGAGGCGGGTCGGAAGCCGAAGCGGGAGTAGTAGGCCGGTGCTCCTTCGAGGATCACCAGCGGCTCGCCGTGTTTGTCGGCGGCGGCGGTGACGCCTCTGACCAGGGTGCCGCCGATGCCCTGCCCCTGGCGGTCGGGTCGCACCGCCAGCGGCGACAGCATCTTGATCGGTTGGTCGATCGGCCCGCCCGCAGCACCAGCGTGGGGATCGCCGGGTGCTGGATCGCGGCGCACTACCGCGCCGCTGATCATCACATGGCCCACTACCTCGCCATCCTCCTCGGCGACCAGGGCCAATTCGGCGACGTACTCCGGGGAGGCTCGGATTCGGTCGACCAGGTCGGCTTCGCTGTCGCTACCAAAGGCCGCGGCGACTACCGATCGGATCACCTCGTGGTCATCGGGCGTTTCCGGTCGAAGCAGCAGTCCCATGGTCGGCGATCGTAGGCCGCTCCAGCTGCGAGGAGCGATTGAATTTCGCTGCTACGTTCGGCACCCCACCCCTTGTCACACGGAGTAGCCAATGTCGAAACCAATCGTGCTCATCACCTCGGCCTCTGGGCGGATCGGTCGGGAACTGGTGGCCCGGTTGGCTCAGGACGGGAGCTTCACGGTGCGGGCCACATCTTTCAGCGCCGACAAAGGGGACATGTTGCGCGGCCTGGGCGCCGACGAGGTGGTGCCGTTCGATCTGAACGATGCCGCCACGTGGGATGGCGCTCTCAACGGGGTGACTGCGGTGTACTCGGCCTCGCTCGACCCGATGCTGGAGGGCCATCTCGCCTTCAGTAAGGCGCTGGGGGAGCGGGCCAGCGAGATCTCCCATGTGGTTCGGGTGAGCTGTATGGGCGCCGACACCAACACCGCGTCCTATGACCCGGAGAAGCATTCGTCGCGGGCTGGCGCTGGCATCCCGTTGATGCTCCAGCACTATTGGTGGGGCGAGAAGTCGCTGATTGATGCTGGCCTCAACGTCACGGTGCTGCGCAACAACTTCTTTATGAACCATCTGTTGAAGACCGACAGCGAGAGCATCGCCAACGAGGGCTGGTTCAGCAACCCGTTGGGGTCGGCTCGCAACTCGTTTGTGGCTACCCGTGACATTGCCGAGGCTGCCTTTGTGTTGCTCACCGAGGGGCCTTCGACCCATGGCAACAAGTTCTATGACCTCACGGGTCCGGAGCCGCAGACCATGGCCGAAATCGCCGACGATCTGGGCCGGGCCATGGGTAAGGAGCTTGAGTACCGGGCTCAGACCATGGAGGACTTCGAGAACGACTTCGGCGCCACCCGAGCCGAGTTCTTCGAGTACCTCTCCAACGGTTTCTACTGCCGCTGCAGCCCGGACTTCTACAACATCACCGGCCACAAGCCCACCTCGTACTACGACTACCTCACCACCGAGGGCGCCTCGGGCGAAACCGGCCTCGAAGAACTCTGGCAGGGCAACCTGTGGAAAAAGGGCGAGGATGCCATGAAAGAAGCCGCCAAAACCACCCAGGCCTAGTGTCGGACCGTCCGTAATGTCGGAAGCTGACGCGCATTATCTGGTCGAGCTTCCGACATTTCGAGTCCGCATCCGTAATGTCGGAAGCTGACGCGCATTATCTGGTCGAGCTTCCGACATTTCGTTCAACGGGGGTCGAGGGTGGCGGCTGCATCTTCGTCTCTCACCCACAAGGTGGCGATGATCGCGGGCACGAACACCAGGGCGGTGACCAAGAAGGCGAGCCGGAAGTCGCTGAGCTCTGGTTCACCTGAGCCCGCGGAGCCAGCGAGGATGGCTGCGGCCAGCGCTACGCCAAAGGCGGGCGCGCTCTGGCGGTTGGCGCTGTACTGGGCCGTGGCCTGGCTGGTGTCTTCCACGCTGGTTTGGGAGTAGATGGCGGTTTGGATGGAGATGAAGGCGAAGCCGAGGGTGAACCCGCGGGCGAACATCAGCCCTCGGATGGTCCACAGGCTGGTGTTGAGGTCGACCCGGGCCAGGAGCAGGCCGACGAGGAGTCCTCCGGTGAGCCCCACGAGTAGAAGCCGGCGGGGGCCGATGCGGGTGTAGAACTTTCGGCCGACTACCTGCGAGGAGATCCACACGCCGACCGCTTGGGGGAAGGTGGCCAGCCCGGTGTCGAGCGCCGAGAAACCGCGCAGCGATTGCAGGTAGACCGGCAGCAGGAAGATCACGCCGAGGAACGCCGCGTAGGTGGGGAACGAGACCAGTTGGAGGGCTCGGAAGATCGGGGCTCGAAACACTTCGAAGCGCAGCAGGGGCGCCTCGATGCGGCGCTCAAAGAACGGCAGCGCCACCAGCGAGGCGATGCCGCCGATCACGCTCACCAGCACCACCGGCGATGTCCAGCCGAGCTCCCGGGCCACGGTTACGCCAAAGAGGGTGGCGCCAAGGCCGATGCCGGCCAGTAGGAAGCCGATCAGGTCGAAGCGCTGTCGCACCTCGCCGCGAAAATCCCGGATCACCGCGAAGCCGGCGACGATGGCGAAGAGGCCGATGGGGATGTTGATCAGGAAGATCCAGCGCCAGTTGGCCACCTCGATAACCAGCCCGCCCAGCACTGGGCCGATGGCTGGAGCGATCACCGCCACACCGATCACTGCAGTGGCCGCTCGGGCTCGTTCCCTCTGGGGAAAGGCGCGGTAGAGCATCGCCGCGCCGAGAGGGCCCATGATGCCGGAGCCGACGCCCTGAAGGATGCGGAAGGCCAGGAGCTGGTTGAGCGTTTGGGCCAGCCCGCACAGCGCCGAGCTGACGGTGAAGAGGGTGATGGCAAACAGGAACGTTTTGCGGGAGCCGAACCGGTCGGCGAGCCAGGCCGAGGCCGGGATGAACACCGCCAAGCCCACGAGATAGCCGATGATGGCCCGGTCGATCTCGGTGTCGGACACGCCAAACTCGTCGGCCAGCGTGGGGATGGCCACGTTGACGATGGTGGCGTCAAGGATCTGGACAAAGAGGGTCAGTACAAAGATGGCCACCATGGCCCGCTTGTACTGCTCGTCATCCAGTGACAAACGAACCGGCACTTCTTTGAGCGTACTCGGCACGTCTGGCGGGGGACGGCTCGGGGTCGGTCCCGGGTGAGTCTGGCCGGACCCCATGCGAGGGTCGATCGCCCTGACCTACTGTTTGGTCATGAGCTCCACCGACGATCTTCAACAGGGCTGGCATCGGTTCTGTGATGACTTGAAGGGTGCCATCGACCATGTGGTCGACCCCGAGCGGGACGTGCCCGACGACGAGCGGGCCGAAGGGGTGCGTCACGCATTGCGCATGTTGAGCATGCAGATCGAGCAGATCTTTGAAAACGACGATCCGCTGCATCCGGAGTTGGGTTGGCGGCATCCGGCCAAGATGGGCCAGGACAACCCGGATGCGCTGTATCAGACCGCACCGATGGACCTGCGCTACTCCTACCGGTTGTCGGGCCACGTTGGGACGGTTCGGTCGCTGGGTTTTGCGGTGATGACCTGGACCTTTGGCGAGGCACCGATCCGTCAGCTGATCGAGCTCGATGGCCGCGATCTGGTGGTCGACAGCGATGGCCGTTTCGACTTGACCTTCTCTCCCGACCCGGCCCCCGATGATGCGCCGGAAGGCACGTGGCATCAGTTGGAGCCGCTTACCACCCGGCTGCTGTTGCGCCAGTTCTTCGCCGACTGGAACACCGAGGAGCCGGCGGTGCTGCATCTGGAGTGTCTTGATGCCGAGGGGCCGCCGCCGCGGCTCACGATCCCGGAGGTGGTGGATCGGCTGGGTCGCACCTCGGCGTTGACCACGTTGATGGGGGCGTACTGGACCGAATTCGGCGAGGGCCATCTGCATCGGGGCGAGATCAACCGTCTGGACGCTCCGCAGCGCGAAGACACCGGCGACTTGGGCGGCACCGAGCGTCAGCTCTACAACCAGTGCATGTGGCAGGTGGAACCGGGCCGGGCTTTGGTGATCGAGTTCACCCCGCCCGAGTGTCATTACTGGGAGCTGCAGTTGGGCGACCGCTGGTATCAGTCGCTCGATTATGTGAATCGCCTGATCACCATCAACGATGCCCAGGCTGATCTCGATGCCGACGGGGTGTGTCGCATCGTGGTGAGCGCCGAGGACCCGGGGGTGAACAACTGGCTCGACACCGCCGGCCTCACATCGGGCTACATGACGGTGCGGTTCAACCTGGCGGAGTCGGTCGAGTGGCCCACCGTCACCGAAATGGCCTTCGACGAAGTCGAGGCCGCGCTGCCCACAACAACCCGCCGTCTCTCAGCCGACGAGCGCGCCGAACAAATCCGCCAACGCCGCAAGGGCGCCCTAACCCGATTCCGTCGCTAGTACCTGCTCCCGACCCGAGCCCAAGTCCGGCCCCAAGTCGAACCGCCCCAACCAAGATCTGTGACGCTTGGCGCGCCAAAAACAGCGCGCTGGGCGTCACAGATCTTGAAAGCGGGGCGCTAGCGAGGCATTTGGTAGGTGTCCATGAGGGCCAGGACTTCGTTCCAGACGGCGTCGAAGCGGCCGTGGTCCACGTGAGGGCGGGCGATCATTTCCAGGGCGAAACCGGCCTGCTTTTCGGTGGCGGTGGACTTGCCGTGGAGGCGGGTGGCGCCAGCGGAGAAGTCCCGAACCAACACATCGAACATCGACTCGAGGGTGGTTTCGGAGATGTCATGGAGTTCGACCGCTTCAAGGATCAGCTGGCCGTACACAACGAGTGAGAACAGCTCGCCGAGAGCCAGGAGGAAGTCGACGTCTTCGGCCTGGGCGCCTTCGGGGGCCGCCGCTTCGAGCATGGTACGGAAGGTTTCTACCTGCCGTTGGAACACCTTGACGTTCGGCGAGTCGAAGCGTTCGAAGGTGGTGAGCCAGTCGTGGAAGGTGATCTTGCCGAGGCCCCGTGTCGGTGCCTGATGGAAGAGGTAGTCGTCGTGGGTGGCGTCGTGGCGCACCGGGATCTCCGGGTACTCCTGGGGGTTGAAGAAGTAGTTCGGCATGAACTTGAGGATCAGCGAGATGTTCACATGCACGGTGCCTTCGAGTTTCGGAAGCGCGCGGATGTGGCGGGTGGCCATTTCGAAGTAGGTGTCGTGTTCGAAGCCCTTGGCCGCGATGACGTCCCACAGGTGGTTGATGACGTGTTCGCCTTCGGTGGTGACCTTCATCTTCACCATGGGGTTGTAGAGCAGGTAGCGACGGTCGTCGTCGCTGGCGCTGCGCATGTAGTCGCTGGCCCGGCTGGCGAAGAGCTTCATGGCCGTAAGCCGGGAGTAGGCGTCCACGAAGAGTTGGCGCACGTGGGTGAAGTCGGTGACCAGGCCGCCGTAGAGTTCGCGATGGCCGGCATGGTCGATCGCTTCGTGCAGGGCGTGGGTGGCGATGCCGATCGAGGCCCAGCCGAGGTTGTACTTGCACACGTTGATGGTGTTGAGGGCGACGTTCCAGGCTTCCTGGCCCCGCACCAGGATGTCGGCATCGGTGATGGGGTAGTCGTTGAGGGTGAAAGCGGAGACGAACATCGGGCTGTGCACTGTGTTCTTCTCAAGCGTGTAGTTCTGGTGCTGGGAGTCGACCACAAAGAAGACGTATTCGGTTTCGTCGGAGCCCTCGGGGCGGTCGGCCTTGGGCATCTTGGCAAACACCGACACCAGCGCCGCCTTGTTGCCGTTGCCGATGTAGTACTTCGACCCGTTGGCCACATAGGTGCCGTCGCCGGTGGGGGTGAGGCTCATCTCGCTCGAGTAGATGTCGGCGCCGTGGTCCTTTTCCGACAGGCCGAAGGCGAAGATGGCGCCGTTCCGGGCCAGTTCGGCCGCCTTGTGCTTCACTTCTTCGTTCTCGCCCATGAAGATGGGGCCGAGGCCGAGCATCGACACCTGCCACGCATACCAGTAGCCGAGGCTGTAGAACGCAGTGATCTCGTTGAAGTGGCAGTTGCGCCAGGTGTCCCAGCGGGCCGGGGTAGCGGCGTCGGCGGCACCGTAGCCTTCCGGGGTCATCAACGTGGCGAAGGCCTGGGACTCGCCGAGGAAGGCTTCGAAGCCGTCATACCACTGGCCGGTCAGGTCCTCGTTCTTGATGTGGTCGAGGCCGACGCTTTCGAAGTAGGCGACGGTGGCTTTCATCAGTTCGGCCGACTCGGCGTCGAGCTCGCTCGGGTCGTAGTGGTGCGGGTTAAAGAGAATCCCAGGATGATCGGCGCCGCTCATTGTGCACTCCCTAGAAGAGAAATCCGGCTTGTGAAAACCGGGCGAATATCACTCAAGGTTACCACCGGGTAACAAGACACAGCCGGTCGGAGATTTTTGGGGGACACTAGCCGAGGGCGATGCAGGCGGTGGCGGTGAGCGCGAGCACCATGCCGATGAGTTGGATCCGGCTGACTTGTTCGTTGTGGACCAGTCGAGCGAGCGTCACTGTGGCCACCGGGTACATGGCGCTTACCACCGATACCAGGCTGAGCAGGCCCCGCTGGCTGGCCAGCAGGAAGGCGATGTTGCCGCCGAGGTCGCAGATGGCGGTGATGACGATGAGCCCTCGGGTCGACGTTGGCGGCACGAAGCTGGCTCGGCCCGCGAGTACGACGATGGCCAGTACGCCCACCGACGCCATGCGGGCCCCGACGATGGGCCACGGCGCCACCTCGGAGACGGTTCGGTCGAACACAATAAACATGGCGCCGAACCCGGACCCGGCGGCCAAGGCGCTGAGCACCGAGGCGACCCGAACCGAGCGGGCGCCCGGCGGTGTCGATGTGACCCTGTCCGGACTACCAGGGTCGGTGCGCTTGGTCTCTGCGGTTTGGCCGATCGGCGAGTCGGCGGAGTCGGCCTGCTCCGCAGGGTCGGCTTCGCTGGAAACGGCAACGATGGCGACCAGCCCGATGGCCAGGCCCACTCCGGCCAGCACTGACGGTCGCTCGCCGGTGGCGAAACCCCAGAGGGCCGGCACTGCTGCCGACGTGACTGCGGTGAGCGGCGCCACCACCGACATCGGACCAACAGCCAGGCCCCGGTAGAGCAGCATCACCCCAACGAGACCAAAGAGGCCACCGATGGCACCCAGGCCCAGGTCGGCGAAAGCGAAACGGTCGGCGAGAAGTGGGGCTGCCGCCGCCACCAGCACCAGGCCAAGCAGGTGGGACGCCGCGACCACGGTTGCCACGGTGGTGCGGCGGGCGGCCGATCCTCCGGCGAAGTCGCCGACACCGAATCCGAGGGCGCTCAGTAGCGCAAACACAATGGCCATCGGGTGGTCGTGCTGCCTTTCTGCGGTCCTGGGTTTGCCTGGCTGCGGTGGTGATCGTATGAGCCAACCTTCGGGTGGGGTGGGTCGGGCCGCTCGGAGGGTGGGGTGGTTCGGGGAGAGGGGCTGGCCGGGTCGGGTCAGGTGGTGGGGAGCTCCGATGGCATCAGCGCGGTGCGGTGGATGCGGTAGGCAACGAGAGCGTCGTGGTCGCACTGGCGACAGAGTTGGATCACCTCGATGCCGACGATGCTCAGCTGAGTGCCCCGGCTCTTTTCGACGATGGCCTTGGCCGCCCCTTCGAGATCGTCGCCGCCACAGCGATCACACTTGGGAGCCGGATCGCGGAACCAGTCGACGTCGCAGTGTTCACAACGGATGCGGATGCCGTCGCCTTCCGGGGTGCCCTGCAGGTGGTCGTCGAGGCCACAGACCGGACAGATCAGCTCGGCGTCACTCACAGCTTCGAATCACGGCGCGGTTGGGCCCGCTCATCGGTGTGAATCGGGTCGCAGGAAGATTGATGCCGGCTGGATCGGGGTGGCCGGTGCGTCTGGCGGTGCCCCGGTGCCGACATCGCCGGGCGCGGCCTGGTCCTCGGGGCGGCGAAAAATATCGGCAACCCTTCCGGGCGTTGTGGCGGTGCTTGACCTGGCGGATCCGGTGGATGCCAGGTAGTCGATGGGTCCGACGGGGTCTGTAGTGCTTGTGAATGCGGTCCGTGGCTGCGCCGACGGGTTGGTTGGTCCCGTTGTTCCGGCCAACCCATCCGCCTCGACAGGGGCCGCCGAATCGGATTCGTCGGCGCGCCCGGGTCGGGCCGGACGGAGAAAGATGGTGCCGAGCGAATCGGTGAACGCCTCGGGCTTGCGATTCTCCGGCGGTTCGGGGAGAGGGTCGCGGCGGACGAGATCAGCCACCGGCTCCTCCGTTGGGCGCCAGTGCTCGCAGCAGGTTCCAGTCGGGCGCGCCAGCGTTGCCGTCGGTGGCCAGCGGTTGAATACACACATGGCTGGCGCCGGCGTCCCGGTGGGCCTGGATGCGGGCCGCCAGTGCGTCTTCATCACCCCAGCCCACAAGGGCGTCGATGAGCTTGTCGCTGCCGCCGTCGGTGTCGATGTCGGCTTCGGTGAAGCCGAGGCGCAGCCAGTTGTTGCGGTAGTTGGGCAGGCTCGAATACATGGCCAGCGCATCGCGGCCGGCTTTGCGGGCCACCTCGGGATCGGTGGTGAGGACCAGCTTTTGTTCGACGCACAGCATCTTGTCGGGGCCAAGAATGTCGCGGGCCTGGGCCGTGTGTTCCGGGGTGGTCCAGTAGGGGTGGGCGCCGTCGGTTGCGTCGCGGGACAGCTCGAGCATCTTGGGCCCGAGGGCGGCGAGCACGGTGGTGGGTGTCTCCGGTGGCGGTGGCGCCATGTAGGGCGAAGCTGCCATGGCTTCGAGGTAGGTGCGCATCGTCGAGAGGGGCTTCGAGGCGTCGAGTTGGCGCAGGCCTTCGACCATCGGCGCATGGCTAACTCCGAGGCCGAGCAGGAAGCGGTTGTTGGATTGTTCGCAAAGCGTCGACTGGGCCTGGGCCATGGCGCCGGGATGGCGGTGGTAGATGTTGGCGATTCCGGTAGCCAGGGTGATGCGTTCGGTCTGGCTCAGCAGGAAGCCGATGTGGGCCATGGGGTCGCGGCCCACTGTCTCCGGGATCCACAGCGCTCCGTAGCCGAGCGATTCGATCTCGCTGACAAACTCGGCCGCCGCGCCCGCGGCCATGGTTTCGGTGAAATACCAGACGCCAAGGTCACCGATGGCAGCGGCGGCGGAGGGCGGGGCAGGGGTGTCACTCATGGCTCCAGACTACGCGCCCCGGTCACCCTCCCGCCCGTCGATCGAGCCAAATCGGTTGGCGCGGGCGAAATACCGCAATGGACCTTCGGCCCGGACCACTACCGTGGATTGGATGGACGGCGATCTTCAGGTGAACGCCCGCTGTGTGATCCCGGCTCACGAGATCGCGTGGCGCTTCACCCCCAGCGGTGGACCGGGCGGGCAACATGCCAACCGGTCTTCCACCCGCGCCGAAGCCACGTTCAATATTGCGGCATCGTCGGCGCTTACCGACGATCAGCGGGCCAAGATGGTCAAGGCCTTCGGTGAGGAGATTCGGGTGGTGGTTGATGACCACCGTTCCCAGCTGCGGAACCGGGAGTTGGCCGCGGAACGGCTGGCGGCCCGCCTGGCGACGGCTCTGGTGGTGGCGCCGAAGCGAAAGGCGACCCGACCAAGTCGGGGCGCCAAACGTCGCCGGCTGGAGTCGAAGCGTCACCGGAGCCAAACCAAGGCCAACCGTCGTCGACCGAGCCGCGACGACTAGCCATCGGTTGTCCACGGTTCCCGCCCCGTCAACCGGCGGCGATCGGAGCGACGGTGGCCTCAAGAAGGTTGATCAGGTCGGTGGGGGCCAGGGCCACTTCAAGGCCCCGCTTGCCGGCGCTGACATGCATCTCATCGAGAGCTTTCGCCGATTCGTCGATCACGGTGGGGAGCACCCGCTTCTGACCGAGTGGGCTGATGCCTCCCACGAGGTAGCCGCTGGACCGTTCCGCCGCCGCCGGGTCGGCCATCGCCACCTTCTTTGTGCCGAGCGCTTTGGCGATGGCTTTGAGGTTCAGCTTTTCGGCCACCGGGATCACCCCGACACCAAGCTGGGAGCGGCCGTCGCGCTCGAACGACACCATCAGGGTCTTGAACACCACGGTTTGGTCGAGCCCCAGAACTTCCGCGGCTTCAAGTCCGTAGCTGGCCGCGGCCGGGTCGTGGTCGTAACTCACCACCCGGTGGGTGATGCCCCGAGCCACCAGTAGGTCAACCGCCGGGGTCACCGCCGCGGTCCAGGGTGCCGAGTCGCGAAAACCAGCAATGGGCTCAAGCGTCTTATCAGTCGTCTGACGAGGGGGCCTGGTCGGCCGCGGGTCCAAGTTCCGCGGCCAGCTTTTTGGCGAGGGCAAGTGCGTCGTCGGGGCTCATGTCGGCTCGGCCGACCAGCCAGCACGTGAGCGGGGCCGCAATCCGTTCCGATGCGTGGGCCGCTTCACCGGCCACGTCCAGGAGCGTCTCGATGGCGGCGGCATCGGGCGCTTCGAGGCCCAGTTCCTGGGCGTAGCGGTGAACAAACTCCTGGCCGGTGGTCATGAGGAGATCCCACCCCAGAGTGGAGACGGGGTCAAATCATCAAGCACGCGCCGACCCGGCAAACAAACCCGTCTCGCACAAGATCTGTGACGCCCAGCACCGTGTTTTTGCGGCGCTACACGTCACAAATCTTGAAGTACTGGACCGGGTTGACCCTCGGTGAGGCGTGTTAGCAGGGTGCTGAAGAATGCCGGTGCGCGCCAGCATGTGTTTTTCAGCACCCTGCTAGAGGAGTTTTCGGTAGAGCCGGTCTTTGAAGGCGGTGTACGGGGGATAGGCGATGCGGAGGTCGGGGCGGGTGGGTTTGTTGAGTACCGACCGCTTGTGGGAGAGGCGGTCGAAGCCGGCCTGGCCGTGGTAGGCGCCGGTGCCGCTTTCGCCCACGCCGCCGAAGGGAAGCTGGGTGATTCCGACCTGTTGGACGCAGTGGTTGACGCAGGCGCCACCGGAGGAGGTCTGATCGAGGATGCGTTCCGCCGTTTCGGATGATTCGGTGAAGACGTAGAGCGCCAGCGGCTGCGGGCGTCCGTTCACGAAGGCGATGGCGGCGTCGAGGTCCGCACAGGGCACGACCGGAAGGATCGGCCCGAAGATCTCCTCGTTCATCACGGTGGCACCGAGGTCGGGGTTCACCAGTACGGTCGGTTCGATGAACAGTTTCTGAGCGTCGACTGAACCGCCGAAGGCCACCCGTCCAGCCTCCGGGTCGCGAAGCATCCGTTCGAGGCGGCGCTGGTGGCGGGCATTGACGATGCGCCCGTAACTCTCGCTCGTGGCAGCGTCGACGCCAAAAAACTCCTGCACCGCGTCGCTGAGGGCATCGATGAATTCGGTCTGCACCGACGGGTGCACCAGGACGTAATCAGGAGCCACACAGGTTTGCCCTGCATTGAGCCACTTCCCCCAGGCCACCCGGCGGGCGGCGATGGCCACGTTGGCGTCACGGGTCACGATGGCCGGGCTTTTACCCCCGAGCTCGAGGGTGACCGGGGTGAGGTGGGCCGCAGCTGCTTCCATCACCACTCGGGCCACGTTGGGGCCGCCGGTGAAGAAGATGTGGTCGAATCGGTTTCGGAGCAGTTCGGTGGTTTCTTCCACACCACCCTCAACTACGGTCACCACGCTGCCATCAAGAAACTGCGGCACCAGATGGGCGATAGCGGCTGAGGTGGCCGGGGCCAGCTCAGAGGGTTTGGCTACCACGCAGTTGCCGGCGGCGATGGCGGCCACGATGGGCGAGAACAGCAGCTGAAGGGGATAGTTCCACGGTGCGATCACCAACACCACGCCGAGCGGTTCGCTGCGGATCTCGGCCTTGCCGGGTTGGTGGGCCGCAGGCAGTCGAACCTTCTTGGGTGCGGCCCAGCTCTTGAGCGACGACAGCGCTTCCTTGATTTCCGCCCGGACGATAGCGATCTCGGTCAGCCAGCCTTCGGTTCGGTGTTTGCCGAGGTCGGCCGAGAGGGCATCGAGGAGTTCGTCCTCACCCTTCACCAGCAGTCGGTCCAGGGCCTGGAGCTGCTTCTTTCGAAAGTGCAGGGGCTGGGTTCTGCGGCTGGTGAAGCCAGCCCGGACGCGGAGAATGCGCTCGTCGATCGACGCCAGGTCGATGATCGTGTTGTTCTCCCGTGGTTCGGCAAGCGCCATCAACCCAAGGCTAGAAAGCGCGACCGACTTGGCGCAAAGCGGCCGACTCCGTGGGCTGGCCAAACCGCAGGTGAAAGGAACTCGCTAGTCGGTGAGGGGGCGGGCTCGGCGGAGGCCACCCCAGACCAAACCGGCGACCTGGTCGGCCAGCTCGTCGGGGTCGAGGTCGATACCTTCCTGCACCCAGGCGCGCGAGGTGCCTTCGGCAATGGCCACGATGCCTTTGGCTAAAAGGATCCGGCGCTCAAGCGACATCCCCTCGATCTCGATCAGCTCGGCGATGGTGTTGGCCGCGGCGGTCTCGACGCGAATGGTCTGGTCTTCAAAAAGTTCTTCGCGCCTGGTGGCGCCTCCGAACAGCAGCAGGAACGCTGACGGGTCGGCGGCCACGAACCGAAAGTACGAGCGAAAACCCTTGTGGACCCGGTCGCGTCCGCTCGTGGCTGCCGCCACGGCGGTTTGGATCTCGGAGAGCAGCCGGTCGCCGACGTCGGTGAGGAGCTCTTCGTAGAGGGCTTCCTTCGAGTCGAAGTGCTGGTAGAGCACCGGCTTGGTGACGCCAGCTGATTTTGCCACGTCGGCCATCGAGGCCGCGTGGAAACCCTTGGCGGCAAAAACGTCAAGGCTCACATCCAGGAGTTGACGTCGGCGCTCGGGCGCAGGGAGGCGAGTGGTCATGGGGCACGAAGAAGCGTAGCGGTGGTATGAGCAACCCGGAGCAGGACAGCCTGATTCCTGGGCGGTGATACACCCTTTGGAAGAGCGTGAGGCTGGCGTCCCCCCGAAGTCGCCAGCCCCACACTCGGCCTGCGGTCGACGAAATCGTCGGCGCAAGACTGTGTCCGGTCACCGATTGAACACGGTGTAGGGGTGGCCAGATCGTTTCACCGCCCGCCGCTCACCGCAACATCACGAGCGTCATCGTTTGGCCCCGGCCTGGTTAGCCGGCGTTGCGCTGGGCTTCCGCGGCCTCTCGTGCTTCGTCGCGATTGGCCGCGTTGACGCCGTAGCCGATGATGATGGCGGGAAGCAGCAGCACCGATCCGGCGATCAGTAGACCCACAATGATCTGAGCCTGGATCGAGGTGAACGTTGTGGCGAAGCCCACAAAGAAGATGACCACGGCGATGAGCCACATGGTGTAGCCGACGCGTCGGGCTAGGCCTGCCATACGGGCGATCTTCGCCCGCCGCACCACTACTGGGTCTGTGGTTTCGGTCATCGCCTGCCAATCCCGTGTCGCTCGGGGCGGTTCAAGACACCGTGTCTCTGCGCTCCAGCCTGGGTAACCGTATCTTTCGATACAGCGCTCTCCGACAGCTGCAACTGCTATAGCCACAACAACGCTGCTGACCGGATCTTGAGGAGTCTGGCTAGCCCTGGTCGCTGTCGTCGATGCGGCGCCGGGCCAGGTTGAGATCCCGGCGTTGGGCGAGGGAGTTGACCAGGGTTCGGTCTGCCGAGAGTGCTTCGGTGGTCGCCGAGCCGTCTTTGATGCTGATCACCTGGGGGGCCGGCTCGGCGTCGGCATCGATGGTCTCGATTGCGTCGATGGCTAACGCCGGTGACGCGGCGGAGCCGATGGAGTCGGCCGCTTCGTCGGCGGTGAGGTCCAATACCTGGTCGCTCGCGACGCTGGTCCGGCCGCTGGTGTTGAGCACTCCATCACTGGTTTCGGCGGGCGCGATTACCGGGCCGCTCACGCGATGTTCCGAGAGTTGGTTGGCTCGTCGGGCCCGGTCGAACTCCACCACGTTGCTGACCTCGGTGTCGGCTTCGACGACGGTCCCGGTTCGAGTCGGCTCGGCGTGGCTGGGTCGGGCGGCAGCAAGAGCGTCCCGGTCCGATGCTGCCGCCGGGAGCGGCGCGGGCTCCGATGCCGGAGGAGCTTCGGGAGCTTCAGGACCATCGGGAGTTTCGATGTCACCAGCGTCTGGGGTTTCGGCCACGACCCATCCACCGGTTGTCGTTTGCCGCTGTTCCTGACTCGCCGCGGCTGGAGTCGATGGGACCGCGGAGGCGTTCCGGTCGGCCACCGGGGTCACTGGGGTCACTGGGCTCGATGTGCCTGGTTGCACGGACTGCGGCGTCTGGCGGGCAAAGCGGGACCGAACAACAACCACATCGACGCCGTCGAAGGCTTCGGTACGGGCCGGGGGTGGGGTGGGGGCCAGGCCCGAAGCTTTTGGCGCACGAACGATGAGCGGCGGCCGGTTTTCGTTGGCCATCAGCGGGACGACGTTGGCGTCGGTGTCTCCCATCAGCGGGCCGAACGCTGCGTCGAGGCGGGCTTCTTCGGCGGCGTCGGCGCGGGGGAGGTCGCCAGGAGAGTTGGGCTTGGCCGGGTCGGGCTCGCTCCGAAGCGCAGGCTGGGCTGGCCATCCGAGGCCGCCATCGCGACGGGCGGTGTCGGCGCCGTCGATGTCGTTGGCGTTGATCAACTCCAGGTCGGTCGCCGGTTCATCCCACTTGAAGGCGGCGGCGATCGTGGCCGACTCGACAACCCGCACCTGATAGGGGCGGGCGGGCTCGGCGCCCGATGCTTCCGGCTCTGGCGTGGTGGTTGCGGCTACGGGGGCGGGCGTAGAGGGGGTGGTTTCGCCGTAGCCGAACGCCGCGGCGACGTCGGGGTCGACTTCGGGTGCCGGGTCGTCCAGGTTGATGGTGCGGCGTTGACGATCAACGAGTTTGCCGTCGTTGCGGGTCGAGGTTCGCAGGTCGATTTCATCGGCCGTGGCCGCATCGGTGGTGGACTCGGTCTCAGTCCCGTCCGCGGCGGTAGCGGCTGCGTTCGGAGCCGTGCGAGAGGTGCGTTCGAGCTCGTCGAGATCGATGACGTCGTCTTCTTCGGTTTCGGCCGATCGACCCGGCCCCACCACGGTCTGGTCCGGATCAATTTCTTCGTCGGGGTTCGTGGAGACGGCGATGTCGGGGGTCGTCTCACCGATGCGGGCCCAGCGGCTGTCGACTGTTGCCGGAGCGGCATCGGGGTCGAGCACGAGTGGGCGGGATGCTTCGGAGTCTTCGGTCCTGCGGCCGGCGAACATGGCCCGGGAGGCGGTGTACACCACGTTGCCGAGCCCGGCGAGCAGGATCAGGTCGCCGAACGACAGCACCTGATTGGTGAGGCCAACGGCGATGTTGTCCCCGAGAAAGCTCAGCCGGTCCTCAGCGGTTTCGAGGTGGCGTGGGCCACCGAAGTCGGAGGTGGTGAGCTGGCTTTCATCGATAAGGCCGGCCGAAACTGCCGCCGCCGGACGCACCGGGGTGCCTTCGTTGAGCGCAACCACCACCAGGTTGGCGGTAATACCGAGGGCGACGATGCTGAGCCCTTTGATGGTGACGTTGCGCAGGCAGAACCAGAGCAGCGCCGTCAGCATGGAGACTTCGGCGAAGACGGCCAGGTTTCCGTCGGCCACCGCCGCGATCAGCCGGGCAAACAGGGCCACGATGAGAAGCGGCCACCACAGCAGCCGGATGGGTTCTGCTTGGCCGCTGCTGCGCCTTAGCCAGGCGCAACCGAGGCCAATCAGTGCGACAACAAGAGTCAAAACCATGGGGAATCCGCGCAATCGGTCAAGGTCAGGGGTGTCTCTGAGGCTAGTTTTCGGGCTTTTCTCATCGGTGGATGCCCAAGTTTGGGTGGGCTGAGCGGAGTTGGGTCGCGTTGCCGAATGGGTGAAAGGCGCGTCCGCGGACGCGCCTTTCCCACGGTGGGTGGTCGCATCAGGGCTTCTCGCCCACCACTGGTGGTTTTGGCGCGTCCGCGGACGCGGTCGGTGGGTTGCTCGGCGGGTGGACAGCCGGTTGGCCCGGGCGACAAGGGGAGGTCCAGGAAGCTGATGGCTACTGTGGGGCGACCGGTCGGGGTATCGCCAGGAGGCGTCACAGATGGTTGTCCATGTTCAACAGCTCGGAGCGGCTGATCGCGTTCGCCATGTTGAGTTGGACCGCAGTGAGGCCGCCAACGCCGTCGATTTGGCAACGCTGGTGGAGCTGCGGGCCGCAATGGCCGATCTGGGTTCCACCCGCGTGCTGGTGATAAGCGGCCGGGGCAAGCATTTCTGTGCGGGTGCCGACCTCACCGGTGTGGAGGGCGACGAGTTTCATCGAGAGCTGTCGGCGATGTTGCATGAGCTGCGGGATCTACCAGTGCTCACGATTTGTGCCAGCCATGGGGCCACGTTGGGTTTGGGTTCTCAGCTGGCCATCGCCGCCGACCTCCGCACCGCCACCGAGAAGACCCGCTTCGGGGTTCCAGCGGTGCGGCTGGGGATCATGGTGGATCAGTACACGACCCGTCGGCTGGCTCAGGCCGTTGGTCCGTCGTTGGCTCGGGCCATGTTGTTGGCCGGTCACGAGGTGTCGGGGGCCAAGGCTCATGATCTGGGGTTTGTGCACCGTTTGGCTGAGCCCACCGAGGCGCTGGAGTGGGCTGATGAACTCACCGCGCTGGCGCCGATGTCGATCGCTGGCCACAAGCAGTCCCTGAATGCGCTCGAGGATGGCTTGGCGCTGTCGCCGGAACTGGCCGATACCTTCGCCAACGTGTGGGCCAGCGACGATGCCCAAGAGGGGCCAAAGGCATTCCGGGAAAAGCGCACCCCCAACTTCACCGGCCGGTGATCGCCGCTGACACGAGACGGCTGGCGTTGGTCGGCTTTGCCGGGGTGGTTGTCATCGCCGTCGTCGGGTGGCGCCTCGGATGGTTCGAGGGCCTTTCCGATTCGGAGATGTTTCAGGAGCGGATTCGCTCGTGGGGGGTTTGGGGGCCGATCGCCTTTGTGGTGGCGATGTGGCTGATTCAGCCGCTCGGGGTGCCGGGCGTGTTCTTTATGGTTCCGGCCTCGCTGGTGTGGTCCACGCCAGTGGCGGTGGCGCTGTCGTGGATCGGCAATATGGGGGCGAGCTGGCTGGCCTTCGAGTTCACCCGGAGTGTGGGTCGGGAGTGGGTGCAGGATCGGATCCCGCCCCGGCTGCGGGCCTTTGATGAACGGATCGAGGCCGGTGGGGTGTGGCCGGTGCTGGTGCTGAGGGTCCTGACCGGCCAGATCCCACCCGCCGACTGGCTCCTCGGCGTCTCGTCGGTGAAGCGGGTGCCCTTCCTGATCGGCACCGGGATCGGCATCATCCCCGGCCTGGTCCTGATCGTCGCCTTCGGAGCCGACCTGATCGAATGGGTCCGCGATAACCCGCTCGCTCTCCTGCCCATTGGAGCCCTTCTCGTAGCCCGAAAAGCCCTTACCAAGCGCAAGGACAATCTGTAACTTGACCCTCCCCGTGGGGGAGACCGGAGATAGTCGCATGACGTTGATGCCAATCGGCCGCTTCTCCGAAGCCTCCCGGCTCTCGGTGAAGTCGCTGCGAAACTATGACCAGTCGGGCCTGTTGGTTCCGGCTCGGGTCGATCCTCAATCCGGCTACCGGTTCTACCGGCCGGAGCAGTTGGGTCGGGCCCAGGCCATCCGTGACCTGCGGTTGATCGACATGCCGCTGGCGCAGATCTCCGAAGTGCTCGACGGCGGTGACGCTGATCGGTTGTTGACGTCTCACCTCGAATCGTTGGAAGCCCAACAAGAGGTGCTCAAGCGAAAAGCGTTGCAGGCGCAGCGCTTCCTCAACCGTAAGGAGTTCACCATGTCCACCGATATCACGCTCAAGAATGCCGAAACCCAGCTGGTCGCCTACTCGAGGTGTGCCCCGCTCTACGACGAGTTGGAGCAGGCCATTCCTGGCGGCTTTGGCGCCGTCTTTGCCGAACTGGCCGCCGTTGAAGCCGGCCCGGCCGGAGTTCCCTTCACGATGTACCACGGCATGCCGGAAGCCGATGCCCGGGGTGATCTGGCCATGTGTGTGCCGGTCACCCCCGAGGTGGCCACTCGCCTGGCTGAGCTGAGCCCGGCTGGCGGCGGAGAAGTTGCCGAGGGTGCAGGCCCGGGCGCCATCGGCACCACCGAGGTCGCCGGCGGTCCGTTTGCCGCCTTGACCCATCAGGGTTCCTACGACGACATGGGTCGGTCGTACGCCTCGCTTGGCACTTGGCTCCATGAAAATGGCCACTCCACTGGAGGGCTGGTGCGCGAGATCTACCTCAACACTCCGGAAGAGGTGGCCGAGGCCGATCTCCTCACCGAGATCCAGTGGCCGGTTGCTCCGGCTGGCGAGGTGGCAGGCTGATGGCGTTGTCCTTTGCCGAGCGCTACGACCAGGCTCGCCCTACCTACACCAAGGTGAACAAGAAGCGGTTCGCCGACCTGGAGGCTGGGACCACCGTGTTGATCCCAAGCCCTGCCGACATCGAAGCCGAGATCAACCATCTGGCCGCCGACGAAAGAATCACCTTCACCGAGCTTCGCCAGCGGTTGGCCACCCGTCACCACGCCGACGGCTCGTGTCCGGTGATGACGGGCATGAACCTGAGAGTGGTGGCCGAGTTGGCGATCGAAGCGGTCGACACCGGCATCGACCAGGCCGAGGTGGCACCGGTGTGGAACGTGATCGACCCCGACAGCCCACTCGCAGCCAAACTCCCCGGAGGCCGAGCCCGCATCAAAACCCTCCGCTCCTAAACTCCACCCAGCCCAGCCCGAAATGTCGGAAGAAAACGACAAACGCTGTCGCATTCTTCCGACATTTCGGGCGGGGTGGCGGGTGGGCTGGTAACGCTGGGGACAGGGTGGGGCGGCGCTGGTAACTTCTTGTCCATGAGCGCGTCCACGCCTACTTCTGCCGCCTCCGACACTGCTGCCACCACGTTGGCGCAACACATCGAACCGAGCTTTGTGCCGTTCGAGACCTTGCACGAGCGCTACGGACCGATGCTTGGCATGGTGCGCGAGCTGATCGGTGTGGTCCCCAACTGCGACATGGCCCTTGAGGTGTGGCCGGTGGGGTTTCGCACCTACAACCTGATGGTGCCGAACTTCCTGAACCTGCCGGCGGCGCTGATGGCACCGGGCTTCCCCAAGGATCTCCAGGGCTTGGCCATGTACACGTCGAGCCGGGCCGCATCGTGTGCCTACTGTTCGGCCCACACCTGTTCCTACGCCTTGCGCCGCGGCGCCACCACCGACGCGGTGACCGGCACCTACACCAAGGAAGAGGCTGCGGTGGTGGCGGTGGCCGAGGGGCTGTCTCGGATTCCGGCCGACATCACCCGGGCCCAGGGTCAGGAGCTGGCGAAGTACGTCACCACGGCCGAGCTCGAATGGCTGGTGATGTCGATCGCCAACATGGGGTTCCTGAACAAGTTCATGGATGCGATGGGGATCGAGCTGGAGCCCGAAGCCCTTGATGACGTGGCCGCCCTGATCGAGCCGACCGGCTGGAGTGCGGGTCAGCACGCCTGGAAGCCCTATGCCCCCACCGCGTCGGCCGATGCGGTGCCGGTCGATGGTTGGCGCACTTACGCTCGCGTGGCCAGGCTCGCCCCGGGCGCGGTGCGGTTGGAAAAGACGTGGACCAAGGGTGTCCCCACCGATGGTTCTGCGGCCCAGGCCTACCTGGCCGAGATCACCGGTCACCGCTTTGCCGTGTTGGCGAGGATGAAGCGCAAGGCCGCCACTCGAGCCCTCGCCACCATGCTTCGCGAAAACCTTTCGCCGGAGGAGTCCGAGATCGGTCTACCGGCCAAGCTGTTGGCCGGGCGGGTCTTTGCCGAGGTGGTCGGTTCCGACACACTGGCCGCCGACATGCTGGGTCTGGCCAAGCGACTGGCTCCGGATCTCACCCTTGAGGACTTCGATGCGGTGGCTGCCTTCACCAACCGCGGCGAGGCGTTGCCTGAGGACTTCCCCGAAGCGGCGATCCACGCCGTCTCGATGGCCCGGATGATTTCGCCGAGCCCAAGCGAGGTGACCTCCGACGGAGCGGCTGAGTTGGCCGAAGCGCTGACCCCGGCCCAAATTGTTGAGGTTGCGGTGTGGTGCAGTGTGCTGCAGCTCCTGCATCGCCTCGACGTCTGGTACTCCCTCAGCGCGTAGTTTGGCCTCTTAGCTCAGTCCTCATCCGAGTGCTCGTGCCAACTCAGCTGGCGAGGATCGCTGCTGGGAGTACCGACCGGATTTCCTGCGTCCACCGTTTGAGCTCGCCGTCGACCCGTACTTCCGCGGCGTCGTTTGGCTGCACGTGGCCCAGGAGTACTCCGAGCGCCAACACCGTGGGCCCTTCAATGGAGACATCGGCGTCGGCGAGCCCGCCGTAGCGCACTTCCAGCCGGCCCTGATCATTCACTTGCAGCGATTGGGTGACTCCATCACACGTCACCTCAATCCCACGGCTGGTTGGTGCTTGTTCCATGTGTTCAGCAATGGTGGCCAGAGCCCACGCCGCGTCAAACCGACGTTTGCTCTTGGCTGGGCTGGGCAGCCAGGTGGCTCCCAGTTTGGCCAGTTCGGCGATCAGCGGCTTGATCTGTTCGCCGCGCTCGGTCAACTCGTACATCGAACCTGAGGCCGGCGCGGGAAGGGGAACCTTGGCCACAAGCCCGTGTTCGGTCAGCCGTTTGAGGCGGCTGGTGAGGAGATCGGTTCCCATTGCCGGCTGTCGACGGGACAGATCAGAGAAGCGCTGAGGGCCAGGGATGAGGTCTCGCACAACGAGCAGCGTCCACCGCTCACCGACCAGGTCGAGCGCTTCAGCAACACCGCAGTACTGGTTGTAGGTCCGGGCAGCCATTCGGTCTCCTGCTCCGCCTTCTGTGGGTGGGCGAGTGTGTCAAAGCACACACCAAAGCTGCTTGACTTGGAAATTATGGTGTGATTGCTTGGAATACATGTTTACCTTTCGTGTGGCCCGTCCGTCAAGCGTTCACGCCCTGGTCGCGATTGTTATTGCCGCCGTTGTCACCGCCTCGTGCGCCTCGGGTGCAAGCACCGACACCGCCGATGTGGGGCTTTCCACCCCTGAAGCCAGCTCCACCAGCGATGCCACGGTTGAAGATGAAGCCCAATCCGGTGCTACGGATCAGACCGTTGGGGGCGAAGGCTCCGAAGTCGAGGCCGCAGCCGAGCCACCAATCGATGACGCCGATGACGCCGATGACGCCGATGAACTGGACGGTGCTCCGACTGAGGTAGTGGATGGGGAAGAACCGGCTGCTGAGCCTGAGGAAGCCAGCCTTCCGAGCGAGCCCGAACTCCTCGATGTACGAATCGCATCAGGAGGGGTCGTCCCGATCGCGATCATCGAGAACGGTCCAGATCCCGAATTGCCGGCCGGCGCCATCGAGCGTCGCATCAGTCACGAGGGCCATGACATCTTCACCATCGAGATTCCAGGCGAAGGGCCGCCGATCGTTCTTGCCCATGGCTTCCCCGACAGCCTGCATCTTTGGGACGACGTCTACCCGTTGCTCGACGGGCGCCGCGTCATCGCCTTCGACTTCATCGGGTGGGGTCGCTCCGACAAACCCACTCCCGCCGTCGACTACGACTTCACCACCGGCGCCCAGGTGCAGGAGATGGCTGCGGTAATCGACGGGTACGAACTCGACGATGTGACCCTTGTGGTGCACGACCAGTCCGCGCCGGTTGGCCTTGAGTACCTTCTGATCGACGAATCCAAGATCGGTGAGCTGGTCTTCACCAACGGCTTCTTTGGCGTATCTCCAAACCTGTCGCCGCCGAAGGGCATCGAGATCCACGACGACCCGGCGCTGCAACCGGTCGAACTTGCCATCGAGGCTGATCCCGCTGCTGTCGAAGCGCTCCATCGATTTCAGATAGATGAGTTCATCGCCAAGTCTCCGAACCGGGAGCGCATTACCGACACCCTCTGGTCTCAGTTCGGCGAAGCACGGCCGGCGTTTGTGGCCCTAAACGACATTCTTGTTGACGAAGTTATCGACCGGACCTCACGGGTTGATCAGCTCGCCGACCTGACCGTTCCAATCGACATCGTCCACGGAGCGCTCGACCCGTATCTCACCGCCGAACTCGGGCGGGAGTTCGACGAGTTGCTACCGAACAGCAATCTCACGCTGGTTGAAGACGCGGGCCACTACGTGCAGTACGACGCCCCGGAGATCGTCGCCGCCAAAATCCTCGACCGAGCCCGCTGACCGAGAGCGCTGACCTGCAGCGTTGGGCGCAGGCCACCTCGATGGTTGGGCCTGTCACATGCCGTAGTTGGTTGCTTCCCGTCGACCCTAAAAGGCCGGGTTCGGGTGTCGGCCGGAGCATGCCGACACCCGATCGACCGGCGGCGGCCACGAGGCGGGAGGGGGTTCCGCCGGTTGGTGCGACCGCTCTGGCCAGACCGAGAGATTCGGTCTGGCCGAGACTGTGGTGGGTCGGGAGATAGGAAGTAGCTAGGCGTTGGTCTGGTTGTGATCCCGGATGAAGATGGCGTAGATCGCCGCCGCTAGCAGGAGAAGCCAGAAGTTCGGCACCAGCACCGAAGCCACGCTGGTGAGCACCTTTAGACCGATCAGTACCACCGCCACGATGGCGATCACCTTCGAGGGTTTGACGGGTGAGCCGTTGTTGAGTGATTGGGTGTCCATGGGTTTCATCTTGAAGATGTTGGACGCCTTTGAAAATGAGGGATCACCCTGAGTCGCACCCCCAAGGGTGGGTTCGACCTCCCTCACGAGAGGGAGCGGGCCGTCCCCGAATGACGGTACGGGGAGGGCCCGCGTGATGGATGAGCCGTCCGGCGGGTGGTCGAGCACCACACCGGTGAAGCGGAGCGGAGGCTTCCGGCCCACCCATCAGTCCTTTGCGACGACCTAGATCGTCAGCGTGACGGTGGATGCTGGCGATTCGTTGCCGTCGTTGTCGACGGCAAACACCTGGTAGTTGTACGTGCCGGCGGTCAGGTTGGGCTCGTAGCGGCTGCGGGCGTCGACGGTTCCAAGGTCGGAGCCGTTGCGCACGATGCGGTAGCCAACGACCGTTCCGTCGGAGTCGCTGGCCGCGTCCCACATGATCTCGCCGGCGGTCGACGAATGCGCTATCGGCGGCAATCGATGGCATCGAGTCCTGGTGGCTGGGCCTGTTCGATCGAGAGCGCTGAGAGCCGGAAGGCTGCTGGTGACTCTCCAGCGATGAAGCTGATGCGGGTGAGGCCATCGGTCACGCCGAGCTCGGCCAGCGAGATGGCGAGGGATCGACGATCGCTGCCGGTGCCGTCGGGAAGGGGACACTCCCCAAGGGCTTCGGCTTCGGTGCCGTTGCCCCGCAGCGCAAGGTCACTCGTGGTGCCATCCGCCTCGATCGTGAAGCGAACCCAATGGTCGCCATCGATCGCATTGCGGTGGCGAAAGGAGAGCGCGCCAAAGGCCTGGAGGCTCACCGCGCCATCGGTAGAAGAGAACGGTTCCACCACACTCCAGGAGTCGTCGGTCCAGCCGGCAGAGAGACCATCGGGCCCAAATACTGCGCCGAACCCGGTGGAGTCATCGGATGCCGTTGCCTGGCCCGCGGTCCCAGCTTGCTCCCCGGTGTCGTCGCCGAGCCAGGGTCTCCAAATCGCCAGCGCTGCGGCGCCGACGACCGCGCTGATCGCCACGAACGCCAACAGAGCCGCCGACGCTCTGTTGGGGCGCTCGCCCCCAGCAGTGAATCGAGAAGCGGTGCCATCAGTCGCCGCGCCTTCGCTAGTGGCGGTGGCATCGGTGCGGTCGAGGAGCTCGAGGCCGTGCCGCCATTCGGTAATCGTGGCCGGTCGGGCCTCGGGATCCACGGCGCGACTGGTACGGGTCGCCTCCTCCACCAACGGGCCCAGCGTTGGCGATTTCGAAGCGACAAACCCGAGGAGTGCGCTGGCTCCGAAGATGTCGGCGCGGGTGCTGACGACACCGCCCGACACCTTTTGTTCGGGGGCAGCGAACTCGCCGGTACCCATGCCTGCGGTAACCCCGCTGGTACGAAGGAGGTCCTTGGCCAAGCCGAGGTCGCCCACGGCGAAGCGCTCACCGGGTTTGAGCAAGCCGCGCTCGGAGCCGCCGCCGGGAGTGCCTGATGCATCACCCGCAGGGTCGCCGTGGCGATGGATAAAGATGTTGCGGGGCGAGAGGTCTCGGTGCACGATGCCGGCCTGGTGCAGTTCGTTCAGGGTGTCGTGAAGGGTGTCGGCGAGGTCCACAAGGTCGGCTCGGGTCGGCTCGGTGTGGGCCAGGCGCTCATGCAGCGTTCCCCCTTCGGCCAGTTCCAACACCAGGTACGGCCGATGGTCGTTGGTTTCGCCGACGTCATGCACGGTCAGTAGCGCGGGGTGCTTCACTCGCCGCAGCAGCCGACCCTCATCGAGAAAGCGGGCTCGCAGGTCTACGTCGAGGCTGTGGTTGTCGGCGAGTACCTTGATGGCAACTTGGGCATCAAGCACTTCGTCGTGGGCCCGATACACAGTGGCGAAGCCTCCCGCACCAATGACCCTCTCCAGGCGGTAGCGGCCGAGCTGGGTCCCGGAGAGATCGCTCATGGGCCGATACGAGCCGCCAGAAGGGCGCGGCCACGGGCGATACGGGAGCGGACCGTTCCGAGTTCGATTCCCAGGGTGTCGGCGATGGCTTCGTAGGTCATCGTGTCGACATCTCGCATTACCACCGGTCGGCGGTAGTGCTCCGGGAGGGTGGCGAGCATCGCTTCCACATCTTGGCGTTGGGCCACGATCGACGAGATGCGGGCTGTGGGCCGTTCGTCGTCGGGAGTGAGTTCAGCCGCCTGCGGCTTGCGGAGATGGGACCGCAAATGGTGGCGGGCCTGGTTGCGAGCCACCCCGAAGAGCCAGGTTCGAAACGAGGAGTCCCCTCGGAAGGTGGTGATTTGTTCCGCCACCACGATCAACACGTCTTGCACTACTTCTTCAGCGAGGCCGTCATCGGCGATCACCCGCCGCACCGACGGAACGGCGAGGCGGTGGCGATCTACCAGAAGAAGGAGGAGCTCCAGCGTCGGTGGATCGCCATCGCGGGCCATCTCGGCCGTCGCTTCGATCGCCCGGCGTTGCCCGGTATCGGAGAGACTGGCGAACCGTGACGCGGCCCGGCCCACATCACCGGTCGATTTGAACTCGTCGAGCAGTTGCCCGCCATCGCTTTCAGTCCCCACCACCAACGAGTGTGGCGGCGATAGCGATACCGGTCCAGTACGGAACACTGAATCGCGTATCCTTTTCCGGTCGGCGGTGGCCTATATCGAACCGGAGCTGGGTCGGCCGATGGAGGACATGTCGCCGAGCCATCGCTGGGCCGCATGAAGTTGGGCCTGCCCGCCGCTGATCGCCAGCTCTTCCCATGCGGGATCGTCGGGGGTGAGGGCACACCGGTAGCGCCACGATGCGGTGAGCCCGTCATGGCTGAGCGGCTTCCCGTGTCGGTGAACCCAGCTCTCCTGGTAGGTGCGGCCAACCTGGGTCAGGTCGTCCGCGGCTCCCACCTCCACCGTGGTGGCGTAGGCATGGTGGATACCGAAGCGGGCGGCGAGTCGGTTGCAGATGCCGGGTGCGATCTGGCCGCTCTTCGGTCGGATGTCGGTCTCAAGCGGGCCTGAAGTGGTGCGGGTAACGGCGCGATCGGCACCGTCGTGGCCCACGCCGGTGGCCACGATCTTGGTCGGTTGCTCGGGGTCGGCGTTGAAGACCCCTTCGAGGAATCGGGCCTGCTCCGAGTCGGGGGCGCAGGCGGCAAGGTGGGTGATCGTTCCCCAAAGGCCGTGGCCGGTGTGCAGGTCGACCACCAGCACCCGCTCGGCTTCGCTCAGGTGAGCGTCCGTGATGCGTTCCAGAGCCAGGTTCGAAGCTTCGGTGCGGTCGCCGCCGAATTGGATGCCATCGGCGTGGCTGTACTGGCCACGGGTGAGGCCGTCGCTGATCCACTCGTATCCATGCTCTTCGAGCAACGGCGTCGCGTCGGCGATCATCTGGTCGTCGTTGGGCATGGTTTCGGAGGCCGGGCAGGCGATGGCATGGAGCTCTTGGTATGCGGCGTTGTCGACGGGCTCGAAGTGGTCGCGTCCGAAGTTTCGGTTGAGGTCGACGTTGTTTTTGTTCTGGCGGCGGTGATGGGACATGCCCCAGGGGTTCACAACATGGACGATGACCACCGCGGTGCCCGCAGGTGGTTCGAAGGCATCGGGGCCCGAAAGCATGGCGGACTGCAGAGCCGAGCCGTAGAAGCCCTCTACGCCGTGCACACCGCTGAGCACCGTGAGGATGGTGTGAGCCGATCGGTCGCCGAGGCGCACCACATCAATTCCGAGCTGGACCCGGTAGCGGTCGCTCACGCTGAGCGGGTGGTGCTCGATCTCAACCCCGCGGTCGCGCGCCGCTCGGTGGAAGATCGAACGACAGTGCTGGTAGGTGAGCGGCAGGCGGTTGGGTGCGGCGCTGCGGTGCCAGCGGAATTCTTGAGTGTCAGTTTCTTCTTCGGTCGGCCGAGCCAGCACGCGGTCCAACAGCTCCACCTCGCGATTTGGACCCTCGGCCCATTCGAAGACCTCGGAGATGGAGTCGGGCCACGTAACGCCGGACGGCAACTGCACGGGAAGAGGCTGGTCAGCCTGAAACTCCCGAGTAACTGGCCGTTCGAACCAGAGCGGCCAGTTGTGTATTGCCGCCCGGATCTCACCCAACCACCAGGGGGAGCGCCATCCTTTCGGCTGGAGCTGTAGGTCCCATTGGGCCTTTTCCTGCCACACCCGGGCTCGTCCCGCAGGGCCGGCAAAGTCGATCTTTCGGCTGGCGTTGTATATCGGGCCGCTGTCGGACTCAAGCTCCAAGCCAAGCTGTACGAGCCGGTCGATGCCGGCGAACACGTTGTCGGGTGCCGAAAGTTCGGGATCGAAGGTGGGCCCGCTCATTGGTCCTCCCGGACCCGGGTGAAATAGAGGTGTAGCCCCTCGCTCAACTCAACGTTGTGGGTCGGCTCCGCGGCGAAGCCGACCTTCGCCAACACTCGTTGCGACGCCGCGTTGTCGACGTGGACGATCGCTCCGAGTTCGGTGAGTCCGTAGTGCTCGAAGCCGAGCGTGACCATGGCCTGGGCCATCTCCGTAGCCAACCCTCGGCCCCACCCCGCTCGGGCGACGGTGTAGCCGATCTCCATGATGTCGACGCCAACCTCGGCGCTCATCGGACGAAGTGCAGCCCGACCGACCGGTAGTTGTTTGGGGTCGACGATTCCGTCGGCGTTGCGCTCTCGAAACAGCCAGGCGCCAAGTCCCTGTTCTTCAAACATGCGGAGGTGGTTGGTTACCCATCGCTCCTGGGCCTCGCCAACCCGAATGCCGCCGAAGTAGGCCATCACTTCGGGGTCGCGATGTAGTTGGTCGAGCCAGGGCCGATCGGCGACGCTCAGCGGTGTACCCACGAGCCGGTCCGTACCCACAACGGTGGCCGGGTTGGGTCCGCCGGCGTTGGCCTGGTTGGCGGCGCCGGTTGGCCGACTGCCCGGTTCCTGGTGCCTGCCGTCGTTCACCGCTGCATTCTCGCATCGAAGCCGACGGCGGGAAACCCGGCCCGAACTGGTCTCACAACTTGATGTGGTCTTCACAAGTTCTTCATCGGTCCGCCCAACTCTGGTGGCACTACAACGACACCTGACGAAAGGCTCACAAGCATCATGGCCAAGAAGTTCTCCAGAACAATCCGCCGGTCGACCCGACCGTGTTGGCCGCCGACCCGGTATCGACGGTCTAGGTAGTCTGGTTGCATGGCGACCCTCGGCGATGTGCGACGTTTGGCGCTGGAGCTCCCCGGCGCATTTGAGACAGAGTCCTACGGCGGTCGACCGTCGTGGCGCACCAAGCCCCGAATGTTTGCCTGGTTTCGGGAGGAGCCGGAGGCACTGGTGGTGTGGGTTGAGTCGCTGGAGGAAAAGGAAGTGATGCTGGCTTCGGAGCCAGCCAAGTTCTTCACCACCGACCACTATGACGGCCATGCCATCGTGTTGGTGAACATCGCCAAGGTCGATAAGGCCGAGTGTCGGGAACTGCTCACCGAGTCATGGCGTCAGCGGGCGACCAAGACCGCAGTGAAGAAGTGGGACGCCGATCACTGAGTTCAGCCGGCGCCGAGGAGGCTCTCGTCGGGGAATGCGGTTTCGTCGCCGGGGTAGGCAATGCAGTACGTGGTGCGGTCGCCAGCCTCGCTCCAGCTGGCCTCGGACGGCCGAAGGGGGAGTAGTTCGAGTTCGGGTGAGTCCTCAAAGGTGCGGCCTACCGCTCGGGCGAAGCCGTCGAGGCACAGGTTTTGGGCATCGGTGCGCAGGGCTTCGGCGTCGAACGGGGCGCCCGCTGGGGCGTCGTGAATCACGGTGTCGAACACCTGGAATCGGTGGGGTTCAGTGCAGGTGACCACTTCGATGCTGGTGATGTCGCCGTCGAGGCCCAGGTTCGAAGAGTTGAAGCACACGCCGGTTTGGAGCTCAAAGACCGAGGCCGGTTCCGGGTTGGTCAGCGCCTGGTCCACCAGGTCGTTGCTCGCCGTAGTGCAGGCGCCGCCAACGATCACCATCGCCACAATGACTCCCATGAACGTGACCGTCACCCGCTCCGACTGAGCCGGCCGTCTCGCGTTGGTACGCAGAGGTCCGGGGCCAGCGTGTTCGATGCGGTGCCGGGTCCGCCAACCACGGCGCCGCTGGTCCCGAAGCATCGCCTTAGTAGGCCGCCGGGAGGAGCAGAGAGAACTTCTCGAAGAACATAAAGAGAAAGAGTAGGAAGATCGGCAGCCCGAGCCCATAGGCAGGAATCTTGCGCCACTGACGGCCAAGCAGCCAGGTGGCAAACCAGGCCCCGCCAGCGAGCATGGCCCACGGGATCACCGGACCCCATGCCCCGGGATCGGTGAGCGCACCGTCGTTTTGGTCGAGGGTTTGGAACTGGCTGAGATCAGGGGCGGCCAACTCGTCGGCTCGGTCGACCGCAGGTTCGGTGGTCGCCGAGTCGCTGCTTTCGGTGTCGGTCCCCCCGGCGCCGGTGTTGTCGTCGCCGGTGTCGCCGTTGTCACCGTCGTCGCCCGACTCGCTGTCTGCGCTGTCGCCGTCGTCGTCGGCCGTATCGGTGTCGTCGTCGCCGGCTTCACCCTGGTCGGTGTTGGCCGGGGCTGAGTTGACCGCCTGCACTTCGACTTCGTCAGGAGCACCGAACTGTCCTGCCCGCTCGGCCGCTGCCAGCTGGGCCGCCAGTTGCTCGGGGGTGTAGCCCGGGACCGCTTCGCCCACCAGTTCGGCGTGCACGATGAAGCGCTGGGCCGCCGAGTACCGGGGATGGCACGAGGTAAGGGTGAGCAGATCTCCCTCGGGCAGGTTGATCACCCGGTCGTACTCCTCGGGTTGCACGACCAGCGACTCGGTCACGCGGTATTCGAACTGGCCTTGGAGGGTCCGGACGAAGATCGGGTCACCGGGTTCGAGCTCGTTCACTCGGAAGAACGGGGCGCCGTGGGTGGTTCGGTGGCCGGCGATGGCCGCGTTGCCGGGCTGGCCGGGCATCGGCGTGCCGGGGTAGTGGCCCGGGCCTTTTTTCAGGTCTTCAACGTCGACGCCCTCAACCACCGTCCAATTCAGTCCGATGTCGGGGATGTCGAGGCTGGCTACCGCTTCACCGTTTTCGGGCAGTTCCGGGATGTTGGGCACGGTGGTGCCGGTGATCGGGGGCACGGTGGTGGGTGGCGCCGTCGCCTCGGTGGTGTCCGCGGGAGTTTGGCCGCCATCACTATCGCCGCTGTCACCGTCGTCACTATCATCCTCGCCGGTGTCACCGTCCTCGGCCTCGCCGTCGTCATCACCATCATCGGCGTCGCCGTCGTCACTGGTGGTTGAGGGGTTCGATGAGCTGGTGGTTGGGTCGGGGTCGGGGGCACTGACGTCGATGGGGGTTTCCTGCTGTTGGGCTTCCCAATCGGCGAGCTGTTGTTCAAACTCGTTTTCCAGCCGGTCCTGGGCGGCCCGGGTTTGGAGGCCGGTGCCCCACAGCTGATAGGCCACAAAAAGCAGAATGAGCGCGCCAGCGGAGATCAGCACGCGGCCGATCCCGCCGAGAACTCGTGACAGCGTCATATTCATGATGGTAGTGGTGCTCCATTGGGCCGATGGCGCATGGGGAACGTTTACTCACTATCGCCTTGTTCCCGGAGATCCGGAGAGTTTCGCGTTCTCAAATCCATCGGATGACTTCTGGAGTCTATGAGGAGACACCGGCCGGGGCGAGCCGCCCTGATGAGCCTGCTGATCAACTCTGCTGATCAACCCCGGCCTTCCGGGACCTGCGATGGTGCTCCTAAACTGATCAGGTGGAAGATCCGGCCCCAGGAGCAGCATCGGTATCCCCGCCGGTGTCAGAGCCGGTGACCCCACCGCGCTCCAAGTCTTTGTCCGAACGGTCAGAGGTTGGTGGCGGGTCGCCTGTCGCAGTGTCGCTGCGCAACGTTGTGACGGTTTTGGGCGGCTTCCCGGCACTGGCCGGTGTCGACCTTGATATTTGCCAGGGTGGCGTCGCCCTGCTTCGCGGCCCGAATGGTGCGGGCAAGTCAACGGTGCTGCGACTTTGTGCCGGCCTCGTTGCTCTTGAATCAGGCTCGGCGTCGGTGCTCGGTCTTGATCTCGCCACCCAGGTCACCGCGATCCGGCGCCGGGTCGGGTTGCTCGGCCATCAGAGCGGTCTGTACGACGACCTGACTGTGGCCGACAACCTCGTCTTCTGGTCGCGGGCGGCCCGGGCTCCCAAGATCGACCTGGGTCAGATCATGGATCGGGTGGGTTTGGTGCCGCGGCTGCGCGATGTTCGGGTGGGCTCGCTCTCGGCGGGTCAGCGTCGACGCACAGCGATGGCGGTGTTGGTGGCCCGGCGTCCCCAGCTGTGGCTGCTTGATGAGCCCCATGCTGGGTTGGATGCTGCTGGTCGGGATCTGCTTGATGACTTGGTCGCCGAGGCGGTGGGGGTGGGGGTCACAGTGTTGATGGCATCGCATGACCACGATCGGGCCCTGGCCATCGCCACCCAGGTGGTGGATCTGGCCGGCGGGATCAATCGGGCCCAGCTCACCGAGACGGGTGGGCCATCTCTCCTCTCTCCTGATCCTTCTGGGGCCGACGCCGAAGCGACCCCAGCGACGCACCCAGCAACAGCGACGGAACCGGCCGCTACCGCTCCGACGCCAGTGGGGGATCACTGATGTTGACCGACGCTCGGCTGGTGGCGGGCAAAGATCTCCGCCTGGAGTACCGATCGCGGGTCACCCTGACCCAGGTGCTGCCGTTTGTAGTGGCCATCGTGCTGTTGTTTGGTTTTGCCTTCGAGCCCGACGCCGACCTGTTGATCGACGTCACCCCCGGACTGTTTTGGATGACCGTGCTTTTCACCGCGATGTTGTCGGTGCAGCGCTCGTTCGGTGTGGAGTCGAGCGATGGTGTGGCCGATGGGTTGCGGCTCTCCGGGATGCACCCGGCCGGCATCTACCTGGGCAAAGCGGCGGCGGTGTTCCTGCAGTTGCTGGCCCTCGAGGTGGTGCTGGGTCTGGCCGTGAGCCTGCTGTATGGCACTCCGATCCGTGGTTTGGGTGTGTTGATTGTCACCGCCCTTCTCGCGACAGCCGCCCTGGCTGGTGCCGGTACGATGTTTGGTGTGTTGGCTGCCGGGCTTCAGGGTCGAGAGACGTTGCTTCCGTTGTTGTTTCTGCCTGCGGTGGCGCCGGTGCTGATTGCTGCCAGTCAGTCCTTTGAGTTGGCGTTGGCCGGTGATAGTGCGTCAGGCTTGAGGTGGAGCGCCCTTCTGGCCTTGTTCGCAACGGTCTATGTGTCCTTTGGTGCTCTCGCCTTCGGCCCCCTTTTGGAGGAGTCTTGACCGCTCCAACCGCCGCTTCTCCCGGCGCCCCTGCTCATACCGGCTCCAACGCCACCCGATACCTCGGCCTGGTTGTGGCTGGCGGCATGGCGCTCTTGGTGGCCCTGGCTCTGGTGATCAGCCCGAGTTCGGTCGAACAAGGTGATGCCGTTCGCATCATGTATGTGCACGTGCCGTCGGCCACCACCATGTACTACGGCTTTGGTCTGTGCGGTTTCGCTTCGGCGATGTATCTGTGGAAGCGCACCGAGTTCTGGGATCTTCTGGCGGGCGCCGCCGCCGAAGTCGGTTTGGTGTTTTGCGGTTTGGCCCTGGCCACCGGCGCTATCTGGGGCCGGCCGACCTGGGGCAGCTACTGGCAGTGGGATGCCCGGCTCACTTCAACCCTGCTGCTCTTTGTGCTCTTCACCGGCTACCTGGCGGTGCGGGCGCTGCAGATGGACACTGCGGTTCGGGCCAAGCGGGCCGCTTATGTGGCCCTGTTCGCCATGATCGATCTGCCGATTGTGCACTATTCGGTCGACTGGTGGCGGAGCCTGCATCAGGAGCCCACGCTGGCCCGGGCCGACCCCACGATCGACGGCATGCTGTTGTTTACCCTTATGACGGGAATGGTTGTTTTCACCCTGCTGTTTGTGTGGCTGGTGATGCATCGATTCCGCGTCGAGTTCCTCGCTCGGCGGCATGAGACTCAGGGACTGGCTCAGGCCATCGAAGCCCGACGCGCCGAAGGGGCCGAGCCCCGCGCCCGGAGCCTCGACCTCATTGCCGCGGAAGCATCTACCGCAGGATCATCTACCGAAGGGTTGGAGGCCACCACATGACCGACGCCTTCTTTGTGTTCACCGCGTGGGCTGTCGTGCTGATTGTGCTCGGCGCCTATGTCGCGTTTGTTGTGGCCCGGGGCCGGGCCCTGAGCCGCAAGGTGCCGGTTGAGCAGCGCCGGTGGACGTCATGACCGCGGCACCACTCGAGCCGATCGATCACGGCACTCCGGGCGGCACCGGCCGATCCGGCGGTGGCCGCAACATGGCCATCACCTTCTTTATTGCCCTGCTGGTTGTGGCCTTCGGCTTCATCGTGGTTCGGGGTTTGGGCGACGCCGCACTGTTCTTCTACAACGCCGACGAGGCGATTGAGCGCCGCGACGATCTGGGTGAGTCCCGGTTCCGGCTTCAGGGTCGGGTGGTTCCCGCTTCGGTAAGCGAGAGCGTGTCCGATGAGGGAGTTATCTCGGTGGAGTTCCTGGTGGCCCACAACGATGCCGAGGTGGCGGTGAGCCACGTAGGCGATCCTCCCAACCTGTTCAAAGACGGTATTCCAGTGGTTCTGGAGGGTCAGTGGCAGGGTTCAACGTTCACCAGCAACCGGATGCTGGTGAAACATGAAGAGACCTATACCGAAGAGAATCCGAACCGGGTTGACGACTATCAACCCCAGCCCTGAATCGGTGGTTCGCCACCTGAGGGGAGCGGGGCGATGAACTCCTCGCTCGGTCTGGCTGGGGTTGCGCTGGGAACCGCGTCATCGGCGGTCGGCATCATTGTGCTGGCCGTGGCCTTGCGCACCCGCAACCGCGCCCTGATGCAGCAGGGCCGCACCATGGCTCTGCTGGCCTTCTTTGGTGCGCTGTTTGCCACGGTGATCATGGAACGGGCGTTGATCACCCGTGATTTCACCGTCGACTACGTCTCTCAGGTGGGCAGCTCCCGCACTCCGGCGTTGTACAACTTCGCCGCGCTGTGGTCGTCGCTCGAGGGTTCGATTCTGCTGTGGGTGCTGGTGCTCTCGGGGCTGGTGGCCCTCACCGCAGTGCGCTTCCGCAAACGGCTCGACGATCCGTTGGTGGGGTGGGCGCTGCTAACCATGTTTGTGGTGTCGCTCTTCTTCTTTGGCCTGTTGTTGGGGCCGGCCAACCCGTTCACCCAGGTGACGGTGCCGCCCGGTTTCGACGGCCCTGGTCCCGATCCACTGCTGCAGAACCACCCGTTGGCCATGGTCCATCCACCGATGCTGTACCTGGGGTACGTCGGTTTCACGGTGCCTTTTGCCTTTGCCATCGCCGCGCTGGTGACGGGCCGGGTGGGCGAGGGCTGGCTGTTGGAGACCCGCCGTTGGACGCTGGTGGCCTGGGGTTTCCTTACCCTCGGGATCGTGTTGGGCGCGTGGTGGTCCTACGAGGTGTTGGGGTGGGGTGGTTACTGGGCCTGGGACCCGGTCGAGAACGCATCGATTCTGCCGTGGTTCACCGCCACTGCCTTCATCCATTCGGTGATGATCCAGGAACGCCGGGGCATGTTGCGGGTGTGGAACCTGTCGTTGGTGTGTGCCACTTTCGCCCTCACCATCCTCGGCACTTTCCTGACCCGTTCGGGCGTGATCGAAAGTGTGCATGCCTTCTCGGGGGGCTCGATCGGCCCGCTGCTGTTGGGTTTCTTTGCTGCCATCACCCTGGTGACCGTCGGCCTGATCGGTTGGCGGGGCGATCAGCTGCGCTCGCCGGGTCGGATCGATTCGCCGCTGTCGCGTGAGGGCGCCTTCCTGGCCAACAATCTGATCTTTGCCGCCTTCGCCTTTGTGATTCTGCTGGGCACGGTGTTCCCGCTGCTGGTCGAGGCCTACGACGGTCGGGCGGTGTCGGTGGGCGAGCCCTACTTCAACCGGATGACCATGCCGCTGGGCATGCTGTTGCTCTTTTTGATGGCCGTGGCCCCGGTCTTGCCATGGCGCAAAGCTGGGACCGAGCTGCTGTCGAAGCGGTTGCAGTGGCCGGCGTGGGGTGGCGGTCTTGCCGTGGTGCTGGCCGTGTTGTTGGGCGCCTATGGATTGGCGCCGCTGATCGCCTTTGGACTGGCCGGTTTTGCCGCCGGTTCAGCGCTGCGCCAGGTGGTGTTGTCCACCCGGCGACAGGGTTTCCGCGGCTTCTTGGGCCGCACCAACGGCGGGATGATCGTGCACCTCGGCATCATTATCATCGCAGTGGCCTTTGCCGCTTCGTCGAGTTACAGCCGGGAGGCCGAGTTCACCCTCGAGCCGGGCCAGACGGCGAACTTTGCCGGTTACGACGTTACCTATGAGGGCATCGAGGTGGAGGAGTTCCCCGAGAAGCGGCTGACCCGGGCCCAGGTTCGCATCAACGGCGGCCAGGTGTATGAGCCGGCGATCAGCAACTTTGCCTTTACCGGTCGGGCGATCGGTGAGCCGTCGGTTCGCACGTCGATCACCGGCGATGTGTTCCTCACCCTGTTGCGGGTTCCAGAGGATCTTGAGGGTCCGGCCGCGATTCGGGTGATCACCCAGCCGCTCGTTCCCTGGCTGTGGCTGGGCGGACTGATCACCGGTTTCGGAACGTTGTTGAGTCTCTTTCCGGGGCGGCGGCGCGATCCGTTGCGCCCCACCTCGGAGCCGATTGAACTGGACCAGTCCGAGAGCGCCGACCCCGGAGATCCTTCCCGCTCTCCGGGTCGAGAGGCTTCCGGCACCAACCCCGACGCGAACGCAGACCCGGACGGGGCGACCCAGCCCGACCGGTCGGTCGACGGCACTCGGGCGCCCATCGGAGTCCGGTTCCAGGCCGTTACCGAGCCCGGAGCCCCATCATGAGCGATCAGCCCAGGGTTGCCGACGGCACCGCAGAAGGCGAACCGGCAGTGATGCCTGGCGGTATCGGCCACGTGGGCGACGAGCCTCGGGTTGAGGGTGATGCCTTCGCCGGCGGCTCATCCGACGGCGGCCCATCGGGTTCCGGCGGCGGCCGACCGATCCTTGTGGTGGCCATGGCGGTCGGGTTTATCGCCGTTGTGTTCATCGTGATTCTTTTCACCCGCGACACCGGCGAGTCGGAGCAGGTCAACAGTCCGCTGTTGGGGAAGGTCGCTCCACCGATCGTGGGCTCGACCATCGATGGCTCCACCTACGATCTCGATCGCGAGCGGGGCCGCTGGGTAGTGGTGAACTTCTTTTCGCCCACCTGTGTGCCCTGTGTGGTTGAACATCCGGAGCTGATCGAGTTTGCCGAGAACGGCGGTCCTTTCGGTGATGCCGGCGTGGTGAGCGTGGCCTTTGCCACCCGGGAGGTGGAGGTGGCGGAGTTCTTCGAGGAGCGCGGCGGTGATTGGCCGGTGGTGGCTCGCGATACCAGCCCGATCGTGCTCGACTACGTAACCGCCCAGGTGCCGGAGAGCTTTATCGTCGACCCCAACGGGCGGGTTCGGGCCAAGCTGATCGGTGGGGTGACCGAAGAAGATCTCAACAACGCCATTCTCGAGGTAGCTACCCGCCTGAACGCACCCGCCGAGGAGGAAGGTTCGTGAACGTTTCCCGTCGGCTTTCGTGGGTGGCTCTGGGTCTGGTGGTGGCGATCGCCCTCTTTGTTGGCATGCGGGCCGAGGGGCCCCGCTCCAACCTGCAACGCACCCAGGACATCTCCGAGGCCATCCGTTGTCCGGAGTGTCGGGGCCAGTCGGTGGCCGACTCGGAGGCCGCGATCGCCGCCGAGATCCGGGCCGGGATCGCCAGGCGGGTGGATGCTGGCGAGACCGACGCTCAGATCTACGACTTCTACCGCGGTCAGTTCGGCGACGACGTGCTGTTGCGGCCCGACGCCGGCGGGATCACCGGCCTGGTTTGGATTTTGCCGGTGATCGCCATCGCCCTTGGTGCGCTGGGTGTGGGCCTGGCCCTGTCGCGCGGTGGCGCACTGGGCGGCAACGGAGCCTCAGTGTCGGCCGCCGACCGTGAGTTGGTTTCCGCGGTTCGAGGCGGAGCCGACGGGTCGTGAAGGCACAATCTCGGTCATGAGCACGTCATCGTCAACCAAGCCGGGCGGGGCGAAGGCGCCGGCGCGGAAGAAGGATCTGCTGAGCCCCGACCGGCGGGCGTTGCTGATGGAGGAGCAGCGGTTCCTGTTGGGCTCGCTCGACGATCTTGAGGCCGAGTACGCCGCCGGCGATATCGACACCGGCGACTACGAGGAGCTTCGCGACGACTACACGGCGCGTGCCGCCGAGGTGATTCGGGCTCTCGATGAACAGCGCGAGGCGGTGGCCGCCGCGGCGGCACCGCCGCGTTCGTGGAACCGTCGCATCGCTACCGTCCTGGCCGTGCTGTTGGTGGCGGGCGTGGCCGGATGGGCTCTCGCTCAGTCGGCCGGCACTAGGCGACCCGGTGAGGTGGCCAGCGGTGAGATCGCCCGCACCATTCGCCAGCGCCTGGGCGATGCCCTTGAGGCGAGCAGCGATGGCAGGTCGGTTGAGGCGCTGGAGATCTACGACGAGGTGCTGGCCCAGAACCCGTCGAACGCTGAGGCCCTGGCCTATCGGGGGTGGCTGTTGATCCAGACCAACGAGCCCGACCTGTTGCAACGGGGCCTGGCGGGGGTGGAGGCTGCGGTGGCCGCCGACCCGGAGTATCCCGATGCGCGGGTGTTTGCCGCCAGTGGCCGGCTGGCATTGGGTGACGCCGAGGCCGCAGCTGAGCACTTGGCGACCTTCGACGAGCTGAACCCGCCGGTGATCATGCTCGACATTGTGAATCGAGAAGGCGGCCTTCGCGACCGAATCGAACTGGCGACCGAACCGTCGTAGAGTCTTCGGTTGTGGCTGCGCCAGCGGCCTCGACCTCCAGGTTTTGCACCTCTTCCCGTAACGCTGGTTTCGTCTGAGTTCGTTTGGGCACCTTTCGGCTGTTATGTTGGTGTTTGGTTGGATCTTGATAGGTACTTTCCCCCTTTGGCGTAAACCACTTAGCGTGGTATTCATTGGGGTTGCGTGTGGCGTTTGGTCACCCCCGCTCATGTCTCTATGAGCCCCGCTATTTGTAAGGAGCACTACCCATGCGGAAGGCACTGTTTGCCGCCGTCGCCCTATTGCTACTCAGCGTTCTCGGCCGACCAGCCGCCGCTCAGAGTGATGAGGATCAAGCCCAGGTCACCATCGTGCACGGTATTCCGGGACAGACGGTTGACGTGTACGCCGACGAGACCCCGTTGATCGCTGGTCTTGTGCCGGCGACCACCACCAAGACCTTTGAGCTTGATGCCGATGACTACACCGTTGCGCTGTTCAGCGCTGGCGCCGACATCGAGGCCGACGAGCCGCTGGTCGACATGGACGTCACCATCGAGGGCGAGACCAACATCACGGTCGTGGCTCACCTCGACGAGGATGGCGAGTTTGTCATCTCTACCTTCGAGAACGATCTCGACGACATCACCGCTGGCGATGCCTGTGTTGTGGCCCGCCACGTGGCCGCCGCTCCTGAGGCCGACATCCTGGTTGACGGCGAGGCCGCTCTTGAGGGTCTTGGCAATGGCGAGAGCAGCGATGCCGTCGCTCTTGAGCCGGGCACCATCGAGGTGAACGTCGCCGCTGCTGGCAGCGACGATGGCCTTCTCGACAGCGATGTGGAACTGACTCTGGCCGAGGGTGTGTGCACCGTGGCCTACGCCATCGGCAGCGTCGATGACGACAACGTCAGCCTGTTGCTCCAGCTCGTCACCGGCCTCGAAGGTGAGCCGCTCGGCGAGATCGAAACCGGACTCTCGGGTCTGCTCGATTCCGATTCGGGCATTCCGATCGCCTTCATTCTCCTGATTGCCGCTGGCCTGGGCGGTGGCCTCTTCGCCACCCGCTCACTGGTTACCCGCAGCTAAGTCTTTCCGGCCCAGCTGACTGGTTTGTCGGCCGCTCTGCGGTTAGACAGTAAATCAGGCGGCTGGGTCGGACAGGTTTGTTTTTGGGTCAACGTCGACCCACTCCGTTCCGCCCCTGCGCTCCGCCGCTCTCTCCCTAGAACATGCAGAAACGGTCACCCTTCGTGCTTCTAACCCGCCAAGCCGCCAGCATTCTTCTTGTCTTGTCGATCAGCCTCGTGATCCTCGGCACCTTTGGGATCATCAAATCGAGCCGCGGCGGATCAGACGTAGTGATCGACGGATCGATCACCGGCTTTCTCGGTGAGACGGCGGGCGCCCAGGAATATGCTTCCCCGACGCTCACCCCGGCGCCGCCGACCATCGCCGCGCCGGCGGTCCAGGACGAACCGGCTGCGAACCCGGAGGGTGTCGCTGCTCAGAACGGCGAGAACGAGCCTGCCAATCCGGCCAGCCCTGAATCCGCGGTTACCCCACCGCCGACCACGGTGGCGCCCCTGCTGAGTGCCGCCGACACGCTGTCGGCTCGTCCGGAGGACTTCACCTTCAGCGGTGGACCCAAGCCGGTCGGCCTGCGTATCAACAACGTGGGTATCGGGGCCAGCGTGGTGGATATGGGTCTCACCGAGGATCGGCGCCTCGAGGCGCCGCCGGCGGAACAGATCGGTTGGTACGAGCACGGTCCGATTCCTGGTGCCGAGGGTTCTTCGGTGCTGGCGGCTCACGTCGACTGGGGCGGCCAGCCCGGCGCCTTCTTTGAGCTGCGTCATGTGGTTCCTGGCGACGTGATTGAGATCGACTACGAAGACGGTTCAACCCAGCTCTTTGAGATCGTCGCCAGCCGTCAGTATGCGAAGGACATCGTGCCGAAGAAGCAGATCTTTGACCGCAGTGGCGACCCTCGCCTGGTTCTGGTCACCTGTGGTGGTGCCTTCGACAACTCGATCGGTCACTACGAGGACAACTTCGTAGCCTTCGCCCGGCCCATCGCTGCCTAGGAGACTCCTAGTAGCGAGATTCTCTGCCGTCGCCGGTTTGCTGCTGGCGAACTGCGGTCAGGCTTCGACGGTGGTGGCGCAGGACTGGTCGCCGCGGGCGATTGACAGGCTGGTTTCGGTGGGGGAGTCGCCGTAGATACGCCCGAGCATCCCTCGGACCAGGCCGCGGTCGACAGCACAGATCACCGGGTGTTCCACCGCCACTCCGCCGAACGGACAGTGCTCGGCGACGATGCGGAGCTCCTTCTGGTGCTCCTCTGCGTGGGCTGAGAATCCGTGGGCGGTGAGTGCATCGGCGACGGCGTGCAGGGCGGCTCGGAACGATCGTTGGCTCTCCACGCTGGTTTCGGCGGCCTCTGGGTCGACCGCTCCCGCGAGGGGGCCGGCCATGGTGCGGCCGAACTCCAGCCCCACCTCTTCGGCGAGGGCCTCCGAGCGTTCGGCGCCAAGTTCGGAGAGGGCCCGACCCAACAGGGTCACCAGGATGTCGTTGTGACCCACCGCCACCTGGAGCGGCATTTCGGGTTCGGTCACCCGGTAGTGCTTGGCCGGTCGGCCGGCGCCTTTCCCGGCCGGTCGTTCCACCGACACCTGGAGGTGGCCGCCGGCAGCCAGCTTGTCGAGGTGGTGGCGGGCCACGTTGGCGTGGACATCGAGTTCGGCCGCGATTTGGCCGGCGGTCACGCCGGTCGCCGATTCATGGGCGAGCAGGTAGATGCTGCGTCGGGTGGGGTCACCGAAGGCTGAGGTGATGGCGGTGACCGCTGAGGCAAACTCGGTGGGCGACAATTTTGGGGCCCCTGCGAGGCCTGCTGCGGCTGCGGTATCAGCGCCGTGGTGCCTGGCTTTCTTCGGAACGCCAACCGGGCTCTCGACAGGAGTATCCATTCGACTGTCTGGCCTCGCGCCCATACCGATATTCTACTACCCATATAGGAGAAATTCGGAAAAGGACGACCACCTCCCTCATGGCAGTCACAGAATCCCAGGTCATCGAGGCCCTTCGGCCCGTCGAAGACCCCGAGCTGCATCGCAGCATCGTAGAACTCGACATGGTCCGCCAGGTCGACATCAACGGCGACCACGTGCAGGTGCTGGTGGCGTTGACCATTGCTGGCTGCCCGCTTCGCAACGAGATCGATAACCGCGTCAAGGGGGCGGTCACCGCCCTCGATGGCGTAAATGACGCCGCGGTCGAGTTCACCGTGATGACCGACGAAGAGCGGGCCAAGGTGCGCGAGCTGCTGCACGGCAACCCTGCGGCTACCGCCGGTTCCCAGCAGGCCCATGGCCACGCCGAGGGCCGGGCCATTCCTTTCGCCGATCCGTCGTCGAAGACCCGATCGCTGCTGATCGCCTCCGGCAAGGGCGGCGTGGGTAAGTCGTCGGTCACGGCCAACGTGGCCGTAGCTCTTGCTCAGGAAGGCCACTCCGTGGCTGTGGTCGATGCCGACGTTTGGGGGTTCTCGATTCCCCGCATGCTCGGCGTGAATCGGCCGCCCACCGTGATCGACGAGATGTTGATTCCGCCGGAGACCTACGGGGTGCACTGCATCTCGATGGGCTTCTTCGCCAAGGAGGACCAGCCGGTGATCTGGCGGGGTCCGATGCTGCACAAGGCGTTGGAGCAGTTCCTGACCGACGTCTACTGGAACGACCCGGACTATCTAGTGGTTGATCTTCCGCCGGGCACCGGCGACATCTCGCTGTCGTTGGCCCAGTTCCTACCGCGTGGAGAAGTGTATGTGGTGACCACTCCGCAGCCGGCCGCTCAGCGGGTGGCCCAGCGGGCGGCGTTCATGGCCGAGAAGGTCAACCTCGATGTGAAGGGCGTGATTGAAAACATGTCCTGGTTTACCGGCGATGACGGCAAGCACTATCCGATCTTTGGTGGTGGCGGCGGCCAGGAACTCGCCGATCGTCTTGAGGTGCCGTTGCTGGCCAAGATTCCGCTGGTGCCCGACCTGCGCGAAGGTGGCGACACCGGCCGTCCGATCGTGCATGAGGCCCCCGACAGCGAGGCTGCCCAGGCCTTTAAGTCGATTGCCCGCCACATCATCGAAACCAAGCCGACCAAGCGGTTCCATCCCGAGTTGAAGATCCTGTAGCGGAGCCCGCCCGGGCACTGTAAACGGGTACCTTGTAAACGAACAACAGGCGACACCGGGGCAACCCATCGCCCCCTACCAGGAGGTTGACGTTGGAGATCCGTATCGGGGTCACTCAGACCGCAAAAGAAGTTGCGCTGGAGATGGCGTCCGACACCGACCCCGAAGCGATCAAGTCCCAGGTGGCTGATGCGATGGGTGCCGACGCCACATTGTGGCTCACCGACAAGAAGGGTCGTCAGGTCGGCGTACCGGGCGCCAAGATCGCCTATGTCGAAATCGGTGCTCCTGCCGACTCGGCGCGAGTCGGCTTCGGTAGCTGATCACTCTGGCGCCGGGACGGCGGACATCCCTGCGGGCTGAGCTATGACGACACCGCTTCTCGACCGGTCGCTGCTGTTTGTCACCGGGAAGGGTGGCGTCGGAAAAACCACAGTGGCCGCGGCGCTGGCGGTGCTGTCCGCGAGCGAGGGCCGACGCACGCTGTTAATCGAAGCCGACGCCAAGGGCGACATCGCCACCGCCCTCTCGACCCGTCCGACCCGCTTCGAGCCCCGCGAGGTTCAGCCCAACCTCTTTGTGATGTCGATGAACACCGAGGACTCGATGCGCGAGTACCTCAAGCTCAACCTCAAGGTGCCGATCGTGGGTCGACTCGGTCCGGTGGCCAAGAGCTTCGACTTCCTGGCCACCGCGGCGCCGGGGGTGCGAGAGATCATGACCATCGGCAAGCTCACCTTTGAGGTGCGTGAGGGCGATTGGGATTTGGTGGTGGTTGATGCGGTGGCCAGCGGTCACATCATCGGCCAGTTGGCTTCGCCTCAGGCGTTGTCGGGGCTGGTGGGTGCCGGCCTGATCGGTGATCAGACGGCATGGATGGTCGACATCCTCCAGGACCCGGCCCAAACCGGTGCTGTTCTGGTGGCGCTCGCCGAGGAGATGCCGGTGGTCGAGACCATCGAGCTGGCGGGCCGGATCGCCGAAGAGGCAGAGGTCGACGTGGCCGCCGTGGTGGTCAATCGCGTACTACCCGAGCTCTTCAGCACACGCGAAGAGGAAGCCTTTACCCGGCTGTCGAGTCCGGCCACGCTCGCCACGGTGGCCGATCGAACTGGCGTGAGCCTGGCGCCGATGGTGGAAGCGGCAGCCCTGGCGGTGCGCCTGCGTCGGGCCCGGGCCGGCCACATTGCCAACCTGCGTGAGGGGTTGGCTGGTATCGACCAGATTTACCTTCCGGAGATCTTCACTCAGGATTTTGGCGAGGCTGCGGTGGCTCTTATCGCCGATGCGTTGGGCGGCGAGTTGGGGTTTGATCGATGAGCGCCGATTCGGTCACTACGTCTATTCGCGAGCTGGTCGCCGAGCGCGAGATCATCATCACGTGCGGTTCGGGCGGGGTTGGCAAAACCACCACGGCCGCGGCCATCGGGGCGATGGTGGCCGCCACCACCGATCGCAAGGTACTGGTCCTCACGGTGGACCCGGCCCGGAGGTTGGCCACCGCCATGGGTTTGTCGGAGTTCGGCAACGTTGAGTCGCAGGTACCGCCGGAGCTCCTAGACGAGGCGCGGGTGGATCGGGGCTCCGCCTCTGGGGATGAAGACGACGCTGCGGGGACAGCGGGCGAGTTATGGGCCGCCATGCTCGACACCCATCAGTCGTGGAACGATCTGATTCGCCGCCACGCCCCGGACCAGCGCACCATCGACGCCATCCTGGCCAACCCGATCTACCAGAGCTTCACCTCAACCTTTGTCCAGAGTCACGACTACATCGCCATGGAGCGTCTGTACGAGTTGCAGGAGAGCGGCGACTACGACCTGATCGTGGTTGATACCCCGCCTACTCGCAACGCCATCGACTTCCTGGCCGCCCCGGAGCGGATGGCTGACTTCTTCAGCAGCCGGCTGTTGCGGTGGCTGATCGCCCCCTACCGCTCCCGGGTGGTCAACGCCGCCTCCAAGCCATTCCTGGTGGCTGCCGACCGGATTCTCGGGGCCCAGTTTCTTTCCGATATCGCCGACTTCTTTATCCTCTTCCAGTCGATGTACGACGGCTTTGTGGAACGGGCCGAGGCGGTGAGCGAAGTGCTGGCCGACCACCGCACCAGCTTTGTGGTGGTGTCCACGCTGGAGGCTGCGCCCTCGCGGGAGGCCCGCTTCTTCATGTCGGAGCTGAAGAAGCGCAAGCTCAACCTTGGTGCGCTGGTGCTCAATAAGACCCTTCCGCCGCTGCTGCTGGAGCGGGGAGCGCTGCGGGACGCCGAGGAAGTCCGCAAAAACCCGAGCGATGTGGCCTCCAAGGTGCCTCAGCGGGTCGGCAGCCCGAAGGTGGTGGGCCACGTGTTGGAGGAGATCGCGGATCGTTATCTCGACTATCGGGTGTTGGCCAAGCGTGAGGCCGAGTTGCGGGGCGAGTTGAGCGGGTCGGTGCCGATGGTGGCGTCGGTGCCGTATCTGTCCGATGATGTGAGCGACCTCGGTGGGTTGATCGAAATGGCGACCCACCTCTTTGGTTCGAGCGACCCCGACCAACGGTGACCTGGTGCCGGGCGAGCTGGCAGTCCAGTGACCCAGTGAAACGGAGCTGAAAACAGATGGTCAGCCTGTCGACCCTGGCACGAACCCGAACCGATCTGAACGAGGAGGCCATCGCC
>CALAML010000208.1 GCA_937925845.1 uncultured Acidimicrobiales bacterium | reverse complement strand
GGCCAGTTCGCCCCAGGTCTTGGCGTTGGCCGGGACACCAGCCACGTGAAGTCCGCCCTCGCCCTTCACGATGTCTTCGACGTTGGCCTCGAGAAGGTGGGCGGCCAGGCTCTTGGCCTTTTCAAGCACCGTCTCGCTGGCCACATGTACGGCCGAGCCAGCGGTTTGGAGCGACCGGGAGCCCATCGTGCCCTGACCCCGCGGGATGTGGGCGGTGTCGGACTGCAGGATGGTGATGTCTTCCATCGGCACGCCGAGCATGTCGGAAACAATCATCGAGAACGCGGTGACGTGGCCCTGGCCATGGGCGCTGGTGCCCACCTTGGCGGTGACCTTGCCGTCTTCGTTCACCTCGACGGCACCGAACTCCACATGCATGCCGGCAGGAGCGGTGACTTCGACGTAGGCGGCGATGCCGATACCCATTTGGATCGGATCGCCCGCCTCACGACGCTTGGCCTGTTCGGCCCGCAGCGCCTTGTAGTCGGCCGCTTCCAACGCGGCATCCAGCGCCTTTTCGTATTCGCCGCAGTCGTAGTTTGCGCCGCCATGGGTGGTGATGGGGAACGCCTCTGGGGGAATGAAGTTCTTGCGGCGGATCTCGGCCGGATCCATGTTCAACTCGACGGCCGCCTTGTCGATGATGCGCTCAAGTAGCTGGGTGGCTTCGGGGCGGCCAGCACCGCGATAGGCCGCGGTCGAGGTGGTGTTCGTGGCCACCGAAAGGGCGTGATAGCGAAGCTTCGGAATGACGTAGGTGCCTTGGATCATCGTCTGGGTAAAGACGGTGAGGAAGGCACCGATGGCCGGGTAGGCACCGGCATCGGCGATCACTTCACAGTCGAACCCGGTGATCACACCGTCGGCGTCGAAGCCCATCTTGGCGTCGAGGACCATGGCCCGACCGTGGGCCAGCGACACCATGTCCTCGCTTCGGGTCTCGGTCCACTTCAGTGGTCGGCCAAGCTCTTTGGCCAGCGCCGTCACGAGAATATGTTCGCCGTAGATTCCAGCCTTGGGGCCGAAGCCACCACCTACCGAAGGGGCAGCAACCCGGACCTTTTCCGGGTCGAGTCCGAGCTGGGGGACCAGCGCATCACGAACCGAGATCGGGTTCTGCGACGGGATCCACACCGTGAGGTTGTCACCCTCAGGGATCACCACAGCGCCGTTGGGTTCGATCGGAACGCCAGCGAGACGCTGGCTCTCCATCTTCAGCTCCGTGACATGGGTGGCGCCTTCCAGCGGATCACCGCCGTCCTGTCCGATGGCGGTCTCGAAACAGACGTTTGTGCCCTTTTCTTCGAAGAGCAGTGGCGAATCGGGGGCCACCGCCTTTTCCATATCGACAACGGCCGGCAGCGGCTCGAAATCGAAGTACACCGCCTCGGCGGCGTCGACGGCTGCTTCGCGGCTCTCCGCCACGATCACGGCCACAATGTCGCCAACAAAACGAACCTTGCCCGTGGCCAGCAGCGGACGGGTGAACGCCGGGTCGATCAGTGGGAAGGAAAGAAAGGGAGCCAGCTCCAGGTCGTCGTGGGCCCACACGCCAACAACACCCGGCATCGCCTTGGCGTCGGCGGTCTCCACCTTGGTAAACGTGGCATGGGCCACCGTTGAGCGCACAAAGTGGACAAACCCGACACCTTCGATGGCCATGTCGTCGTAGTAGAGATCCTCACCCATCAACAGGGTGGGGTCCTCCCGACGCAGGACCGCGTTGCCGAGGATCGAACCTTTGGTGTCAGACATTTCTTCTCCCGTGCGGGTTTCCGGTCATGGCTGCGAGCTGCCAGCAGCTCTCCATGTTCTACCATGACCACCCCACCACCTGCCGGGTTGGAGGTCACCCCCAAAGAGAAGGCCCGCCTAGCTCGATCGGAGGGGCGGCGAGGCGCGTAGGCCAGAAGTCGCTCGGGTTGTTCGTTTCTAGTGACTTTGCGTGGCGACAGCAGGGGCAGATCTACTGCTCTACTGCGGGACTACACCATCCCAGACGAGCTTGGCGCCCTCGTCGCCGGTGCGGACCATCCACCAGGTGGCCAAGGCGGCGACGGCCACGGTGGCGACGCTCATGGCGGTAGTAGCGGTTGAGGGCACAGGCGACCCATCGGCTCTTGCCTGAGGGCTCCGACGACTGATGAATGCCGCCGTGGTAGTCAGCAGCACCAGGACAAACACGATGAGCGCCGTCTGGTCGGCCAGGGTTTCGTGTCGATCGACATTGACCTGTCCGGCGAGTAATTCGTCGAACTCTTCGCCGGACTTTCGCGCCAGGAGCGTGGCCACAAAAGCTCCGACGCTGGCGATGGCCATCAGCGGCGCGTAGCGCACTCGCCACTGTGGCCGGATGGCGATGACCACCGCAGCCAGGGCAATCAGCGGCACCAATACCACCGGCGCATGGACAAAGAAGATGTGCGCGGGAAGGTCGTTGATCGACTCAAACATGGCGCCAGCTTAGATGCCAACAAGCCGCCGCGATGGGCGTCTGGCGCTGCCGGTCAGCGGGAGCGATGTCGAGCCCGCCAATGAACGTCGAACAAATTGCCGCGGTGTTGTTTGAGTCAGCGAATGGGATCAGCGGCCGTGCCGCGAGCTCGCAACGAAGGGGGAGTTAGGAAACCGTGACGCTGAGCGTCTGGCCGGCGGCGGCGTGGCTGTTCGGGCCGATGGCGATGTTGCAGAACAGCACGTAGTTGCCGGGCTCAAGATCAAGGGTCAGTTCTTCGGACTGCCCGGCATCAAAGTTGGCGGTGTCACCGAGGAAGTCGGCACCGAGTGCGTCTTCGTCGATTGCTCCATTATCGGTCTGGGGGAGTGTCTCGTAGCTGTCGCCGCGGGCCAACCCAAACTTGTGGGTGAACGAACCGTCGTTGGTGACGGCGAAGGTGGTGGTGCCAGCGCTGAGTTCGGTCTCGGCGTTAACTGCCCACTCGACGAGTGAGACCGCAACCGCTCCGGCGGCGCCATCGCCATCCTCGGCCATGGCTTCGTCTTCAGCCATAGCCTCATCGTCGTCTTCGGCCATTGCTTCGTCCGACTCATCTTCAGCCATGGCTTCATCGCCGTCGGTGTCGTCGCTGTGGCTATCGGCCGCGTCGTCGTCTTCAGCCATTGCTTCGTCCGACTCGTCCTCGGCCATAGCCTCGTCGTCGCCCTCTGCCGCATCGGCGGCCGGGGTTTCGTTAGTGGCGGTGTCTCCGCCGTCATCGCCGCAGGCGGCAAGAACCAGGGCGGCGATTAGGGCGAGCAGTACGGGCTTGAGCATCTTCATGTCGAGAACAGTAGAAGACCCAGACCAAAAAGGTAGGGCGGGGCGGGTGGGAATCTGTCACATCGCCGCTCGCTCTTGTGAGCGGTTTCGGCGAGCGGATCGTGCAGTCGTAGTGATGTTGTCGACATCACTGTTCGCGGCC
>CALAML010000207.1 GCA_937925845.1 uncultured Acidimicrobiales bacterium | reverse complement strand
AGTTAGAGGCCCCCGTGAACCACAGACGGCTGGCCGACGGGCAAAGGCACCCCGTCCGGCAAGAGGGACAGGGCCCCAAAGGCCAGCCAAAAGCTCCGTGCAACGGCCCCCGGAGGGGTGTTAGAGCCCCCGGGCAAACAGTTCGAGGCCCCCGTTAACCACAGACGGCTGGCCGACGGGCAAAGGCACCCCGTCAACAACAGAGGGACAGGGCCCCAAAGGCCAGCCAAAAGCTCCGTGCAACGGCCCCCGGAGGGGTGTTAGAGCCCCCTAGTCGGCGCTGCGGATGATCAGGCGGTGGGTTTTCTTGCCTTTGCGCAGGAGGAGGTAGCGACCGTGGGCCAGGCTGGTGGTGGTCGTTATGGAGTCGGCCTCGAGGGGACGTCCGTTCACCGACAGTCCTCCTCCGCTGATCAACCTGCGTGCCTCGCTCTTCGAAGCGACAATCCCGGAGCCGACTGCGAGATCCTCAGGTGTGATCCCGGCGTCAAGCGCGGCGGCGGTAACGGTGGAGGTCTCAAGCTCTTGAGAAAGTTGCTCGAAGGCCCGCTCACTCACCTCCAAACCATGGGTGGCAGAGGCCTTGGTGAACAGCAGCGAGGCCGCCTCGGTGGCGGCTTCTGTGGCGGCCTCCCCGTGGACCAGGTCGGTCATGGCATCAGCGAATGCACGCTGGGCGGCCCGAGCGCCCGGGTTTTGGGTGTGATCGGCCATGATCGCGGCGATGTCGTCAACCGGCAGGAAGGTGAGGCGGTTCAAAAGATCAGGGATCTCTTCGTCGGTGCTCTGGAGTAGCGCCTGATGGAAGCGGTACGGACTCATCAGCTCCGGCGACAACCACAACGTGTCGCCGCCGGCGCTCTTGCCGTACTTGGCTCCGTCGGGGCGAAGCAGTAGCGGCGTGGTCAGGGCATGAACCGTGCGTCCGAGGCGACGCCGGACCATCCCGACGCCGAGCACGATGTTGCCCCACTGGTCGGCACCTCCCACCTGGAGTTCACAGTCGGCGTTTTGGGCCAGCTCCACGTAGTCGTTGCCCTGCAGCAGCATGTAGCTGAACTCGGTGTAGGAGATGCCGTGCTCGCCCTCCATGCGGGTGCGCACGGAATCTCGCGCCACCATCTGGTTGACGGTCACGAGCTTGCCGACATCACGAAGAAAGTCGATCGCCGAAAGGTTGGCGGTCCAGGATCGGTTGTCGACCAACCGGGCCGCAGCCGGGCCGTCGAAGTCGAGGAACTGCTCGAGTTGGGGCAGGATGCCGGCCAGGTTGGCGTCGAGAGCATCGTCATCGAGCAGGTTTCGCTCGTCGGAGCGACCCCCCGGATCGCCAATCATGCCGGTGGCGCCGCCAGCAAGAACGATGGGCCGATGGCCAAACAGCTGGAACCGGCGAAGCAGCAGTAGCGGGAACAGGTTGCCGAGGTGCAGGCTCGGAGCGGTGGGATCAAAGCCGCAGTAGAGGGTGATCGGCCCCTCGTCGAGGCGAGCGCGCAGCGCATCAGCATCGGTGGTGCGGGCCAGGAGCCCACGGGCCTGGAGATCGTCGAGTATCGCGGCGCCGCCGGAGCTGCCAGCGCTGGGCGTGGATTCGGAACTGGTCACGCTTGTCAGGATAGAGCTGGGACGTACCGCTAACCCGCCAATTCCCAGATGCGAAGCGGCTCCGGTACGCCTTTGAGCTCGATCGGCCCCCGATCCACGAGCCGGTGGGCTTTGCCGGCCAACAAACCGCACACCACATCGGTAACCAGGATTTCCCCGGCCTCAGCGCGGTCACAGACCCGAGCGGCCACCTGCACCGCGGTCCCGAAGAGATCGTCGTTCTCGGTCACCGGTTCCCCGGCATTCAGCCCGACCCGTACTCCTAGCCCGGCCTCACCGAGTTCATCGCCGGTGAGCTCCCGACATCCGTTGCGGATCGACAACGCGGCGCGGGCGGCGGCGGTCACACTTCGGAACGAGGCCATGATCCCGTCACCGGTGTGTTTGACCTCATGGCCAGCCTCAACCCGGAGCGCCTCTCGCACCACTCGATCGTGGGCCCGCAACAAGCTTTGGGCACCGGAGTCGCCGGCGCGCACCGTCAGATCCATCGAACCCACGATGTCGGTGAAGAGGACCACCAGCAGCTGATCACCAACCCCAACGCCGACGACCTCTTCACCTTCGCCAACCGTTCGTCCAACCGACTCCCCATTCGAGCCCACGGGGTCGACCACCGTCGCCGGGTCGCCAACCTCGATCGACTCCGGGGTCTGATCGAGGTCGATGTCGGTCACGCCAAGAAACTCGAGGGCGGTCCGCATCGGCTGGCGCCAGTCTCCTTCGAACAGGTTGTGAGCCGAACCATCCAGCACCACCAGTGACGCGTCCGGCAAGCGAGCGGCCAGATCTCTCGCCGCTTTCACCGGGACCGGCGTGCTGCGGCGCCGATGCATCACCAGGGTGGGAGCGACCACCATCGACAGGAGCTCCTCCACGTCGAACGTCTGGGCTAGCGGGTACAGCTCACGGAGAATCGGAACGGGGATCGACCGCCGCAACCGATTCACCCGCTCCTCGTGTCCGATGCTCGGGTCGGGATCGGTCATCAGGCTGATCATCCGAAAGACCATGACCGGATTCGCGGCAGCGCCGTCGAACAACTCCAGCAACGGCTTCATCCGGTCCGGATCGAAGTAGCGGTGGGCCGCGGCGAAGGTGCCGTCGAGGATCAGGCGCGACACTCGCTCCGGATGTTCGGCCGCGAACCGCAGCGCGAGCGGGCCGGCATAGGTCGTGGCCCAGAGGTCGAAGGTGGGGGCATCGATCCTGGCTGCTACCGCGGCCAGATCGTTCACCAGGTGATCCATCGTGATCGGCGACGGCACGTCCCAATCCGAAAGCCCATTGCCCCGCCCGTCATAGGTGATCACCGTGCGATGCTTCTCAAGCTCGCCGAAGAATCGGGCGATGCTCCGATCCTCGCGATTCACCTCGAGGTTGGTGATCCAGGCCCGGGCATACAGCAGCGGCGGTCCCTCCCCCGCCACGTCATAAGCGATGTTGACGCCGTCGGTGGTCGAGGCGAACCGAACCCCGCTCGAGGTGGCGCTGTTACTCGGCGGTTTGTCCATACAACGGATGGGGATCGCTTGGGTAGCGCGATTCCAAGACAACGGTGATGCCCCCGTGGGTCGTCTTGGAGTCGATCGATTCAGACACCTCGAGTTTGAAGTCGTAGCCGGGTCGCCAGGCGAAGGTGATGCACTGGTTGCGGCCGATGGCGCCACGGATGATCTCGCGAATCGAATCATGGATCGACACCGGCAACGTGTCGAGGATGGCCGCCATCTCCTCCAGGAGTTGATCCCCGGGCACCAGCCCCACCAGGTCCCGCTGGGGCAGTCCGATTCGTATCCGGTCCGACAGCGGACAGTCCGGGCCGAAATTGGTGGCATCGAGCGTGTTGATGGCATCGCGCGCGGTGAGTTGGTTTAGCGCGTGGCAGAGCGTTTGCAGCGCAGGCATTCAGTTCCTCCCCTATTTGGCAGTCGCGGGCGGCGGATCGCCAGAAAGAGTCGTTCGACGACGTCGGCGATCTCCCCAACCCCAGCCCGCTGCGAAGCACCGCTCGGTCGCCCAAATGACTACTGTTCGATAGCTCGAGTCAACCGAACCACCGCACCACAACCTCATGGTAGTGCGGTTTGCGCATCCGGGTGGAGCGATGGTCAACAGACCCTTCGCCGCTCGCGCCGCAGTCCCGATCGGACAAATCGGAAAGGATCGGCAAAGCTGGTCGCGTGCAGAAAGACGTGAGCCGCACCGGGCGGCCCGGAGTAACCAACCATCGGGTTAGCCGTGCCCAACACTTCATGGTGATCGCTCTGGTGTTGACCCTGGCCGCGAGTGCCTGCAGCTTCTCGCGTGAGGCCCTCACCGTCGACGTGCCGACCAGTGCTGAATCGTCACGCATCTTCGATCGTGACGGTCGACTGATCACGGTCGTCCACGGCGGCGAGAACCGGGAGACCATCGAGCTGGATGCGGTGTCGCAGTACATGCAGGACGCCGTGGTCTCGATCGAAGACGAGCGGTTCTGGCAGCACCAGGGCGTCGACTTCAAGGCCATTGTGCGGGCGGCGAAGGAGAACGCCGCGGCCGGGAGCTTCGTCGAAGGTGGCTCCACCCTGGAGATGCAGCTGGTCGAGAACCTGATTCTGGGTGCCGACCGCACCCTCGAAGACAAGCAGTCGATCGAAAACAAGCTCGAAGAGTTTGCCCTGGCCCAACAACTCGACGAGACCTATACCAAGAGCTGGATTCTGGAGTCCTACCTCAACACCGTCTTCTTCTGTAACAACGCCTGGGGGGTGCAGGCCGCGGCCGAAGAGTATTTTGCCAAGGACGCCATCAACCTCACCCTCGGCGAGTCGGCGATGCTCGCGGGCATGATCCAGCGCCCATGCGACTTCGACCCGTTCGACAACCTCGAACGAGGGCTTGAGCGCCGTGAACTGGTGCTGCGGGCCATGGTCCGCAACGGTTACGTCGACGAGTCGGAAGCGGCCCGGGCCATCCGGGAAGATCTTCAGCTCGCCGAAGAGACACCGGTGCTTGAAGAGGAATACCAGGCGCCCCACTTCGTCGACGAGGTTCGAGCCTGGTTCTTCGATAACCCGGCCTTTGGTGAGACCCGAGAAGAGCGACGCGACCTCTTCTTCGAAGGCGGGCTCGAAATTCACACCACGATCGACCTCGACATGCAGTTCGGCGCGGTCGCCAATGTGGCTAGCGTGCTCGGCACCGACAATGCAACCCCGCGTGGGGCCCTGGTCAGCATCGAGCCCGGTACCGGGCGGATCCGCACCATGGTCGGCGGCCTCGACTACTTCAGCGACTCCAAATTCTCGAAGGTCAACCTGGCGATGGGCCAGGGCCGCCAACCGGGCTCCTCGTTCAAACCGCTGGTTCTCGCCGCAGCCCTCGACAACGGCATGGCCCTGGCCACCACCTTCCCGAGTCCGGGAACGACCGAGTTCGAGATCCCCGGACAAACCAAGCCCTGGAAGGTCAGCAACTACAGCGGCACCGGAACCGGCGATCTCGACCTCACCGAGATGACGGTGACCTCGTCCAACACTGCGTTCGCCACCCTGATGCTGCAGCTCGGCGCGCAGGCCGGTGTGCAGATGGCCAGCGAGCTCGGCGTGCGCAACACCCTCACCCCCGACCCATCGGCGGTGCTCGGTTCGGTAGAGACCACCGTGCTCGACATGGCCAGCGCCTACTCAACCTTCGCCGCCGAAGGCATCGCCACCGACCCGGTCATGGTCGAACGGGTCATCGCCCCCGACGGATCCGAGATCTACCGCGCTCCACCCACGGCCCGACGAGTGATCGACGAAGACGTGGCCAACCGGGTCACCGGCGTTCTCTCCCAAGTGGTTGAGCGGGGTACCGGAACCCGGGCCCAGCTGGCTGACCGGCCCGTGGCGGGCAAAACCGGCACCACCCAGAACTGGAGCGACGCCTGGTTTGTTGGCTACACGCCCGAGCTGGCCACCGCAGTCTGGGTCGGCTTCCCCGAAGGCCAGATCTCGATGCGGCCTCCCGAGACGCCGATCCGGGTGACCGGTGGAAGCTGGCCAGCCGAGATCTGGCAGGGCTACAACGAATATGTCCTGGCCAACACCGACCCGCTCGAGTTTCCCGAGGCGCCGCCCGAACCGGCACGGGACCTGGACCGAGCCGGCGTGGTGCCCGACCTGGTCGGCCGCACCGCCGCCCCGGCGGTCCGGGAGCTGAGCCGGCGGGGCCTGTTCGGCGACGTGATTGAAGTGCCGCCCCAGGGTCTACGTCGTGGCCTGGTCGTGGGTCAGAGCCCTCCAGCCGGCACCCCACTCTCACAAGGCGAGATCGTCACCCTCACCGTGACCGGCCAAGGTCCGGCACCGTTTATCAGCGGCAACCCCGGAGCGAACCGGGGTGGCGGCAACAACCAGGGCAACGGTGGCGCCGGCGGCAACGTAGGCAACGGGGCCAACGGCAATCCGGGCGGTGGAAACAACGGCGGCAACAATGCTGGCAACGCGACCAACCCTGCCGGCGGAGTCAACCCACAGGCGCCAAACGTGTCGAATCAGCCTGCATCCCAACCCGGAACTGCGATCGGCCAGAACGACGGTGGCCAGAATCGGATCGGGGTTGCCCGCAACCGGCCAGCCGCCGCCGGCGAGTGACCTTTGGCCCCGATATCGGCCCAGGCCCTCTGCATCGGTATCGTTGAGTTCTCGTGAAGACTTCCAACACCAAGTCCCGACGCGCCCCACTCAACGAGCCTCCAGTGCCGCCGGGGATGTACAAGGACAAGCCCCGCGGACCGATCGGCAAGGCGATCATGGTCTTCCTCGGGCTCGTCGTCATCTTCCTGGTGGGAATGTGGCTCTACGTCTTCACCGGCCTGGCCCGCCGGGACCACCCGGACACCCTCGCCAACGCCGCCTTCGCCACCGAAGCAGAATCAATCTGTTCGTCGGCCAAAGAGGCTTTCAACGAAATCCCGCTCCTGGCCGATACCGACGACATTATTGAGCGTGCCGACCTCATCGACGAAGGCATCGTGATCCTCGATGACATGGTGGCCGAGGTGAAGGCCATCGCCCCCGATGACGGCACCGAAGATGCCCGCCTGATCCAGCAGTGGTTCGGCGACTGGGACGCCCACCTCGAAGACCGGCGAACCTACTCCAACGAACTCCGCCAACCCGACGCATCGCTCTTCACCCCGTTCCTTGAACAAATCGTGGAGAACCGCCAGATCAGCGACCGCCTCGACGCCTTCGCCGAGGTCAACGACATGGTCTCCTGCGCACACCCGCTTGACCTATAGGCCCAGGCCGCCTCGTTACTGCTTTCTGCCTACGGATGAGAGGGCGTTGCCGATGTCGCCGAGGGTTGCCTGAACGGCCGAGGCTTTACTGAAGGTGCCGCCGTTCAACCTGACCTTTGGCCACTCGATGTCGAACTTCGTGTGGTCGACGCGGACCTGGCGATAGTCGATGCCGTGGATGGCCTGGGTACTGATCCAACCCCAGTCGTTGCGGGTCTTGTTCTCTACGAAGTACCAACTGCCAAGCCGCGAGTGAACGATCACCCAGTCTCCGTTCCAGGCATTCCTGCCGGTATCACAGGCCCCAGCCAAAGAAGGGCCCCGCCGCACATTCCATGGACCGTTCTTGATGCTGGCGCCCCAGTTCTTCACATACGACGTCGGCTGATTCCATCGCGAACAATCAACCCCGTTACCGCCGCCACCAGAGGAGACCCCACCAATCGCCCGCGTACTGATCCACCCCCACTGAGACCGCGACTTGTTCTCAACAAAATACCAGTCCCCCGTCCGCGCATGGACCACCACCAAATCACCCGCGTGGGCGTTCTTCCCGGTGTCACAGGCGCCAGCACCCGAAGGCCCACGCCGCACATTCCACGGGCCACCCTTTACCTGACCGTTCCAATTCTTCACATACGACGTCGGCTGATTCCACCGCGAACAATCCACACCACCAGCGCCGCCACCAGAGGAGACCCCGCCGACCGCCCGCTTGCTGATCCACCCCCACTGAGACCGCGACTTGTTCTCAATGAAATACCAATCCCCCGTCTGTGCATGGACCACCACCGAATCATCCGCGTGGGCATTCTTCCCGGTGTCACACGCGCCAGCCAGAGACGGACCGCGGCGGATGTTCCACGGCCCACCTTTCACCTGACCATTCCAGTTCTTCACATACGACGTCGGCTGATTCCAGCGCGAACAATCCACCGCCTGAGCCTCGGCGGACGGCTGCGGCAGCAAAAGTTGGGCCGCCACGGCCATCGCCAGCGCGGCCACCAGCTGCAGCCCGCGGCGCGCATGTGAGCCGCTACGCAGTCTCTGTTGAGGTCGGCCGGCCTGTGCCTCACGTTGTTGAAGCTGGCGACCGCGACCTGCGGGTTGGTCCAGTGTTTGCCCAGCCTGGCCGACTGCTTGCTCTTTTGTTCCCATCAGTTGCTCCCCGTATGTATCGACCGAGCGCCCCTCGCTCTGGTCGTGTCCATTGCTCTAAGAGAGTTCTAAGGAGAGTTGTCCCGCAGGCTCAAGGGGATTGATCCCCAGCAACTATGCGACACTGCGTACATGAGCTTCGATCTGATGGTCTTCGACGTGGCTGCGGCACCCACGACCAGCCAAGACGAATTCCTGGCTTGGTTCGGAGCGCAGACGGCTTGGAGCGAAGAGCACTCCTACAACGACCCGAGGGTGACCACGCCGGAACTCCAGGCCTGGTTCTGGAAAATGATCGAGTACTTCCCGCCGATGAACGGCCCCCACGCTGACGACAACAACGTCGACGATCCGAGGGTTACCGACTACAGCATCGGCCGCGCCGTGATCTACGCCGCATTCGCCTGGTCCGAGGCCGAAGCAGCCGGTGAGTGGGCGGTGAGTGTCGCCAGCCAGACCGGGGTTGGCTTCTATCGGGTCAGCGAAGACCCCGGGTACGTTTGGGCGCCGGACGGCAAGGGCAACTACCTCCCAACCACCGGCTGGCTCCCGAACCTGTAGCGGACGCCAGGAAGCCTGTGACCGGGTCCGGCAGCGCCACCCCGACCCAGCGACAGTCTGTGCTTACAGTTCTATGACGGTCACTGCTCCGGTGCCGCCGTCGACATGGATGGTGGCACCATCGGGGATCCGACGGGTGGCGTCGGTGGCGGAAACCACGCAGGGAATGCCGAGCTCACGACTCACGATGATGGCGTGCGACAGCGGCGCCCCGACATCCACAACAACCGCGGCCGCCGGCATAAAGAGCGGCGTCCACGAAGGGTCGGTGATCGGCGCCACCAGGATGTCACCGGGTTCGAGGGCCGATGGGTCGAAACTGTCGAGCACCACGCGGGCCCGACCGGTCGCCGAGCCGGAACAGCCCGGGATGCCCTGGATCGATTCATCGACCACCAACTGCGGCGTCGAATCATCGGCGCGCAACCGCCAGGTGTCGGGCGGATCGGCCTGACCGTTAAAGAGGAACTGGGCCTCGCGCTCCAGCAGGCCGTTGTACTCCTCGCGCCGGCTCCGTACCGCAGCCAGCATCGCGGTGGGATCAGCATCCAGCCCGGCCAAGAACCCCGGAAACTCCTCGGCGGTCACAAAACCAAAATCCTCGACCTCGTCGAAGCCGCCAACCGCCACCACCCGCCGCCCGAGCTCGCGCATCAGCATCCGCATCTCCTGCACCAGCCGGATGTTGTTCGTCTTGGTTCGCTCCCGACCCGGAAGCCAGGCCCCGGTGGCGGCGATGCCGGCCTGCAGCTGGCCGTGAGTTTCGGGGTCGCCCTCAACCATCGCCGCCAACTCCGCCGCGGCCTCGGCCCGGGCTGCGGCGCGTACCGCATGCTGAGCGGCAGGGTCGGCGTCAGCCGGAGCCAACCGCAGTCGTTCCACCGAAGCCAGAACCAACTCGGGATGGGTCTCCCAGCTTGGGGATCGGGACTCCCACTCATTCGGCCCACGGGAACCGAACTCGTAGGCAAAGGAGTCCATCGCCTCGGCGAACTCGGCTGCGGCCGGGTCATCGATGGCGGCCAAACGCTCCACCAGCCCGGGCACCCCGGCGTCGAAGGCCTCGGTCAGCGCCGGCGAGGCGGCCACCATCCGACCCATCGCCCACATGGCATGTGATGGCTCAGCGGAGTCAACATCACCGATACCGGCGATGATCGGCATCACCAGATCCGGTCGACCCACGGCGGTGGCCACGCCGGTGATGATGCCAACTGGCACCGTCGCCATATAGGTGGTGAAGATGTGTTCAGAAAAGAGCTTGCGATGAACCGCCACCAGCTCTTGATAGCGGTCCCAGAGGGCGAGGCTGTCGATCGTGGTCAGATCCGGCCGATCGGCCCGGAGCTGGCGGGTCATCTCCCGGTCGGCGGTCAGCGCCTCAAGCTGGTCGAGCGAACTCTGGCCCAATACCCAGCCGAACGTTTCGCCGATCTTTTGCGTTTTCGCCAGGTCGGTATCGCCCTCGACTGGCTCATAGGGCGGGATGCCCGGCAAAGCACCAAAAAACTGGTCATCCATATCCTGGGCCGACAACCCCGGCGCTCGCTCGCCAAAGAGACGAATCGCCGACGCGTTCAAATAGCAGTAGCCGGCCACCACGCCGAGCTGGCAGAACTCATCGGCGGGAAACTCGTCCTGGGAGAACGCCCCCATCCGCTCCCATGCATCACGCCAACCCAACTCGGCGAACCACATCGCGGTGCTTGAGGTCAGTGGCGTGACCGGATCGGGAAACACCTCGCCCACATTGGCCCGGGTATAGAGCGGAAACCGCTCCGACAGGGCGGTATCGGTGATGTAGTACCGCTCGTTGTTCCCGGTGGTCTGCGCGTCGCCCATTGCTGTCCCCCTCGATGGCTCACTCGAGAGACTCTATACGCGGTTCGAACACCCTCTTTCCGGAGGGATCACGCTTGGTTGATGATCTGGTCGGCTCTGGCGAAGCCGATTTTGGCCATGCGGTGGAGTCCTTCATCGAGTTCGTACTCATCGAGTGAGTCTCTGGCCACCCAGCGTTGGTCGGTGGACTCGCTGTTGGCGTTGAGTTCGGCGTCGGCTGGCGCCATCACGAGGTACCGCACATCAAGGTGCAGATGGGCATCCTCTTTCGGTGGTTCGACCAGATGAATATCAAGATCGATCGCTTCACCAACCACCTTCAGACCAACGATCCCCGTCTCCTCGGTGGCCTCGCGCAGAGCCACCGCGGCCAAATCGTCCTGACCGTCGGCATGACCACCGGGCTGCAACCATCGCTGCAGCTTGGTGTGATGCAATAGCAGCGTGTGTGAGCCCGTCGCCGAGACCACAAACGCCGAACCGGTGAGATGGCCGGGCCGACACGTGCGTAGAAGCACATCGCTTTGATGGCGGTCGAGCAGATGCAGAATCCGACCCCGTTCGTCCTCGGGCCCAACCGCGGCCTCAAGCTGGCGCCGCACCCGGTCGAGATCGGTCTTGGGGTCGACCCCCGCACCGTCCGCGTCGGTGGTTCGAGGAAACTTTCGCAACATTTCTGGATCCGGGGTCACCTGCTCAGGCTAACGCCTTCGCTCGTCTCGCCGATCGGAGAACCAATGACCCGGCCTCAACATCCGCCGCTCACCGACCGCCGTGACACTCGCCACTTCGGACCAAGGTCCGGAAGAAACCACATCACCGCTCGGTTCCCAACTGCTCATGCTTGACCTCGCCCTCCGTCCCAAAAAGGACAACCTGCTCGCCCCCGTGGTCGAGCGGGTCGCGCCCCACCTTCACCCGGCGGCACTCACCGGGCTGGCGCTGGCCGCTTCGATCGGCGCCGCAGTGGCGGTCCCCACTCCCGCCCTGGCGGTGGCCCTCTGGTGGGCGTCGCGTCTGTTTGATGGCCTCGACGGACCGGTAGCCCGATTCCGCAAGCAGGCCTCCGACTTTGGCGGATACCTCGACATGGTGGGTGACACCATCGGCTACGCCGTGATCCCCCTCGGCGTCGCGTTCCACGTCGACCAGCGCAGCACCTGGGTTGCGGTAGCGGTGATGCTGGCGCTCTTTTCCATCAACACGATCTCGTGGACCTACCTGTCGGCCATCGCCGAAAAGCGGGGCGACGGAGTAGCCAACAGCGACGAAGTCACCACCATCACCATGCCTCCGGCGCTGATCGAAGGCACCGAAACCATCGCCGCCTACACGCTGTTTCTTGCCTTACCAAGCCTGGCCACCTGGCTCTTTGGCCTCTTTGCCGTCGGGGTGGCCATCAACGTGGTCCAGCGGCTCGTCTGGGCTGGAGGCAACTTATGAGTGTCCGCAACCGTCGGATCATGATCGGCGTGATCTGGGCCGCAGCCCTCATCGGCTGGTTCATCTACCAGCGCAGCACCGGCCTCAGCGCCCTCGAGGCACTGCAGGAATTTGTCGACACCGCCCGCGGCGCCTGGTGGGCCTTTGCCGTATTCATCCTGGTTTACGCCCTGCGACCGATCGTGCTGCTCTCCGCGGCACTGCTCACCATCGCCGGTGGCATTCTTTTCGGCCCGGTTCTCGGCATCGTCGCCACCGTGATCGGCGCCAACCTCTCGGCCATGGTCGCCTACTGGATCGGCCGGTCACTTGTGGCCAAAGACGATGAGGACGGTGCGGCGGCATCGGCCGAAAAGGCGGAGGCCGCGTCACAGACCCGAGAACTGATCGGCCGCTGGTCAGACCGCATGCGAGAGAACAGCTTCACCACCGTCATGATCATGCGCCTTCTCTTTCTGCCCTATGACCAGGTCAACTACGCCGCAGGCGCCCTGCGGATCGCCCCGCTCCCCTTCCTTGCCGCCACCGCCATCGGCTCGCTACCCGGAACGGTCTCATTCACCCTCGCCGGCGCATCGATCGAACGCATCAGCGATGGGCTCAGCGGATTCGACCCCCGCGTCTTCGCCGCCTCGGTGGTGCTCTTTGTCGTGAGCCTCGCCGGGGCCCGGCTGCTCGGCCGCCGCCAAGACCAGACCAGCGACGAACCCCGCGATAGAACCCCGGACAAAGACCTGGCCACAACATGACCATCCCCTCCCCCATTATCGACGCCGGCACCGAAGGCCAGGCCGAGACCGAACCGGCGGCCGCCGACACTCCTCACGACCCGTTCCACACCGTCGTGATCGGAGCCGGCTCCGGCGGACTCACCGTCGCCGTTTCCCTCCAGGGGCTCGGCCACCGGGTTGCGCTGATCGAAGCGGCCGACGTCGGCGGCGACTGCACCAACGTGGGCTGCATCCCCTCCAAAGCCCTTCTGCACCAATCCCGTCTCGGCGACCGCAATCCATTCGCCCACGTGCGGGGCCTCCGCGACGGGCTGCGGGACCACGAAACGGAAGAACTCACCGACCCGGCCAACGACGGGCTCACCACGATCTTTGGTCGAGGTCGCATTCTCGATCCATCAACGGTGGAAGTTACGGGCGCCGACGGGGCGACCCAGCGGATCGGTGCCGAACACATCGTGATCTGCACCGGTAGTCAGCCCCGAATCGTCGATGTCGCCGGCCTGACCGATGCCACCACCAACGGCCAATCGCCAGCCGATGTGCTGCTCACCAACGAGACCATCTGGAACCTGACCGAAGCGCCCCGACACCTGGCCATCATCGGTGGCGGCGCCATCGCCCTCGAAATGGCTGATGCCTTTCACCGGATCGGTTCAGAGGTCACCATCGTCGAGCTGGCGAATCGCATCCTCGGGCCGGAGGACCCGGAGGTGGCGGAGATCGTCACCACGGCGCTGACCGCTCGGGGCATCACCATCCGCACCGGCGTCTCGGCCTCCCGCTTCGACCACACCGACGCCCAGCTCACGCTCTCCGACGGTTCCACCGTCGATGGCATCGACAAGGTGCTGATGGCGGTCGGACGGATACCGCGCTCCGAAGGGCTCAACCTCGATGCCGTGGGCGTGGCCACCACCCGCGGCGCCATCGACGTCGACGACTGGGGCGCCACCAACGTGCCCGGCATCTTCGCGGTCGGCGACGTCACCGGCGACAGCCACACCACCCACGGCGCCAACGCTGCGGGCCGCCGCCTGGCCCAGGCCATCGGGTTGCCGGTGCCACTACGCGTCGGCGCCAGCCCTGTCGTGCCGGGCGCTATCTACTGCCAGCCGGAGGTT
>CALAML010000206.1 GCA_937925845.1 uncultured Acidimicrobiales bacterium | reverse complement strand
AGCAGGCTCCTAAGCGCCGAGGCGGACCGCCATCTCTTTGAGGCGGTCGGTGGGCTGCACAAGTGCGATCCGAACGTGGTCGTGACCCTGATCGCCGTAGAACTCACCCGGGGAAACCACCGCGCCACCGCGCCGGGCCAGGAAATCGGCAAAGTCCCACGCGTCGCCATCGTTGGCTTCCACCCACAGGTAGAAGCCGCCGCCGGGTGAATCAACGTTGGCACCCAGAACCCGCAGCGCCGAACCCACGAGGTTGATGCGCTCCCGATAGATCTCTTTCTGAGCGTCGACGTGGGCGTCATCGTTGAGTGCCGCCACTGCGGCCGCCTGGTTGGGGCCGGGGATCATGGCGCCGGTGTGCTTGCGGATCTCGCGCAGGTAGTGGACCAAGTCGGGATCACCGCTGTAGGAGCCCACCCGCAGACCGGCAAGATTCGATCGCTTCGACAACGAATGCAGGGCCAGAACCCCCTCCACCCCGGAACGCAGAATCGAACGAGGCTCACCGTCCCAGGTGAACTCGATGTAGCACTCATCGCTCAGCACTGGAATGTTGCGCTCGCGTCCCCACGCCGCCACGGCGGCAAGATCATCAAGCGCCCCGGCCGGGTTGCCCGGGGTGTTCACCCAAATGCACAGCGCACTATCGGCATCGTCGTCGTCGATCGACGAAAGATCCATCCGCCACTGGTCATCCATCGCCACCGGTACCGACCGACACCCCGCCAGCCGGGCCCCCATGGCATAGCTGGGGTAACTCACCGCCGGATACAACACCGTGTCGCGGTCGGGCTCGCGCAACCGCAGCCAGTGCGGCAGACCAACAACCATCTCCTTCAGACCCAGGCAGGCCCCAACTTCGTCCTCTCCAATGGCGATTCCGAAACGGCGATCCAGCCAGCCGCGGGTGGCATCAAGGAGTGCCGGTGAACCGATCGATGGCGGGTAGGTCCGCAGCCCCTCACCCTCGCCGAGAACCCGCAGCGCCTCGGCCGGCGGGGCATCACACGGGGCGCCGATCGAGAGATCGATCATGCCGCCGGGCAACGAGGCCGCCATCTCCCGTAGCTGGTTCAGCCGATCGTAGGGATACGGCGGTGGAACAAAGGGCTCGTCATCTGTGCGGATTACAACCATCAATCGCCCTTCGAGTCAGCAAGCCAGCCGGTAATGCGAACCGGTCCCGCCGAGACGCTATCCCAGGAACGCCATTTCCAAGAAGACCGAGCGCTCAATCGGCGGCGGGAACGGCTCAGGAGACCGCTTCTAAGAAACGGCTTCGACGATGAACTCCGACAGCCGTGACGCGCCGGCATCGTCGAGACGCACGCGGTAGACCATGCCGGTCTCGCCGGTGGTCTCGGTAAGTACTTGGCCCTCGCGATGCACCGACGCCATCACCTCGCCCCGGTCCCACGGAACCTGCACCTCATAGACCACCCGCATGGAGCGAATGCGATCGCCGAGAGCCAACAACATGGCCTCGATGCCTTCACCCGTATGGGCCGAGATGCCCACCGAACCGGCCTGGCGGTCGACCAACGCCTTGGCGTCGGGAGCGATGTCGAGTTTGTTGAACACGATCAACTCGGGAATCTCATGAGCCTCGATCTCCCGCAACACCTCCCGCACCGCCAGATACTGGCCCATCGGATCGGGAGCCGAACCGTCAACCACATGCACCAACAGCTCAGCATCGGCCGCGACCCGCAGCGTGGAGTGGAACGCCTTGACCAACCCGTGCGGCAGCTTGCGCACAAACCCCACGGTGTCGGTCAGCAACACCTGCTCGCCGCCGGGCAACGCCAGCTTGCGGGTGGTGGCATCGAGGGTGGCGAAGAGGCGATCCTCCGCCAGCACCCCGGCATCGGTCAGAGCGTTCAGCAACGTCGACTTTCCCGCGTTGGTGTAACCAACGATGGCCACCTTCTCAAAGGGTGACCGCTGGCGGGCCTTGCGCTGGGTGGCCCGGTTCTTGTCGATGTCGCGAAGCTTGGCCTCCAGCTTGTGCAACCGCCGCTCGATACGACGGCGATCGACCTCAAGCTGAGTTTCACCCGGGCCACGGGTACCGATACCGCCGCCCTGCTGGCTGAAGTCCTTCTTGCCGCGGAGCCGAGGCAGCAGATACCGAAGCTGAGCCAGCTCCACCTGAGCCTTACCCTCCACGCTGGCCGCATTCTGAGCAAAAATGTCGAGGATGACCGCGGTGCGATCGAGAGCGGTCCGACCGAACGCCTTTTCCAGGTTGTACTGCTGAGCCGGGCTCAAATCGTTGTCGAACACCACGGTGTCGCTGTCGGTGAGCTGAGCCACCTCGTGGATCTCCTTCACCTTGCCCTTGCCCACATAGGTGGCGGGGTCGGGCTTGTCGCGCTTTTGAATGACGCGGGCCACCTCGTCGGCACCAGCGGTGTCGATCAGCTGAGCCAACTCGTCGAGGGAGATCTCAACGTCTTCCTCAGTTTCACCGGGGCCAACCACACCAACCAGAACGATCCGCTCCCGGAACGTCCGCTCGATCAGCGCGCCGCCGGCGTCACCACCAAAGTCTCCCAGGGCGCCACGGTGGCTCTCCGGCTCGGCGCGACGCTTCGGCTTCTTTGACTTCGGGCGGCCAACACCAAGATCAAGATCATCAAAACCGTCGCCGGACGCAGGCGACTCACCGCCACCGGAGCTCGGCGAACTCGAAGAGCCAGCCATGTGGGAATCGGCAGTGTGGGAATCGGCAGTGTCGGAATCAGAAGTGCCCGAATTGGCTGATGGCATGGCCCCGCCCTCGACTTCCGCCGTGGACGATTCGGGGTTGTCGGTAGGTGAGGTCACAGAACGATCCGAGCGATATGGGTAGCGGGGCCGGTGAGCCAGAGCTGATCATCGGCCACCTCAACGGTGGCTGACCCGCCGGGCATGTCGACCTTCACCTGCTTGTCGACCAACCCCCAACCATGGGCGGCATGGGCGGCGGCGGTGGCCCCGGTGCCGCAGGCCTGGGTGATGCCGGCACCACGCTCCCACACCACCAGGTCGAGATGGTCGCGGTCGAGGGCCCGAACAAAATGTACGTTGCAGCCGTCGGCGAAGTCGGCCTCAATGGCCGCGCCCCGATCGGCGACGTCGATGGCATGGGGATCATCAACCATCACCACCAGGTGAGGGTTGCCCAGGTCGGCGGTACCGGTGAGGAGACCATCAACCGACAACCCGAGGGCCGAAGCGACCCGGGCCGGATCATGATCGGGACCGGGCTTGGCCGCCCCCATTTCCACCCGCACCTGAACAGTGTCGGCACTGTCCCCCGGCGACACCTCCAGCTGTCGACGACCACCATCGGTACTGATGGTGAGCGAGCAGGTGTCGGTCCCCCGCTCGGCGGCGATGGCCTGAGCCAGACAACGAATGCCGTTGCCGCTCATCTCCGCTCGGGAACCATCGGAGTTAAAGAGGTGCATGATGCGATCGACATCGGACAGCATGCGACCGTCACCAAAATCGACGTTGGCGAACCCGGTGCCGTAGATCAGACCGTCGGCCCCGATACCGGTGCGGCGGTCGCACAGCGAGCGCGCCAAGTCGCCACTCAACTCGATCGGCTCGCCCTCGGGCACCAGGCAGACCAGAAAGTCGTTGCCCAGGCCATGGTGTTTGGTCAGCTCCACCCGCCCATTGTGGCCGCCAACCCTGCCTCTTTCCTCATGATTTCTCACGGGGCAACGTTCCGGGAGCCCTGGCGGCCATGGCGGTGAGGGCATCTTCGGTGAGGCGACACGGGATCCAGTCCCGCTTGATCTCGGCGCCGACGCTCTCGTAGAACTCGATCGACGGGGTGTTCCAATCGAGCACCTGCCAGTCGACCCGGGCAAAACCGCGCTCCACGGCGATGGCCGCCAGCTCGGCCAAAAGCGCCCCGCCGTAGCCTGCGCCGCGGTGCGCCGGTTGCACGTAGAGATCCTCAAGATAGATGCCGGGAACGCCCTTCCAGGTGGAGTAACTCTGGAAGAACAGCGCCATCCCCACCGCGGTGCCTTCGACCTCGGCGATCACGCACTCAAACGGCGGCCGATCAGATTGCATCTGGGCCCGAATCGACTCCGGCGTGGCCTCCACCGCATCCGGCTCGCGCTCGTACACCGCAAGCTCATAAATAAAGCCATGAATCGCCTCGGCGTCATCGGCGGTCGCAGGGCGCAGAGCAAAAGACATCTGAGCAAGCTAGCAGCTCACCCAAAACCCGCAGCTGGCAATAACAGCATCGGTGTTCTCAATCGTCGCCTCACACCTCGACGCCCAGGGTGGCTGAATGGTGTGTCGCCCACTGATTAAGCTCTGTTTGGCCCGGATGTCGCAGGTCGTGTTCTCGATAGCGCCCTACGGCCTGGACAAGTCGGCGATCTGTCATGGGCAGCCGACGCCGGGTATCTCTTCAGACCGCAACACGATTAGGCGACACCACTACTCGTCATGGGACTGACCGCCGGTCTCGACATGGCGGCGGACGTCGGCCACCAGCGCTTCGGGATCGGCGGCATCGAACCAGGTGATGCGGGGATCGCGACGGAACCACCGCACCTGACGTCGAGCGAACTGGCGGGTGCGATTGATGGCGATCTCCAACGCTTCCTCCAGGCTCTGGCGACCATCAAGATGATCCAGAAACTCCTTGTAACCCAGCGCCTGAGCCGCGGTGTGGGACAACCCTCCGGGTTTCGCCAGCAGGCCACGAATCTCCTCCAGCAGCCCGTCGTCGAGCTGACGGCGGTAGCGCTGCTCCACCCGCCGATCCAGCTCGGCGCCCTCCAACCGCAACCCGATCTGGATGAAACGGGTCGGCGGATAGGCAGTGATCCCGGGACCAAACTCCGAGAACCGTCGGCCACTGCCCAGCGTCACCTCCAGGGCTCGCACCACCCGACGGCGGTTCGACGGTTCCATGCGCTCGGCGGCCACCGGATCGAGCTCGGTGAGGCGGGCATGCATGGCCTCGGTGTCGGGGTCGGCTTCGAGCTCGGCCCGAACCTCGGGGAACTGTCCCGGAATCTCGAGATCGTCAACCACCGCCTGCACATAGAGCCCGGTGCCACCCACCAACAGGGCGCGGGCGCCGCGGCCCTCGATGTGGTCGATGGCGGCCTTGGCCCCGGCCTGGAACCGGCTGAGGTCGAACGTGTCCGACGGCTCAACCAGATCCAGCATGTGGTGGCGCACCCGGGCCTGCTCGGCTTCGGTCACCTTGGCGGTTCCGATGTCCATACCCCGATACACCTGCATCGAATCCATCGACACCACCTCACACGGTTCGTGCTCGGCGATGGCCAGAGCCAGCGCAGTCTTACCGGTGGCGGTGGGGCCGATGATGGCCAACGGTGATGGAGCGGAAGCCACTCAGGCTCCGGCCTCGTTGGCCTGGGTGGGGTCGTCGGACAGGCCGCCGGTATCGATGTTGGCCTCATTCGCCTCGCGGCTGGTTTTGCCCGGGTTGCCGGGCTCACTACTGACGTAGGAGTTGGTCTCCGCCGGCTCGCTTGTCTCGCGGCTGACGTTGGGTTCGGCAGGCTCCCCGGATCGAGTGACTGCGGCCGCCTCTCTATCGGTATCGGTATCGGTATCGATATCGATAGCGCTACCGGTATCGGTATCCGTGGCGTCGGTGCGGTCGAGGGTTTCGAGGGCGGCCAACATGTCGAACCAATCCATCCTGGGTGCGGCCACCGCATCCCATCCGTAGCTTTCCAACATGGCTGGGATGAACTCGCCCGGACTGGTCTCGCTCAAACTCCGAACCAGCGTGGCCAAATCCAGATGTCGATCGCCCACGGTCAAACCGATCGGTGGCGCCAACGTGGCCCGCTCGCCCTGATGGATCACGATGCTGGTGAGATCGAGAGCGCCATGACACACCACCGGGTCGTCCGGATCATCCGGTACCCCGGCGGCCACCATCTCGGCCAGCTTCTCCGTGGTGACCCGATGGTAGGGCGGAGCCAGCGGCGGATCATGGGGAGAGGCGGCCGCCACAACCGCTTGGGCCCGAGCAGCCAACGAAGCGCCGACCGGACAATCGGCGATGACGGTGTTGTGCAGGTGACGGGCAGCCTCGCCAACCAGGCGCATCGTGGCGTTGGGCTCAAAGCGATGCTCGGCCCGGTCGGCCGGGGTGCCCTCAACCACATCAAATACGATCCGGGCCGCGGTCGCCGCCGGCTCGCCGATCTGAATCGCTTCAATCGAGGGGCAATCGAGATGGACAGCGGCCCACATCACTCGAGCGGTTACCGCTTCGAGATCATCGAGCGAAACAACGGCGGAGAATCGGGTGCGCTGATCGTCCTCGATCTCGGCCAGGAGCGTCGGTCGAGCCCCGGCCGCGGCCGAACCGCGATTCTGCCCGGTCACGCGACCGAGACAGGAATGCGGGTTTTGTGTCGGGCCGGGGCGACAACCTCAACCAGCTCACCACGAAGCGAATGGGCGCCAGCCCAGGTGATCTCAACCGTGGCGTAGGTGCCCGGCCGCAACGGCTGAGTGCGGGGGAAATGCACCAGCTTGTTCTGACGGGTGCGGCCCGTGACCTGATCGGGATCACGCCGACTCGGCCCCTCCACCACAACCTCTTCGATACGCCCGATGCGCGCCGCGTGACGACGACGAGCCGCCCGCTCGGTCACGTCACGCAGCCGAGCGAAACGTTCTTTGATCACTCCCGGGTCGACAAACTGATCGGTCATCGCCGCTGCTTCGGTTCCCGACCGTGGCGAATAGATAAAGGTGTATGCGAAGTCGTAGTCGGCCTCGGCCACCACTTCGAGGGTCTGCACGAAGTCATCCTCGGTCTCACCCGGGAAGCCAACGATCAAGTCGGTCGACACCGCCAGGTCGGGGATGCCAGCGCGAGCCTGAGCCAGCCGTTCGAGATAGCGCTCGGCGGTATAACCCCGGTGCATGGCCGAAAGCACGCGGTCGCTCCCCGATTGCAGCGGCAGGTGCAGATGCTCCACCACCGCCGGAGTCTCGGCCATGGCGGCGATCGTGTCTTCGCGGAAGTCCTTTGGATGGGGGCTGGTGAACCGCACCCGCTCAATGCCCGGCACCGCACCAACATCACGAAGCAGATCGGAAAAGAGCGGCCGCAAGCGTTGCGGGCCATCAAGCCAACGATCGCCAACCCGACGGCGAAGATCCGAAGCATTGGCATCAGCGTCGACCAGCGCCTTGCGGGCGGCGGTGGTGAGGTCGCGGCCGAAGCTGTTCACGTTCTGACCCAGGAGGGTGATCTCCGAAACTCCCTGGGCGGCCAGCATCTCCACCTCGGCCACCAGGTCACCAAAGGGTCGGCTGGCTTCGGCGCCCCGGACCGACGGCACGATGCAGAAGGCGCAAGTGTTGTCGCAGCCGATCTGGATAGTGAGCCACGACGCGTAATCGCTCTCGGCCTTTTTCTGCATGGCGGTGGGAAACCGTTCGGCCTCGTCTTCGGAGGCCTCCTCCCAAATTTCGATCACCGGACCGGCGGTGCGGGACTCGGCCAACAACTCCGCGGCCCGGCCCACGTTGTGGGTGCCGAGCACCACATCAACATGCGGTGCCCGCTCCTGGATCAACTCACGATCCTTCTGAGCCAAACAGCCACCCACCATGATCTCCAGGTTGGGGTTGGCGGCCTTCAGTGGTTTCAGATGACCCAACCCGGCATAGAGCTTGTTGTCGGCATTCTCCCGAATACAACAAGTGTTGAGCACGATGACATCAGCCTCTTCGCGCGAGGCAGCCGGCACCATGCCCTCGGCCTCCAACTGACCGGCGATGCGCTCCGAATCGTCCTCGTTCATCTGACACCCAAAGGTGTCAATCAAATACCGCTTGGCCACGCAGCAAAGGGTAGCTCCCCAACGCCGATCCCCCTGCCCGAAATGTCGGCGCTAGACGCGCATAATTCACCCCAGGCGCCGACATTACGAACGCCTGCCCGAAATGTCGGCGCTAGACGCGCATAATTCACCCCAGGCGCCGACATTACGTACGGGTGCGCAAGGCCACGTCTGGTTCCCGACTGGGGAGACCTCCCTACTCGGGAACCAGCTTCTTGCTGCGGACCGTCTCAGCCCGTATGCGACGACAAACTTCTGCCCTCATCTCCACCGGCCTCGCCCTGGCCCTTACCGCAACCGCCTGCGGCGGCGGCTCTGAACGAGCCGGTCCGGATGATCCCGACGGACCAAACGATCCGGTCGTTGCGGCGCTGGATCCCGAGTCCTACTTCCGCGACTACAACACCGATGAGGACGACGCCTCGAGCTCAGTGCTAGCTGGAAACCCGGCACCAGACGCCTCCGCCGAAGTAAGCGTGAGCGCGGAGGAATTCAGCGACGACGGCGGTGACGGTGGGGAGAGCGGAGACATCGAACAACCCCTGCCCGACGTGAACATCGAGCCGGCGGAATCCATCACCGACGACAACACCTTCACCGACCCCGGCGACAACCCCTTCGTAGCCACAGCGGCCGAGACCACCTCCACCTTCGGCCTCGACGTCGACACCGGCGCCTACAACGTGGCCGACAGCCTCATCCGGGACGGCTTCCTCCCCCCGACCGACGCCGTGCGCGCCGAGGAATACCTGAACTACTTCGACTACGACTACCCGGCACCGGCCGACCAGGCTCTGGGAGCCACTGTCGACGGCGTGATCGCCCCCTACGAGGACGGCACCGACATCGTCCGCATCGGCGTGAACACCCAGGCTGTCGACCCCGAGCTGCGAAGCCCGGCCGCCATCACCCTCGTGGTGGACGTATCGGGATCGATGGACCGCCAGAACCGCCTCGGCCTGGTGCAGGCATCGCTGGCGCTACTCGTGAAAAACCTCAACCCCGACGACACCATCGCGGTGGTGACCTACAGCGGCGAGGGCGGCATCCTCCTCGAGCCCACACCGGTGGCTGAGGCCCAGGACATCATCGACGTCATCGACGAACTCACACCCGGTGGCGGCACCAACCTTGAGGCCGGTCTGCGCACCGGCTACCGCCTGGCCAACGAATCGTTCCGTGACGACGCAGTGAACATCGTGCTGCTGGCCAGCGACGGCGTAGCCAACATCGGCGACACCGGCCCCGACTCGATCAGCGCGACCATCGGCCAGGAGTCCCGCAACGGCATCAACCTGGTGACCGTCGGCTACGGCATGGGCAACTTCAACGACACCCTGATGGAACAGCTCGCCGACAAGGGCGACGGCTTCTACTCCTACCTCGACGACTTCACCGAGGCCCAGCGGTTCTTCGATGAGGAGCTCACCCAAACCCTGGTGCCGGTAGCCCGTGATGCCAAGGTGCAGGTGGAGTTCGACGCCAACCAGGTGAGCGAATACCGACTGATCGGCTACGAGAACCGGGCCCTCGACAACGACGACTTCCGCAACGACGTGGTCGATGCCGGTGAGCTCGGATCGGGCCACAGCGCCACCGCCATCTACCAGATCCGTCGGGCCGCCGAGCACGACGAGGCCGCACCGCTCGGCGTGGTTCGACTCCGCTGGGAAGACCCGAACCTGGCCGAGATCACCGAGACCGAAGTCGACATCGACGCCGGAGCCCTGGTTGATGTAGCCGACCAGAGCGACTCGCTGCGACTGGCCCACACCGTGGCCGCCTTCGCCGACCTCTTGGCCGAACATCCAGCCGCTGGAGAACGCAACGTAACCCTTGAAGAGCTGGCGGCCACCGCCAACGAACTGTCAGTGGCTCAGCCCAACAACGCTCGAGTCGCCTCCCTCGCCCAGATGACCGAGCGAGCCAAAAACGCCGCCCCCTACCCGGCGCCCCAGCAATAGCTGATAGAGCGTTCTAGGCCCCGGGCGGGCAAGAACGACACGAAACATCAAGACGGCCCACCCGGGCGCACCTACCCTGGCCCTATGGCCACCGAGTTTGTCGATCTCCTGCCGGGAATCGCGGCACTCGCCGACCCGGCCAGACGCAGTGACCTCACCGAGGTTGCCGCCCTGGTCGGGTTGTCGCCGTCACGGGCCCAGCGAGTCATCACCCGCACCATCGGCGAAAGCCCGAAGCGGTATGAACGCCGCACCGCAGTGGAGCTCGGCGCCATCCTGTTGATGGCCAGCGACGCCAGGGTGATCGATGTGGCCTTCGCTGTGGGTTTCCAAAGCCACGAGAACTTCAGCCGGGCCTTTGCCGCTCAGTTCGGGGAGAATCCAGCTGCCTGGCGCAAACCCCGCCGCGGAGCTCTCACCCTGGCCGAAGCGAGGCTGGCCCAGTCGACCAGTCGATGCCACACGCTCTACCGGCGCCCGCTGCGGCGCTCCCAACCAAGAAAAGGTGCTTCCATGAGTTACGACATCACCACCCGAGACGTAGAACCAATCCCGGTGCTCTACCAGTCACGGAGAGTCGATCGCGAGACGGTCGGCGAGGCGCTGGGCGAATGCCTTCCGGCCGTCTTTGGCTTTGTGATGGAGAACGCGCTCGCTCCGGCCGGGCACCCCTTTGTGCGCTACACCAACATGACCAACGCCTTCTTTGAGATCGACGCTGGCATCCCTCTGGTCGAGGCCGCCACCGACGCACCGCCTGCCGACAGCGGCATCATCCGCGGCGAACTGCCCGGTGGCATGGTGGCGGTGACCGTGCATCAGGGACCCTACGAAGGATTGTCGGAGGCGTATGCCGCGTTGGAGCGGTGGGCGGAAGCGTCGGCGGAGTTCACCGCTGCCGGCGCACCGTGGGAGGTCTACCTGACCGACCCCGGCGAGGTCCCCGACCCCGCCGACTGGATGACCGAAGTCTTCCTGCCGGTCACGGCTAGCTGACCCGTTGCTTGAGCGATCGCTGGTCGTCACACCGGACCTAGCCAGCGGATCGGATCACCTGCAGGCCAACGGGGCGATGGATTGGGTTAGGGGTGCCGCCTAGGGGAAGAGCATGCCTCGATCGGTTAGGCCCATTGGCTCGAAGGCGCCGAAAAAGCCGGTTTCGTAGAGGCCGTGGCCAACCCGGCCCTCAAATCCTGCGCCTGCTTCATAGGTGAACTCGCCGACAGCGTCGACCACTCCGTACTGGCCGAGGCCCTTGCTCTCCTCCACCGTCATCTCGAGCGCCTGGACCACGTCCCGGCCCTGATACATGCCGTGGCGCCAGTCGGCATCGATCCCGTAGCCGGTGCCCAACGAAACAAAGTTGGTGATGAGCGGCCGGGCCGAAATCACGGTGCCGGTCTCGGCAAAGGTGATCGTGGACTTCGACAGCAGCCGAGTGCCCGAGATGGTCTCATGCTCCCACGATGGTGTGCCCAACCATTCGGTTTCCTTGGCGGGATCGGCCCAGATTCGCACCGCTTCCTCCAGCGGCCGGTTGCCGTTGTTCTCCTGATGGCACATGTAGAGAACGGCATGGTCATCGAAGCTCATCGGGAAGTAGTTCCACATCCCGCCCATGGTGGAGATGTCGGCCCGGATGCCGTCGGGCTCCTTCTCCCCCACCGGACGCACACCCCACGAGCGGTCGCGAGCACCCTGCCAACGGTCAGGCGTTACCTCGAAGGTGGTGTCGCCGGCCTTCAGGGTGCCGGTCCAGGACCCGAGCTGGGCAAAGCGCTGCGTGTCGAACACCACCTTGCCCTTGCTGCGCAGATACTGGCGGGGCTCTTCGTGAGCCGGGATCTTGTGGTTCCACTCCACATCCATCTCGATACCCGACTCGTTGGGCTCGATCACCGCCCGAAGCTTCTTCAGCGGCTCAATCACCTCGATACGGATCGGGCCGACCGAGACATCAGCGCGATCTTCAAGCTCGGTCGAGGCGCGGACGATGCGCTGGGTGTTGTCGTGGGTCACCGCGCAGAACGCATCGGTCACCCCCAGGTTTGGATACTGGCCCAACCCGAAGATGGCAAACATCTCGTCGGACGAGCCGTGGAGGTTGAAGTAGTAACGGTCGTAGAAGTTCCGGTCGCTGGTGGCGACGTGGCGGATGAACTCCGACGTCTGGTGAACCGGATAGTCGTCCCATGAGCTCAGTGACATGGCCCAACCGTAGTTTCCGAAGGTGGCGGCCGCTCGCCAGAACTGGCACCGGCGGCGTTGACCAGGTCCGGTTTTTGGTGTGCGAAGATGCACCCGGCGAAAGAATTTGGGGACCATCCTTGACACCGAACAGCCGTTCGGAGAGTCTGTTGGCCTCTGCGACAACCGATGTTGTCACAC
>CALAML010000205.1 GCA_937925845.1 uncultured Acidimicrobiales bacterium | reverse complement strand
GACCCCCAACTGATCCTCTGAGGCCCGGACCGTCAAGGTTCTCGACTGGTTGGGTCAAGGCGAATCCCGGACGCGGTTCAGAACAAAACCATCGATCTACGTAGAACTACCGATGCGCTTGTTCGCCGGTGCGCGAAGACTGCCGTTGGGTCTCCCTTTATCCGCCGGATCTGCCCCGGCGAAAGGGCTACCCACTCCGTCCATACGAAAGGGAAGAAGATGAAAAGGACAGCTTGGGGAGCGCGTCGCGCCCTTCTGGTCTTGGCGTTGTTCGCCTCGGTGATGCCGTTTGTGGCTCGACCGAGCAGCGCTCAGAACAACCAGACCAGAACGGTGACGGTCGCCATTGAGAGAGTGGAACAACTGGAGTGTGTCGACGACGGCGTGTTCGGCTGCTTTTCGCCAGCCGACTTCTACGCCAAGGTTCGCATCAACGGTTCGGCCCCGGTCGAGACTGCGGTGGAGCTGAACGACAACGTGATCGCTCCGAATTGGGTCATCACCGAGGACGTGTCTGGCAACGGCACCATTCCGATAAAGATTGAGCTGTGGGATTCCGACGGCTTTCTCGCCGGCGATGATGATCCCGTCGACATCGATAACGGCACCGGCCGGGTTCTCGACCTGGACCTGAACCTTGCCACCTGTCGCATCAGCCGCGACGCCAACGGCAACTGCGGCCAGCAGATCCGCCGCCGCGGTTTTTCTGACGACCGGGCCGAGATTCGGTTCCGGATCACCGCCGAGGAGCCGGTAGCAGCCCAGGACCTGATGGTGCGCTGCCTGCATAGCCGGATCTGGCCGCAACCAGGGCAGAACGTCGCTATCACGGCCGAAGCGCTGACCGGGTCGGGCACCGCGCTCAGCCGTGAGTCGGTCGACCGGATCGAAATTTGGGTGAACAACGGTTCGACCCCGGCCCGGGTTCGCACCAACCGAAGCTCCACTACTCACAACCTGACGGCGACGGGCAGCGAGCTCAGCTACGGCTGTCGGATCGTCGACAACGGCCAGGCCGTCTTCAGCGGATGGCGTTCGGTGATGGTGGGCCAGCCCGGAGGGAACCAACCGGTTCCGGTGCTCCTTGCTGCCGGCAGCGTGGACCAGGCCATCGACCTGGTCTTCTACGCCGATGACAAGGACTATTCGTCGGCCTCGTCGGCAACGTTCATCAGCGACGTTCGCACCGCGATCCGTAACTACTACGTCGAGGAGATGTATCTGCGCAACCAGCAGAGGGTCAACTTCTGGGTGGCTCAGCGCCAAGCGACGGTGCCGAGGATTCCCAACTTCTTCGACCTCAACCCGGGCCAGTGCATCCAGTTCTCCAAGAAGGAGCCCTTTGCCGATGCCAACGTGATCCTGCACCGGGAAAGGTTCCGTGACTGCGCCCCTGGCGGCAGCTTCACCAGCGAAGCCAGCAACGGGAGGGTGCTGCGCCACGAGACGGGCCACTCGCCCTTCGGTCTTGCCGACGAGTACTGCTGCGACGGCGGCTACTTCCAATCCAACCCGTTCCCGAACGTCTACCGCAACGAGAGTCAGTGTCGCGAGGATGCGCCCAACTACGGCAAGTCATCTGACGACTGTCGCCTGATCGACGGCGCATTCCCTCGGGGGAACTGGTTCGTGGCTGACGCCCGCAACAACCTGATGAATGGCGGGACATTGATTGAAGGGGCGACCAAACGTCGCATGGAGTTTGTGTTCAACGAGTGCGAAGCGGGTCGGTGCTGATGAGGATCGACCGCAAACCAAACCTGCCAACTTCGCCAATCTCCGGGGCCGGTCACCGGCCCGACATCGTCGGTCCGCCGGCGCCAAACACATCAGCCGATACCAATCCCGCCGGCGCCGATGCCGCCATGGTGAACAAAGCCAGCGGGATGAAGCAAGCCAGCAGGATCAACAAAGCCACCCGGTTCAGCAAGGAGACGACCGTGATTTCTCAACCTGTCCGCAAATGGTTCGGCCGGGGGAGCGCGCTGGTTCTTGCTCTTACGCTGGCCGTGCTGCTCGCCACCAACGTGGCCGGGTCGCAGGGCTCCGCCCCCGACGACCCTCGTCAAAGTCGGGCGCCGAGTGTGTCCGCCATCAACCGGGTGCTGAGTTCGCAGCGCTCGATCGAAGTGACCATGGAGGTCGGCGAGGACGGCACCACCCGGATCGTGGGTACCAAGGTGGTGGTGGGGCCAGCCGCTCGCACGATCGGTGGCGACGGCGAGTTCCTGATCGACCTGCTCGACGCCAGAGGCCAGGAGGTGCAACAGATCATGCGCCATGACCCGCGTGAGGTTCACGTGGATGGTGTTGGCGATCGCCACGAGACACGCGTGGTCGACACTGGAACGTTCACCGTTGCCGTGCCCTTCAACTCCAGGGTGGCGACGGTGGCGGTTCGTGACCTGGCCCGCGCCGAGCCGGCTGGACCCAACCGACGCCAGCCCGTAGCTCCAGAGCTGGTGCGTTTCGACCTTCGTCCCACGAAGGCCTCCTTCTGTGCCCGTAACTCCCGCTCCGGGGCCTGCAGCGGGGTATCTCGCACCGCCAAGACAGCGGTGGAGCGTCACTGCACCGCCTATGACCCGAAGCAACTGCGGGTGGTATCCGCCAACGGTGGCTTCCAGGTGCGGGCCGGAGACGTCGACCTTGATGTTCTTCCGACGCGACAGGACGCCGCCATCATGGTTGCCGTTGCTGGTCGTCACACCCGGCAGTGCTTTATCGGTAAGGCGGCCAAGAACGCCGAGGCGACGGGGCACTTCGTGGAGTTCTGGCAGGGCAACTCCGGCCAGAGTGTGAAGCTTCCGGCCAACCGGGCCTGTGTTCGGTATGACTCGAGTCGGGTTACAACCCGGCGGGTCAGCACTTCCCGTCACGAGGTTCGATCCGGTTCGGTGCTTCTGGCTACGCTGCCCACCGCCGCCGATGCCAACCGCACCAAGGCGCTGGCTGAAGGCCACAACCAGCACTGTGTCGTGGGGGACAAGACCACGAAACGTCCGGCGGCCCGCTTCAGGGGTGAATACTGGCTGCGCAACAACGTGTCGGTTCGGGTTCCACTGCCGACCGAGGTGAAGAGCCGCACGCCAGTCACCGTGCCGACGGTCAACCCGCCGGTTCGGACTCCGACGGTGAACACGCCGGTCCGGACTCCGGTTCGCACACCGGTGGTAACGGTGCCGGTTCGGACTCCGATTCGCACACCGGTGGTAACGGTGCCGGTTCGGACTCCGGTCCGGACTCCGGCGGTGAACACGCCGGTCCGGACTCCGCTTCGGACTCCGGTGGTGACTGCGCCGACCTCGCGGCAGCCGGGGGTGATCACCCGGCGCTAGCGGTCGCGGATTCCGACTGCGTTTGAGGCGGTCGGCCCGGTGGGCTCGGACAACTCCGTCTCCCCCGGAGGAGTCCACCGGGAATCACAACGGTCTGCATCGGGTAGGTGTCTCACCACCGGTGCAGACCGTTGCGCGTCGGCGGTAGGAGTCGACGGTTCTGTCTGCAGTGGAGGAGGTGTAGCCCGGCTCGGGTGCAGCCAGAAGGAGCGGCGCGGCGCGGCATGGCGGTTCTGTCTGCGGTGGAGGAGGTGTAACCCCGCTCGGGTGCAGCCAGAAACTTTACGCAGTGCTGCATGGTGGTTCTGTCTGCAGTGGGACCGGGCCAACCCGCCCTGGGTGCAGCCAGAACGGCGACGCTGCTGGGGCCGAGCGGTTCTGTCTGCAGTGGCATCGGCCCAACCCCGCTCGGGTGCAGCCAGAGACAGAGCTTGGATAGGTATGAGATGGTTTGAGCTCTATTCGATACATAACCGGTGGTTTGATAGGTTGCCCTGCCATGCGACAAACGAGTCGAAGCTTGCTGGAACTTCCACCCGTCGGCGAACCCCTGATGAGCCCAATGGACGGTTGGGTTCGCCGCGTTCCGCAGGTGATGCTGTCGCTGTTGGTGGTCGCCACCCTGGTCCTCACCACGTTGGTGCTGGCTCCGCGCACTGAGGCCCAGCGCTCCAACGTGATCCTCGGAGCCTCGCCCAATGTCAGCCGTGGCGGCTCATTGATCCAAGCCACGGATCGGCTGGAGAATGTGGCTGGTCGCCGATTGGGCATGCTGCGGATCTACCTCCGCTGGGACGACAACGTCCCGCTTGATCAACTCTCCGTGCTGCGTGACCGGGGCTACATCCTTCACATCTCGATTCGTTCCATTCGCCGCGATGGTTCCGGAGTGGCTTGGAGCGAGGTAGCCAATGCTCCAGCGGGCACGCCGGTCGGCGACCGTCGCAATGCCGTGGTCCGGGCCATCCGCAGCTTGGGCGGAAACGTCATCTTTACGTTCCATCACGAACCGGAGGCCCGTGCTTCGTCGGGCCTCGGCTCGAACGACGACTTCATTGCCGCGTGGCGTCGGGTGATCGGCGAGTTCCGGAACCAGGGCGTCGGCAACATTCGATTCGCCTGGACGATGACTTCTTTTGCCTTCTCCACCGACGACCGGCGTAATGCCGCACTGTGGTATCCGGGTGGCGACTGGGTCGATCTGATTGGTGCCAACGTGATCAACGGCGCTCAGTGCAGTGAGCTCTATCCAGGCCGGGACGCCAGCTTCAACAACCTGATGAGCGGGGTGCTGCGGGCCGGTAGCGACCTCGGTAAGCCCATCATCATCCCCGAGCTGGGCACCGTGGAGCGGCCGGGGCAACCGGGGGGCAAGGCCCAGTGGATCGCCGATGCCGCCGCCACGCTGAAGACACCGGCCTACTCCCAGGTTGAGGCAGTCGAGTACTTTAACCAGCCCGATCCCGTGACTCCCCAGTGTCGATTCGGTTTGGAAACCAGCCCCGAGGCGGCCCAGGCGTTTCGGAACCTGGCCCGCGATGCGTTCTTCGGCGGAGCGGCTACCCAACCGGCCCCGACGCCCGCCGCACCCACGACCACTCAGCCTCCTGCCCCAACCACCACCAGCCCACCCCAGCCTGAGCAGTCGGTGACCCCCGAGCCGCCTGCGCCCGCGCCCGAGCAACCAGCGGCAGAGCAACCGGCCCCTGAGCAGCCATCCACTCCTCAAGCGCCAGCTTCCGAACAACCAGTACCCGAGGCGCCACCCGCTCCCGAACCAACACCCGTTCCAGCGGTAGAGCCCGAGGCCGCGCCGGCGCCAGCAACTGCCGACGAACACCCGTCGCCCACCCCCAGGCCCCGGTTCTGTGGCGTCACCAAGATCGCCAACAACGAGTTCATCGTGACCTGGGATCAGCAACCCGCAGCCGCGCACTACGTGATCGAGCGCGACGGCTTTTGGCTAACCCGGGCCGCGTCCAACGCCCTCTCGTTCCACGACCGCTCCGCCGAGGCCGCCCGCCCGCACTGGCAGGTGCACGTCCTCACCGCCGACGGAACCCGTTCCCACCGAACCGCCTGCGCCAACCAAAACTTCTAACGAAGATCTCGCTTGAACCTGCAACGGGTGTCTGGCACCCGTTGCAGGTCGGTAGGCCAAAAAGTTTGTAGTTTTCCGGGTCAGACCCCGAAAACTACAAACTTCCAGATCTGTGACGCCTCGCGCTCCCAAAACGGCGCGCTGGGCGTCACAGATCTTGAGTCCAGTGGGTGACGACGTCTTGTTTGGGTTCCCAGGTGGTGGCTTCTGCGAGGGTGGTGCTGGAGATGCGTTGGGATCGGGCCAGTGCTTCGGCTGGTGGGCCGCCGAGGCGGACCGCCAGGTTGGGTACTGGGCGTAGCCGCTTGCGTCCGAACACCTTGGCCATGGCCGCCATGTGGTCGCTGCGGCGGAGGGGGTTCGGTTCAGCCACGTTGTAGATGCCTGCGGGAGCGTCGAGAGCGGCCACCACTGCGCCAGCGGCGTCATCGATATGCACCCATGAGGCGTACGCCTCCGGCGGGCCCAACAAGGCAAAGAAGCCCCGCTTGGCCGCGCTAACAGCCATGTCGTTGTGGGCGCTGTCGGCGGCCCAGAACATGGCAAAGCGCAACACCACACCTCGGTCGACGCTCGTTGCCGCCGCTTCGGCGGCCTCAACCGATGCTGTGGCCCACGTGGTGTCGCGGGCAACGCTTTCGTCGATCCAGTCATCACCGCAGTCGGCGTACGGGAAGGTGATGGATTCGCCCACATAACGGCCCCCGGCCGGGACCGCGGCGGCCAGGTTGGCCGAGGCTTCGGTGCGGAGCCGGTCATTCATGGCCCAACCCCGCTTTGAGACCGACCCGGGACCGGTGGGGATGGACGTGGCGATGTGGATCACCGCATCGCGCCCTGCCGCCCGCTTCAGCAACGGCATCAGCGTTGAACAAGTCGACCGTTGTTGTGTGGGCTCCGGCCGCTTCAGCCGACGCCATCGCCTCGGGGTTGCGAGTGTTGATCAACACGTCGTGGCCCGCTTCGACGAGCAGCGGCACCACCCGTCTTCCGAGCACGCCGGTACCGCCAGCTACGAAAATCTTCCGGGCCGCGGCGGGGCTCATCGGCTGGCTCCCTGGGGTGTCGGTGCTGCCTGGGTTTGTTCCGCTTGGGCTCGGTCGGCGATGCCCGGTCCGATGATCAGGATCAGGGCGGCCAGGCCGCTGAAGGTCGCCAACCCGCTGAGGCTGATGATCTGATCGGACACCGACAGGCCGTCGCGTTCGAAGAGGTGGTAGATCAGGTGGGGGACACCCCAGGCGAGGGTTGCCAGTCCCGCCACCATCACCAGGTCTCGGCTGAGTCGGATGGCGGCCATGATCACCACCAGGGCGATGGCCACGTTGAGGGCGCCGACATCGCGCACCAGGTGTTCGTTGTAGGGCCCATCGACCGATACCCATGAACGGCCGAGGCCAGGGAAGTCGTCGTAGAACGATCGGGGTGCGAGCATGGCCCACAAACCGATCTGGAGGGAGAAAAGCGCCAGATAGCCGAGAGCGATTCGGAGCAGCAGTGTTGGTTTCATCTTGCTGCTACCGTACGAAGTAGTGGCCTGAAGAACAAGACCACTTCCGACCGAAAAGTGCATACCAGTGGATCTCACCCTAGAACTCGATCCCAACCTGGGCCGGCGGGCCGCTCTTGAGGCTGCGCTGCGGGCCGCGGTGCTCGATGGCAGCCTTCGCCCCGATGCCAAGCTGCCCTCGAGTCGAGCTCTGGCCCACGATCTCAACCTGTCCCGCGCCACGGTGGTCGCCGCCTACGAACAGCTGGTGGCCGAGGGGTTCTTTGTGGCTCACCAGGGTCGCTCGACGCAGGTGGGGCAGGTGCATGTGCCCGAGCCGGCGCCACCCTCCCGAAACCCGATCGGCGAACCGCAGGATCACGACTTTCGTCCCGGTGAACCCGACCCCACCGCCTTCCCTCGCAGCGAGTGGCTCAAGGCGGTGCGCCGCGTGCTGACCGAAGCCGATGACTCCGTGCTCGGCTACTCCGACCCCCGCGGTCGTGATGAACTCCGTATCGCCCTCGCCGCCTACCTGGGGCGCACCCGCAAGGTGCGGGTGCAGCCTCGCTCAATTTCGGTGGTCTCCGGGTTCGCCAGCGCTCTCGGGTTTCTCGGCGAGGTCTTCGTGCGTCACGGCGCTGGCCGCGTTGCCGTCGAGGATCCGATGCTGCCGTTTCATCGCGACATCCTCACCAACTCCGGGTTGGAGTTGGTGCACATTCCTGTCGACGGCGAAGGGGTTGTGGTCGACAACCTTCCCGACGGCGTCGATGCCGCATTGGTGACCCCGGCCCATCAGCAGCCGATGGGGGTCACCCTGTCGCCGGGACGTCGAACCGCGTTGGTTGAGTGGGCTCGCGATACCGACTCGTGGATTATCGAAGACGACTACGACGGCGAGTTCCGCTACGACCGGAGACCGATCGCCGCCGTGCATGCCCTGGCCCCCGATCGGGTGATCCACGCCGGCACCGCCAGCAAGACCCTGGCCCCCGGCCTGCGCATCGCCTGGCTGAGCCTGCCCGACGAACTTGTCCGCCAGGTGCAGTTCCAGATCCACATTCGGGGCGGGGTGTCGGCCATCGACCAGTTGGCGCTGGCCGACCTGATCGAACGCGGCGGTTTCGACCGTCAGGTGCGGGCCATGCGCAACCGGTATCGGCGCCGGCGCGATGCCCTTTGTGGCCGTCTTGAAGCCGAGGTCGACTGGCTCAAGGTCGACCCAAACAACGCCGGGCTTCACCTCGTTGCCCACATCATCGACCCAAAAATCGATGAGACCGAAGTGGTCGCCTCCGCTGCCGAGCGGTCGGTCGCCTTGATGGGCCTGGGCCTTTTCCACCAGAGTGGCAGGGCGCCCGGTAACGGCGGTGTGGTGATTGGCTTCAGTCGTGTCCCCGAGCATCACTTCGCGGTGGCCGCCGACGAACTTCTTGCCGCCCTCCGATCCATCGCCTGAACAAATCGCCCGAACAAAGGGAAAGAAAGCCCGGAATGCCCATCTCCATCAAATTTGGACTGCTTTTTGTCCACATCCCAAAGACCGGTGGCAGCAGCATCGAACAGGCGCTTGAGGTTCGCGGGCTCGAGAACGCCGGCACCAACGAACCGGTGCCTGACATCGCTTTTGGAAAACTCGATGGGGTGCATCTTCAGCATCTGACCGTGCGTGAGCTCGACGCCCGCGGGTATCTCGACGGCCCAGCGAAGGGGTACTTCCGTTTTTCGATGGTTCGTAACCCGTGGGATCGGATGGTGTCGGAGTTTGAGTACCAACGGCGCCGCGGTGTGCTCGAAGAGCAGGGGTTGGCCGACTTCGACGAGTTCGTCAACGCCATCCGCGATGGCCACTTCGACGACAACGTGCACTTCCGCCCTCAGGTCGATTTTCTGGTCGACGACTCCGGGGAGATCGCTGTTGACCAGGTCGGTCGCTTCGAAAAGCTGGCCAGCGACTTCCGATCGGTTTGCTCCGCGGCCGGGGTTGCTGCCCCTGCGCTTCCGGCGCTGAAGCAGACCCGCCACGGTCACTTCGCTTCCTACTACGACGACCGCACCCGGACCATTGTGGCCGACCGATTTGCGGCCGATATCGACCGCTTCGAATACCGCTTTGATGAGCGTTATCTGGGCGTCCGCTTGCGGCGCCCGTTGAACCGGGTCCGCAGTCGCTTCCGTCATTGACGCTCGGCTGGTCGGCTTTGGGTGCGGGTCGTTTTGGCGTGCGTTGGCTTCCTGACAACTCTTAACCCACCGTTACAACATCCGATAGGAACGTCGTATCGGAGCCGCGGTCTGGCTCCGAAGCGGTGTCGCGATTGCGACCAGCGCTCACTGGCCGGCCTCGGAATCCTGCCGACGGGGCCAGCCGGTGTCCCACGCAAAAGTTGGGGGCGTTCGGGTCCAAAACCCGAACGCCCCCAACTTTCGTGTGGGTGGACT
>CALAML010000204.1 GCA_937925845.1 uncultured Acidimicrobiales bacterium | reverse complement strand
TGTGACACGTCGATTCGGCGGGTTGTGACCAAAGGCAAAAGCCAGGTCATCAACTACGGACGGGCTACCCCGATCATTAGTGACCAGTTGCGGAAGTTGGTCCGAAAGCGGGATCTGCATTGCCAGTTCTCGGGATGCGATATACCCGCCCGCTATTGCGATATCCACCATCTGGTCCACTGGCACCTCGGCGGCAAGACCGATGAACAAAACCTGGCTTGTGTGTGCCGCCGGCACCACAACATGATTCACAAACTCGGCTGGACCCTGACCCGCAACGCGAACGGGCAACTGATAACCACCAGCCCTTAGCCGGGCGCGGCCAACACGCACCACAAACCAACAAACCCTCGACCCCCCCAGGCCGAGGGCCCAGTCGCGCCCATGGACGGGTTTCGCTGCTCGTTCGCGGGATTTCCCTTCACCGCAACATCGATGAGCCCCGCATCGCCACTGAAGTCTGCGGTGTCTGGTGAAGTGGCTGCATCAGCACCTGGCCATGCCCCAGTGCCGACCGAACTGCGCGCGCACGTGCCAACGCCGGACTGGCTGCATTCGCCTCTGGTGTCCGAGTTCAGCCAGAGCGGCCGGAGGCTGTTACTGGACGGTGGCGGCGATGCTTTCGGCGATGCGGTCGGGGTCTTGGAGCGGACCGAAATGGGTGAGGTCGTCCATGCGTTCGAGGGTGCCTCGCGGCAACAACTCGGCGACGGTGGGGGCGATGGCCGCGGGCGGCTGACCATCGCCGGAGGCCACAACCGTAAACGGTGATGCAACCTCGCCGGCCCGAGCAAAGGCCTCGGTGAACGCCCCCTCAAACACCTGGGCCTCGAGCGGGCCCGGGCACTTGAGGGTGACGGTGCCGTCATCGAGATCTCGGAAGCCAAAATCGACATAGCTGCGCAAGGCGTCGGGTCGAGCCAGGGAAAACGGCGGCTTCGATGCGTAATTGTCGAACGCTTCGTCCCGCGAGCTGAAGTCGTTGCGGCGGCGGCGAGCTCCCGCCGCCAACCCCGATCCGTTGTGTTCGTGGCCTTCGGGCGGTGGAAAGATGATCGGCTCAAATGCCCAAGCGGCGGACCACATGCCCGGCCGGGCCAGCTCGGCCAAAGCAAGAGCGCATCCGCCCATCGACCATCCTGCGGCACGAATCCCCGAACCCAGCTTGAGCGCGTCCACCACAGCCATCACATCGCGAGCCATGCCGCTCCAGGCCAAGTCAAGACCCTCGGGGATCACGCTGTCGCCATGGCCGCGAAGGTCGATGGCCCAACAGTGATAGCGATTGGCAAGGGCGGCCGCCACCGGTAGCCAAACGCGACCATGAAAGCCGGTGGCGTGGCAAAAGACCAGCGGGGGGCCATCCCCACCAAGGTCGTGAACCGCCACGGTCACATCATCAGTACTCGGGACAAACAGAGGCTCGCTACCAGTCATGCGCTCGGCGCCACCATCGGCCAGGGCTTGTTACGTTCCATGGCCAGAGCAACGTCAAAAAGTAACGCTTCCTCGTGATGGCGGCCCAACACTTGAAGCCCGACCGGCAACCCATCGAGAGTGCCGGCCGGAATCGATACGGCCGGGTTGCCATACAGGTTGGAGATCAACGTGAGGGCACCCATGGCCAGCGTGTCCGGGTCCCGTTCGAGGGCTCGCTCGAAGATTCGATTCGGTAAGCCCGGTGCTGCCGTCTTGGCCACCCTGGCCGCGCCAAGAGCCACCTTGAGTCCGGCGACGCCGGCTGGGTTGGCGATCACCTTTTCCATCGGCCCCGGCTCGGGACTACTGGTGGTGGCCTCTGCGGCAAAGGCGGTGCCAGGGTTGGTGGCGGCGATGATGAAATCTACCTGATCAAACGCTCCGGCCATGGCCTCCTGGTTCAGCACCCGAAGCCGCTCGGCCTCAGCGGCAACCTCGATATTAAAGAGCGACTTGGAGAGCTCGACGCCAAGGCGAATCTCATCAGTGAGGTCACCCGCACACTCCGGCCAAAGGTCACCGAGGTCGGCGACCAGCGTGGCCATGTTGCCCAACATCCACTGGGCCGTGAGGTTTGGGAGCTCCAGGTCGATATCGACCGGGATCATGCCGGTGAAGGCGATCAGGTCGGCTGCCTCGGCTCGAATGTGGTCCTCAATTCCCGGTTCGAGCGGCACCTTCCCGAGACCGGGGATGACCGCCACCCGCTTCCCGGCGAGGTCGATCTGACCCAAACCGGCTTCAAAGCTGGGCGCCTTCGGCAGGCTGTAGGGGTCGCGGGCGTCGTGACCGCCACAGACATCAAAGAAGCGAGCCGAATCGCGGACCGACCGGGCCAAGTTTCCCATGCACACCGTGTTGGGGGTGGCGTAGGCGAAGGGGCTCCGCGGCAGCCGGCCAAACGTGCTCTTCATGCCGAGCAGGCCGTTGTAGGCCGCCGGGATTCGGATCGAGCCACCACCGTCGCCACCGGTGGCCAGCGACAGCAAACCGCCAGCAACTGCTGAAGCAGAGCCGGCCGAAGAACCACCGGCGGTCCGGCCTCGGCGCCATGGGTTGTGGGTGACGCCGTGGAGTTTGGTGACACTCACGTTCAGGCCGCCGAACTCGCTGGCGGTAGTTTGGCCCACCGGAACCGCTCCGCCACCGGTCAACAGGCGATCGATATAGACCGAGGTGTAGGTCGAGATGCGATCCTTAAACGCCAGCGACGCCTCGGTGTTGGGCCAGCCTTCAACCGCATCGAGTTCCTTGATGGCGGTCGGAACGCCGCCAAAGGGTTTTGTCAGATCCGCCGACTCGGCCGCGGCTCGAGCTCGGTCGGGATCGACATGGGCGAAGGCGTTGAGGTCGCTGTCGTAGACCGCGGCGAGGGTGGCCTCAAGCTCTTCCGTCGGCGATCGGTCTCCAGCCCGGAAGGCATCAACGAGCGAACAGGCATCTCCGGTCCAAGGTGTCATTGTCATGAGAGTGCGACATTAGCCGGATCGGGTAGCGCCAGCCCGATCGATGGCACGGCAATGCAGTTTGGTGCGAGTGGGCCGGCTCGAAGGCGATTTAACGAGAGGACCAACGAGAGATTTTGCCGGGCGGGCAAAATCATATAACGTTCGCGATGGCCTAGGCGCTCCGCATTCCATGCCCGCGTCGAAAGCCATGAACTCTCCCACTCCCCCCGACAAAGAAGCGAGACTCAACATGAGCCCTCAACAGGGTGTACTCCCGCGCCCCCAGTCCCACTCCGCCCCCTTCATCCGGGGCGCCACCATGGCGATGGTGATGGTGGCGATGCTGGTCGGGCTGCTCAGCCTGACTACCCAAACCGCTGACGCCCAGAGCTCAGTGTCACAACCCCAGGCCTGCTGGGCCACCAAGATCAACAACGACGTTCGAGTCACGTGGACCCCAGCCGCCAACGACAACGCAACCACCTACCGCATCCGGCGCCAACGAGAGGGAAGCTCCCAATGGTTCTTGATCGGCGACAGCCCAGCTCCGGCTCGCGCCCGTATCGACCTGGCTCCCCGAGACGGCACCTACCGCTACATGGTGATCGCTCGTAACGCCACCAGCGGCTCCACCGCCCGGATCTGTGGGCCCAACGGGGGAGTGACGTTCGGAACTCCTCAGGCAGTGACCCCAACCGCAACGCCGACCAGACCGTTGGCCTGCTGGGCGGCCCGGCGTGCCAACGGCGACATCTTCATCACCTGGACTCCAGCTCCGGGTGACAACGCGAGCGACTACCTCGTCCGCCGCTCACGCAACGGCGCCACGTTCTGGCGAGTAGGCGTGGTCAACGCCCCGAACCGGACCTTCAACAACACCGGTATCCGCCAGGGCACCTACTCCTACAGCCTTGAGGCCCGCAACGCGAGCGGCACATCGCCCCGCACACTCTGCGGCCCGAACGGTGGCGTCACTCTCGGCGATCCGTCACGGCCCTTGATCCGACCAACGTCGTGCACCGCTACCCGCATCGCCGGTAGCAACGAGGTCCGCATCACCTGGACCCGTGCCGCCAACGACAATGCGCTGGCCTACGTGGTGCGTCGCGCCCGCAACGGTGGTGCCTTCTTCCGGGTCGGCGTTCGCTCAACGCCTACGTCCCAACTCACCGATACCAGCATCAACCCCGGCCTCTACACCTACACGGTGGAGACCCAGGCCGGAGCGGTGCGCAGCGGCGTCACCCGATGCGAACCTGGCACCGGCATCAGAATCTAACGAGCCTGGATCGGACCCTGGGACTGCAGTAGTACTCGTCCTAGGGTCCGACTCCCGACTCAAGAATCGCGATGCGCTGTCTCGCGGTTTCGAGGCTGAAGAGTCCGCGGGATTACGGCCGAATCTCGCCGGACCAGCGGATGATGGCGGTGGCCCAGGTCATGCCGGCACCGAAGCCGAGAAACATCACGTTGGCGCCCGGCTGAATGCGACCCGAGTCCAACATGTCATCGAGCACCAACGGGATCGAGGCGGCCGAGGTGTTACCGATCTCTTCCAGGCGCATCCCGGTCTGTTCCATCGTGAAACCGACCCGCTTCCACGCTGACTCGATGATGTTGATATTGGCCTGATGGGGAATCACCAGATCGATGTCGCTGGCGCCGAGGCCGGCCCGAGCCATGGCGGCGACGGCTGAACGCTCAATGGCCCGCACCGCTTGGCGGAAGACTTCCTTGCCATTCATCTGCAGATGGCCACCGTGTTCGGCGTAAAGGATGTCGACATAGTTTCCGTCGGCCCCCATATCCCAACCGAGAAGCTCACCCGGACCGTTTGGATCGGCCTCGACCACCGCCGCTCCGGCGCCGTTGCCAAAGAGAATTCCGGTATCGCGAGCTGAATAGTCGGTGATGCGGTCGAGGGTCTCGGCGCCCACCACCAACACTTTCTTCTGCCCCTGAAGCAACAGACCGTTGGCCATGATCAGCCCGTAGACCCAGCCGGAACAGGCGGCCTGGATGTCGAGGGCACCACAATCGAGCCCGAGGCGGGCCGCGACCGCCGGGGCGGTGCCGGGACAGATGAAATCCGGCGACGTCGTAGCCAGCAACAGCTGGTCGATCTCCTCGGCGCCCACCTCAGCCCGCTTCATCGCTTGAGCTGCGGCCTCGGTGGCGAGTCCGGCCGTCGTGCCGCCAACAAAGCGCTGGCCGATACCGGTGCGGTCGCGAATCCACTCATCGGAAGTATCGATGGTGGTGGTCAGGTCGTGGTTGGTCACCACCGTTTCCGGCAACGCGGCGCCGATGCCCGACAGCCGGAAACCGACTGTCGGAACATCGGGGCGAGCGGCGGAATCGCTGGTCGTTGAGGCAGGCGCGGGCAGGGTCACAGAGTTATGACCCGAACCGCCTCAGTTTGGTAACAAAAAGGTCAGACGCTCAGTCGTCGTCGGACTCACCGGTGCTGGTCCACTGGAGCTCGAGCGAGAGCTCCTCTTCGCCGTCTTCCACCTCGTGTTCGATCACGATCTCGGCGTCGGCAGGAACCGTGAAACGGGAATTCTGTACCTGGATGCGGAACGACTCACCCGCTTCGAGCGAATCGGCGAGTCGACGCAGGGTGTCGACGAACTGGGCCACCGGAACGTTCTTTTCGATATCGCGATCAGCCATGGGGTGACTCTCTTTCTGAGCTCGAGGTTTCTGGGGGGCTTGGGCTCAGCCTGTCGGCCGCAACCAGCTGGCCATAAGACGCCGCCGAGCCCGGTGTTAGTCCAAACCGTAGACGCGGGCTGCGGTGCCGAAGAACATTTCGTTGCGCTCGGCCTCGGTGAAGCGTGAAGCGATCTTCTTGAGGCCGTTGTAAAGCACCTTGTAGGAGATTGAGAAACGATCGACCGGGAAGTTGGATTCAAACATGCACCGCGACGGACCGAAACACTCGATGGTGTGCAGGTAGTAGCGCTCCTGGGCGGCGACAAACTCATCGGAGGTCGGCGGCTTCTCGCCCAGATGCCAGCCGAAGCCGTTATCGGGCATGGCCAGCCCGCCAAGCTTGGCCACCACGTTGTCGTTGGCGGCGATGGCGGCGATGTCGTCCTTCCAGGTGGCAAAGATCTCGTCGCGTCGATCGGCGTAGCGGCCGACACCGAGGGGAGTGCCGAAGTGGTCGAGGATCATGGTGGTTTGTGGGGTGGCGGCGGCGAACTCGGCGAAGTCCCGGTTCTGATGGTGATAGTGCCAACTGTCGTAGGTGAGACCACGATCGCCGAGGCGAGCGGCACCAGCGCGCACGGCCGGATCAGCGAAGAAGCCGGGCCCGGCGGCACCCGGGATCGTGAGCGTGGGCTCGTCGTCATGGGCGCCATAGTGGCGGATGCCCTTAAAGAGATCGCCGCCCGCGGCCACGTGGGCATCGAGAGCCTCATCGAGCAGAGCAGTACTCAAACGAAGGTCCACATGGCCAACGATGCCTCTGATCTCGGCCTGGCCAGAACCTCTCGACTCGGCCGCAGCCTCAGCCACGTACTCCGTCTCACCGACCGGGCGAAGGTGCTCCGGACCATCGGGACGATGGCTCGAATGACACTGCACAAACACCGTGGCCTCAACCTTGTGGCCGGCACCGGTGTCGGCGTGGAGATCGGCCAGGCCATAGGGGATGGCGCCGTCGGGTTTCCAAAGATGGTGGTGAGGATCGATGATCCGTTGATCGGGATCGACGATGTCTTCATCAACCTGTGCGAGCCATTGCGGGGTTCCCGGTTCCATGGCGGCAGTCTTGCACAACGGTTCGAACACCGGCCGAGCAAGCCGAGCCCTGCGCTCACTATTGCTACATGGCGGCGTGACCTAACCCGGCCAGTCCGCGAATGGGGTTCAACCGGCCGAAACTCCGCCAAACTGGCCGAAAACGAGAGCGGACAGCCGACCGATCCCCCGATTCGGTCAGCTGTCAGCTGCCTGCACTATAGAGCGTCACCACCCCAATCGGGGACAATGTGTGACAGAAAGTGGTCGGGTCAACGGGTTGCTGATTTCTCGGCCCCGCTCCCCAGGCCGAAGGTGATGGTTGTTGACAGTTGGTTACACCAGACATCACCGGGAACACGCCGGTAGCTTGGACAACAGTGACCGAATCAGCAACGAACCCGCCCGGTTCGGCGAGTGCCGATGCCAGCCCGAGGGGTTCGGTGGGTACCAACGCCGATTGGGCGGACAGTGACCACGACGGGGCCGACAGTGTTGGCTCAAGGCAGCGGTCGGTGCTGGTCGGCTGGGTCATCCTGGCCACCGTGGCGACGGTGTTCCCTGGCTTTTTGGTCGGCGCCCTCTCCGTGCAGGTCAGCGAAGAGTTCGACGTAGCCGAAGCCACCTACGGCTGGGGGCTCGGCGGGTTCTTCCTTGCTGCCACCTGCGGCTCGATCCTGTTCGGTCGCTTGGTGCAACACATCGGCCCCCGCCGGCAGATGACCGGCGCCCTCATCATCTCCTCAGCAGTCCAGCTAGCGCTGGTCGCCACCGCCAACTCCTTTTGGACGATGGTGGTGTTCCTGGGCGCCGCCGGGCTGGTCAACGCCGCCAACCAGACGGCGGTGAACCTGGCCCTCACCCAAGCCGAACTACCTCGGCTCGGATTGGCCATCGCCTTCAAACAGAGCGCCATGCCCGCGGCCTCGATGTTGAGTGGCGCCGCAGTGCCAGCCCTGGCCCTCACCGTCGGATGGCGCTGGGCCTACGGGCTTGGCGCGGTCCTCAGCCTGGTCGCAGCAGTAGGCGTGTGGTCGGTGGTGGTGCCTCGGGTCGAGACGACATCAGTAGCGGAGACTCGAGCCAAACCACTGTCGAGCCTCGGAGCGCTGATCACCGCAGCGGTGGCCACCGGGTTTCTTGCTTTCGGTGCCGGTGCCCTCAACGCCTGGCTTGTCGGGTCCGCGGTCGATGCCGGACTCGGGCGCGGCGCGGCGGGCTGGCTGCTCAGTGCCGGGGCGGCGCTGGGAATCGCCATGCGCCTCATCATCGGCTTCCGCCTCGACACCCTCAGAATCGCACCATTCCGGTTGGCGGCGGCGCTGGTGCTGATCGGCGCCCTCGGCATGGCGCTGCTCAGCCCGCGATCGATCACCACCACCCTCATAGCGTCGGTGCTGGCGTTTGTTGGCGGATGGACCTGGCCCGTGCTCACCAACTTTGGCATCGTGCGAGCCAACGCCGCCGCGGCCGGGGCCGCGACCGGTATCACCCAGACCGGCGTCTATGTGGGCGTGTTTACCTCGCCACTCGTAACCGGCTGGCTGATCGAACGGTTCAGCTACTCCGCGATGTGGCTGGTGGTTGGAGCCTCGATGCTGATCGGGGCCGCGATCAGCTTTGCCGTGGCCAACGACTTCGCCCATCCTGATCAACCGCAACGCTAGAGCACCGACGATAAAGCACCGACGGCGCCCAACAAGTTCGGCGGGTGACCGGCACGGACGGTAGCGTTCGGGTATGGCCCCAACACCTGGCGATGCCGATCACGAAACGGATCGCGGTGATCCAACCTTCGCCTGGTTCGTTCCCATCGATGGCGACGGCCACCACATCGGTACCGACGTTGCCGAGCGGCCACCAACGTTCGACTACCTGCGCCAGGTCACCCAAGCCGCAGAAGCGGCCGGATTTTCCTACCTGCTGATCCCCACCCGCTTCGCCAACGGGCTCTTCGAAAGCTCCGCACCACTGGCCGAAACCTGGACCACCTCAACCGGACTGTTGGCCTGCACCGAACGCATTCGCCTGCTGGTTGCAGTGCGGCCGGGCTTCATCGCCACCGGTCTGTTCGCCCAGATGGCGGCAACGCTGGCCAACCAGAGCGGCGGCCGAGTCGATATCAACGTGGTGCCCGGCGGTATCGGCGGCGACTTCGAACGTTTCGGCGTCGCCACCAGCCACGCCGATCGCTACGCCGCCGCGGCAGAGTTCATGGAGGCCTGCACCAACCTCTGGGCCGGCGGCCCGGTCAACTACGAAGGAGCCAGCTTCTCTCTCGCCGACGCCCACGTGGCGCCAACCCCGCCGCCCGGATCCCTCCGGTGGTATCTGGGCGGAGCCTCCGACAACGCTCTCGGCCTCGCCGGCCGCTGGGGCGACGTACTACTCGCCTGGATCCAACCGCTCGACGCCACCGCCACCCTGCTCGACCGGGCCCGCGCCGCCTACGCCGATGCGGGCCGAACTCCGCGCTTCGGGCTGCGGACCCATCTGGTGGTGGGCGACGACACCGCCGACGCCTGGCGCCGGGCCGACGATCTTCTGGCCAAAGCCTCAGCCACGGTTATGGGTCAACGCCAGGCCTCGGTTGCCGGATCGAGCGCGGTCGGCCTCAAAGCCCAGTCGGCGGTTGATGGTGAACATCGGGTTGGGGAACGGCTGTGGACCGGCATCTCCCAGGTGCGGGTGAACTGCGGGACCGCCATCGTCGGTTCGGTCGACGACATTGCCGATGAACTGGCCAAGTACCACCGGGCGGGCATGGACGAATTTATCCTGTCGACCTACCCCCACCTCGAAGGAGCGGAGCAGGTGGCCACCGAAGTGTTGCCCCGACTCCGCGACCGGCTCGACCGCTAACACCGATGGCGCAGAACATCTACGACGACCCCGAGTTTCTCAGCGGCTACCGCCAGCTCGATCGGCAGGTGCATGGCCATGCCGGCGCTCCTGAATGGCCGGCGACGCTCAACCTGCTGCCGGACCCAAGCGGTGCCGATGTGGCCGACCTGGGCTGCGGCTTCGGGTGGTTCTCGGGCTGGGCCGCAGACGGTGGCGCGGCCTCGGTGCTGGGCCTCGACCTGTCGCAACAGATGCTGGCCGAGGCGCGGGAACTCAACCACAGCCCGGTGATCACCTACCAAACCGCAAACCTTGATGAGCTTGAACTGGCCAAAACCAGCGTCGACCTCTTCTACAGTTCGCTCGCACTGCACTATGTAGTCGACATCGGCCGGCTGTTTCGGTCGCTGGCCGCCGCCGCTCGACCCGGCGCCCGGCTGGTCTTCTCGGTCGAGCATCCGATCTTCAGCGCCAACCCCAGCCGCCGGTTCAGTGAAAGCCCAGAAGGCCGAACCACCTGGCCCATCGAGAACTATCTGATCGAAGGCCAACGCACCTCGAACTGGTTCGTCGATGGCGTGATCAAACACCATCGCACCGTGGGCACTTATGTGAACGCACTGATCGACGCCGGGTTCACGATCGACCGCGTCGTTGACTGGGGTCCGACCGACGAAGAGGTCGAGGCCAACCCGGAACTGGCCATCGACCGGCATCGACCCTGGTTTCTGTTAGTTGGGGCCAACTTTTTGGGGTAACCCCCTTCGGGTGGTGGTGGATCAGATCACCGGCAGGGGAGAGGGGCTGGTGCTTGGGTCGCGGAAGAGGGCCCGGATCATGGCCGGACCGCCGAAGCGCCGACGCCCGATCTCGGCACCGATCGATATCACGAGCGCTTCGGCGTCGGGCGGGTTCACATAAAGCGGGGTAGATCCGGGGTCGAGGGTGAGCGAGCGAGCCAGGTCGTCGAGATGCACCACCTGTTCAACGATTCGCGTCCACAGGAAGTCGTCGAGGGCAATCGTGCCGCCAAAGAGATGGATCAGGCGATCGCTCGGCTCGGCCTCGAGGACCGGCGGCAGGGCGGCCAAGCGGTCGGCGGCCTGGCCCGCGACTTGGGCTGAGCCGAGAGCGGCATCAGCGTCGCTGCGCTCATGGATACCCCGGTTGACCTCATCGGTCAGGAGTTCGATGGCCCGGGCGTAGTAGTCCGCTGCGCCCTCGTAAACCGCAGGGGCATCGGGCACCCCATAGTCGAGAAACTGCTGCACCTCGATGGCGAAGGCTAGGTGGGCCGCCAACGAACCGACAGTGTGGCCGGGCAGCGCCGACGGCTCATCCCAGGCATCGGCCACCCGGGTATCAGCCAGCGCATCGGCGACCACTCGACTGTTGGCCAGGAACTGCTCACGCATGGAGTTCATCGGTCGACTTTAGGAGATATGGGCCGCGAAGGAGAGGGCAGCAGCAGGGGCGACCGCTTCCGGCGGCGTTCTGCCGGTACCGTTTTTGGTGTGGCCTCTCTATATGTCTCATCCTCCGAGCGAGCTCCCGCCCGCCAAGCCGGTCGCGGTTGGTGGCGTTTCACGGCGATCCTCGCCGCGGTAGCGATCATCGCCGCTAGCTGCGGGTTGACCGATCAGGAGAAAGAAGCTGCCCTCGAGAGCTTCGAAGACGAAGGCTTCGGCATCGGTTCCGACAACCCGGCCGAAGGCTCCGGTGGCGACGAGGGTGATGACGATGAAGCCGGCGACGACGACGGAGCCGATGGTGATCCCGAAGACGGATCGGCGGGTGCCGACGGAGTCGAGGAACCCTCGCCAGAGCCCGGCGACGAACCAGACGAGGGAGACATCCCGGCTGAGCCCACGCTGGTCGGCATCCCCGATCTTGGTGAATGCGCCGGTGAAGAGTGGATCAACAACCAGGCCGGGTTGAACCCGAACGGCGCCGCGGTGCTGCCACCAGAAGAGATCGCCACCCTGGCCCACTACCGACTTGCGGTAGCGGTCGACCCCGAGTCCGGGGACCTGGCCGGCCGAATGGTTGCGGAGCTGCCACCGGTCGACGGTGACTATGACCTGCGCCTCTTTGCCGGTCTCTCCGAGTTCGGCATCGACGTGCGGGTTGGCGATGCAACCATCGACGGGGAACCGGTCGAACTCGAAGTCGACGATGCGCTCATCCGGATTCGGGCCGAAGACGTGGGCGGCGACGCTGACGACCGCCATGAGGTGATGCTCGAATGGAGCTACACCATGCCCGAGATCAACCTCGACAGTGACCCGTTCGGTGCCCTGTCCGGCGAGAGCCTGAACCCGGCTGACGTCGGCCTGCTCGGCCGTTATCCGGGTGGTGCCCAACTCGGACACTGGTCCCCGGTGCTGCTGGCCCCCGAAGCCCGCAACGATGCCGACCCCGACGGCTTTGGCGACATCGGCGCCTTCCCGGCGGCGGCGATCTGCGCCGTGATCGATATCAATGGCGACTACGAGGTGGTGACCGGCGGGACCCGCCTCGACACCGCGGCTTCCGAGTTCGGCGATGACCGGACCGCGGTCACTGAGGCCGGAGTTGGCTTGCGGGACCTGGGCGTGGTGGTCCGCAACGACATCGCCCAAACCTCGCTGCAGGTCGACGAGGTCTCCGTGAACGTTTGGCACCCCGTCGACACCGACCTGGTTGAGGTGGCGTCGGTGGTGGAAGAGTCGGCGGTGTCGGTCGAGGTGCTCAGCGAGGCCTTCGGCCCCTACCCGTGGACCGACCTCGACGTGCTGGCCACCCCGCTCGGCTCCGGCGTGGGCGGCATGGAATGGCCCGGCGCCATCTGGATCGAAAGCAGCATCTTCGAGGGTGGGTTGCCCGGACTCGGAGGCCTGGGTGGACTCCTGGACGACGTGCTCAACGAAGACTCCGGCCTCGGGCTGACCCTGCGCGATACCCGGGAATGGACCATCGCCCACGAAGTCGGCCACGAATGGTGGCACGCCGTGGTGGGCAACGATTCGGTAGCGAGCCCCTCGGTTGATGAACCCCTGGCCCAGTTCTCGGCCTGTGTGGTGTTCCGCAACAACTATCCCGACAACTGGGAGCAGCGCTGCGCCGGACAAACCACCGCCAACTACGCCCAGTCGCGAGCCCTCGGGGTGGAGGATGCCCCAGCCGATCAGGCCAGCGATGACTTCGACAACGCATTGCAGTACGGCGCGGTTGTTTACGGCAAAGCTCCCGGCTTCTATCTGGCGGCCGCCGAGCTGATGGGATGGGACGAATTGGTCGGCGCCCTCCGCGAGTTTGTGGCCGAGAACAACTTCGACCTGGTCGAAACGGGATCCCTGCGTAGCCACCTCGCCGAGGCTGCGGCCGCCGAAGGAATCGAACCCGAGGTGATGGAGGAGTTGTGGGATCGCTGGTTCAGTGGCACCTTCGGGGATGAGGACATCGACATCAGTGCAGCTGGAGGCCTTGGCGGGCTTGGTGATCTCGGAGGCCTGGGTGAAGTTTCGCCGGAACAAATCGAAGAGTCACAGCGGATCCTCGAAGACATACTCAACGAGGACGGGTCGATCGAGGATCTCCTCGGCGACCTCGACCCAGATGATCTCAACATTGATGATCTCAACCTCGATGACCTACTTGAACCGGATTCGGACTCCGGCAACTGACAAAAATTCGACCGATGCGGCTCAGGGACTGCATTTTCGGAGCAGACTGAGAAGCCAATGACCCCTAAAGATGGCGCGGCTGATGCCGACGCAGCGGGCATGACCGCCCTCCATCGCCGAATCCTGGCCGCAGTCATGGCCGGGTCCCTGATCCTTGTCGGCATCGTCGGCTTCGCCCTTCTGGGTGACTCCGACAACGGAACGCAAGAGGCCCAGACCGCCGCGGGATCCGACGGAGAGTCTGAAGGTTCCGATTCCGATTCCGATGACGATACCGACGCTGAGTCTGCAGTTTCCGATTCTGATGATGCCGACCCAGAGACCGACGCCGAAGTAGCCGGTGCCGAACAGTCACGCGACGAGGCTCCGGACCACTCGTCAGATTCGTCAACGCCAACAACAGCCTCCACCGAAGCAGCGGCCACGACCGCATCTCCCACCAGCGCGGCGCCCACGACCGATGGATCCGCGACCGAGAACGAGCCCGAGACGGAGACCGAAAGCGACCCGGTGGCGGAAGCCGATGACGTCGACACCACCGAAGCCGAGGCTGAGTCCGAACCCGATGCTGAGCCGGCTGAACCCAAAGGTTCGGTCACCATCGCCTTTGGCGGCGACATGCACTTTGAGCGTGACCTTGGCGTGCGGCTGGCCAACGAAACCACCACCATGCTGTCCCCGGTCGCCGACATGTTGGCCGACGCTGATCTGGCCATCGCCAACCTCGAAACCACGGTGACCGAGCGCGGCGAACCGACTCCGGGCAAGGCGTACAACTTCCGAACCACCCCGCAGGTGTTTGATGCCCTCAAGACCAGCGGGATCGACGTGGTGAGCGTGGCCAACAACCACGGCATGGACTTCGGCCTCGTCGGCCTGCAGGACACCCTCGACGCAGCCGAAGCCGCCGACTACCCGATCATCGGTGCCGGCAGCAACGCCGATGAAGCCTTCGCGCCCTATGTGGCCAACATCAACGGTCAGCGCATCGCCGTGATCGGCGCCACCCAAGTGCTCGACAATTCGGTGCGGACCCTGTGGACCGCCACCGACGACAAGGCTGGCCTGGCATCGGCCAAGGAAGTCGACGTGATCATTGACGCCGTGGCCAAAGCGAGGGCCGAACACGACACCGTGGTGGTGTATCTCCACTGGGGCATCGAAGGCGAAACCTGTCCCGCCCCCCGTCAGCTCGAACTATCGGACCAACTGATCGCCGCCGGCGCCGACATCATCGTTGGCGGCCACGCCCACCGGCTTCAGTCCGGTGGTCTCAAAGATGGAGCCTTTGTCCACTACGGCATGGGCAACTTCGTGTTCTACAAATACTCCGGCGATAGCACGGAGTCCGGTGTGCTGAAGGTAACCGTGAACGGCCGCGACATCGAAGGCTACGAATGGATTCCAGCCCGGCTCTCCAACGGCGTGGCTACCGCCGTGGACGACCAGGCCGAACTCGACAAATGGAACAGCCGCCGGAGCTGTACCGATCTGACCGAGTAGTACCGGCTGGAGTCCTGCGGGCTCCAGCCACAGGGCTTCTCCAGGAAGATCTATTCGAAGAGCAGCACGGGTTTGATCACCTGGCCGCTGGCGCTTGCCGCTTCGGCGTCGTTGATCTGGTCCAACGGGAAGGTTTGAATCAGTTCATCAAACGGGAACTGGCCGTCGGCGTTCAGTTGGGCCAGATGAGGGATGAACTCAGACGGGGTGGCGTCGCCCTCCATCACGCCCACGATCCGCCGGCCGCTGATCATCGAGAGAAAGTCGAAAGTGAGATCGCCAAAGCCCACGCCGGCCAGGGCGATGGTGCCGATGTTGTGGAGACCCTGCTGGCAGGCTCGAACCACCTCGGCGTTGCCCGTGGTGTCAAAGGCATAGTCCGAACCACCACCGGTGGCTTCGTGGATCAGGCCGGTCAACTCCGCCGGGGGAGCGGAGATGGTTTCTGTCGCTCCGAACCGGGTCGCCAACTCCAGTCGGTTGGCATGACGATCGATGGCGATGATGTTGGTAGCACCAGCCACCTTGGCCGCCATCACTGCGCTGAGGCCCAGCGCTCCGGCGCCGGCAACCACGAATGACGACCCCGCTTCCACCCCGAGGGTGTTAAAGACCGTGCCGGCACCGGTCTGGATGCCACATCCAAGTGGTCCCAAGCGGGTGAGGTCCAGGCTTGGGTCGACCTTGACCACCGACGGTCGGGCCACCAGCGAGTGGCTGGCGAACGAGGACTGTCCAAAGAAGTGGGATCCCACCCGCTCACCGTTGGTATCGGTGAATGCGGACGAACCATCGGGGCGTCGGGCGTTCATGTTGTGGGCGCCGAAGTTGAAACAGTAGGGCAGCCGGCCCTTCGAACAGGCGGTGCAGTCTCCGCAGTAGTTGAACGAAAGCACCACGTGGTCGCCAACCGCGATGTCGGTGACTTCGGATCCAACCGCCTCAACGACGCCGGCGCCTTCATGGCCATACACCTGGGGCCCGGCAAAAAACTCAGGCGGCAGGTCTCGCGAAAGCAGATCGGTGTGGCACATCCCGGCCGCCACCATCTTCACCAGCACCTCGCCAGCCTGCGGCTCCGACAGCTCCAACTCCTCAACCGAGAATGGACCATTCCCACTGCGCAGTACCGCGGCCTTGACCAACATAACTACCCTCCTGGATCGTCGCCGGCGGGGGCCGACAATGGTGTGCTTCGAATGACGACGTCACGATAGCTGGCTCGGCTGGGCCGAGGATTCTCGGTTAGGTTCGGCGGCGTGACCGAAGCCGCCAACGATTCCCACGAGGCCCATTTCCCGGCCGGGTTCTTCTCCCGCCAGGACGAGTCTTCCGACCAGCTCTTCTATGGGCCGCCCCGACTGGTGACCCATATCGATCAGGGCGCCATCGAAGCGGTCGGGGCACTCTACGACGAACTCGGCATCGACGGTGAGGTCCTTGATCTGATGAGCAGTTGGATCAGTCACTTCGCCACGGCACCCGGCCGGCTCACCCTGCTCGGCATGAACCAGGCCGAACTCGATGCCAACCCCATGGCTTCGGAGACAGTGGTCCACGACCTGAACCGCGATCCGCAGATGCCGTTCGAAGACGCTTCGTTCGATGACGTGGTGTGTTGCGTTTCGGTGGATTACCTCGCTCGCCCCCTCGACGTCTTTGCCGAGGTGGCCCGGGTGCTGAAACCGGGCGGCCGGTTTGTGTGCACCTTCTCCAACCGACTGTTCCCCACCAAGGCCGTGCGGGGATGGTTGGCAGCCGATGACCACGGCCGGATGCAGATCGTGGCCCGGTACTTCGAGCTGACCGAGGGCTTCGAACCGGCGATCTCGGACGTTAGGAAAGGGCCAGGCCAGGGCGGCGACCCGCTCTTCGCGGTGTGGGCTGAACGTTCTCGGTAGCGCGATCAGGCGAAGAGACATCACGGAAAGTGAGAACCCGGGAGCAGAATTACCCGAACGCCCCTCAATGTCTCATAGAATGGGGGAGGCGGCCGATTGTGACTGATGGTCAATCAGAAGGTCCATCGAGCGGAAGAAGTGGCGGAATTGGTAGATCCAGGCGGGCGAAGTGTTTTTGGTGTGCATCAGCGCGCCCGGCGAGGCCACGAGCGTGGGCGCCCACTACGGTCACTCAAAAGGCGGGTGTCACAGCGGCTGGTGGTGCTGATGTGCCTGTTCGGTCTGGTGGCCTCGGCCTGTCAGACCGTGCCCACTCAGCCCGAGGTGGTTGACCCCTTCCTGAAATCGGTGGGCACCGTTGCCGACCCGTTTGTGATCACTGCGCCGATCGGTTTTGGCATCACCAAAGAGTTTCTGTTTCACACCAACAGCCCCACGGTGAACGTGCCGGTTCTTCAACGCAACATCTTCAACGGCTGGGACTCCACCGCGGAAGCCCTGCCCACGCTGCCCGGCTGGGCTCAGCCCGGAACGGTTTGGGCGCCCGAAGTGATACACGTCCCGAACAACCCGCTCAACAGTCAGTTTGTGCTGTACTTCTCCGCGAACCACTGGAGCCACGGAGTTCATTGCATCGGTGTGGCCACTGCGCCCGTGGCCGAGGGGCCCTACAGCGCACTCGGCAGCCCGATCGTGTGTCAGACCGATTGCGGCTCGATCGATCCGAGCCCGTTCTTCGCCCCCGGCGGCAGCCTGTACCTCGCATGGAAGTGGGACGGCCAGGCCTGTGACCCCAACACCAACAACCCGAGTGTGATCAACCGCATCCATATTCAGGCCATGGGCAGCAACGGCCAGTACATGACCGGTTCCTCATCGATCGTGATGGAAGCCGACCCCGCCACCTGGGAAGGCCACAACATCGAAGCGCCCGGCATGCACGTCCGCAACGGCACGATCCACATGTTCTACGCCGGTGGCCAGCACTGGAACGGCTCCTATGCCGAAGGCCATGCAATCTGCAGCGGTCCGCTGGGCCCATGTGTCCGCTCGAGCGCTACCCCGCTGATCTCCAACACCGGAGCCTTTTGCGGGCCGGGACATGGCTCGCCGTTCACCACCCCCGACGGCCTCAGCCAGTTTGTGTTTCACGCCTACGAGAGCTGCAGCAACGGCCAACCCACCGCTGGGGCGGGCCGCAAGCTTTGGGAAGCACACCTGTGCTGGGACGGCAATCAGCCCACCACCCACCCCGCCGGCTACGGCTGCCTCCCGTAGTCGCGCTGGGCGGCGACGCATCGGACTCAGAGCGAACCGGGCGCGTCTGGGGTCTGACCCCAAACGCGCCCGGTTGCTGAACTGGTAGCTCAGCCGAGAAACAGTTGATAGGCCGGGTTGTTGGTTTCGTTTCTATGGGGATAGCCCAAGCGATCCAGGAACTCGGCCAAAGCGCCGAGTTCGTCGGGCGGCACCTGCATACCTACCAGCACCCGGCCGTAGTCGGCGCCGTGATTGCGGTAGTGGAACAGCGAGATGTTCCACGTCGGGTTCATGGTGGTGAGGAATCGAAGGAGCGCGCCGGGCCGCTCCGGGAACTCGAAGCGGTACAGCACCTCGTTTGACGCCAGAGCCGACTTGCCGCCGACAAGATGGCGAAGGTGGCACTTGGCCAGCTCATCCTCGGTGAGGTTGATCGTGGCAAACCCGGCGTCGGTGAAGCCGGTTGCAATTTCTGTAGCTTCGCTCAGCTCGGTGATGCCGATCCCAACAAACACATGGGCCGCGGCCTCATCGCTGATCCGGTAGTTGAACTCGGTCACGTTGCGATCGCCCACCACCGAACAGAAGCGGCGGAAGCTGCCGGGCTCCTCGGGAATAGTCACGGCAAAAACGGCCTCGCGACGCTCACCGATCTCGGCCCGCTCAGCCACGAACCGCAACCGGTCGAAGTTCATGTTGGCCCCGCAGGCGATGGCCACCAGGGTTTCATCGGTCACGCCGGTGCGTTCGGCGTAGGCCTTGGCCCCGGCAACCGCCAGGGCGCCGGCCGGCTCGACGATGGCCCGGGTATCGGTGAAGACGTCCTTGATGGCGGCACAGACCGCATCGGTGTCGACCCGAATGATCTCGTCGACATGAAGCTGGGCCAACCGGAATGTCTCGGTGCCGGCCCTCCGGACTGCGGTTCCATCAGAAAACAGACCGACCTCGTCGAGCTCCACCAGATGGCCAGCCTCGAGCGAGCGGGCCATGGCGTCGGAATCCTCGGTTTGGACACCGACGATTCGAATATCGGGCTTCAACGCTTTGATGTAGGCGGCCACCCCCGAGATCAACCCGCCGCCACCGATGGCGGCAAAGACGGCGTGGATCGGCCCGGTGTGCTGACGGAGAATCTCCATTCCGATGGTGCCCTGACCGGCGATCACATCCGGATCGTCGAACGGATGGATCTCGGTGAGGCCCCGCTCGGCCGTGATTCGGCTGGCCTCAAGTGAGGCCTCGGCGTAGGTTTCGCCGGCCAGCACCACCTCGGCGCCCCGTGACCGAACCGCATCTACCTTCACCTCAGGGGCGGTCACGGGCATCACGATCACCGCCGGGCAACCGAGGAGCGTCGCCGCCAGCGCCACCCCTTGGGCGTGGTTGCCAGCCGATGCCGCGACCACACCCCGGGCGCGGGCCTCGGGAGAAAGATGGGCCATCTTGTTGTAGGCGCCGCGAATCTTGAAGGAGAAGACCGGTTGGAGATCCTCGCGCTTCAACAGCACCCGGTTTCCGGTCCGCTCGCTGAGTTCGGGAGCCACATCGAGTGGGGTTTCCGAAACCGCTTCGTACACCCGCGAAGTCAGGATCCGGCGCAGGTAGTCGGGGGCATCAGACATCAACGAACCTCATGGTTTCAGCCTAAAGGTCCCTGGTGTACTCGAAGCGGTTCCGGTCTAAGGGCCCGGCTAGTGATCAGACGTTGCGACCGCCGACTTTGCCCGGAGAATCCGGATGCAGAAGCGGGCGCCGGGGCCGGAGTACGGAGCTCCTTGATGCAGCCGCAAGTGGAGCCTCCCCGCTGGCGGCTTTGTCGCGCCGGCACGACTAACCTTTGGCGTTGATGGCCATTCTCCCGACGCACGTCGATGTGCGGAGTGACACCTACCTCACCAACCAGGCGGCCATGGCCGTCCACCTGGAACGGTATGAGGCGCTGGTGGCTGAGGCCGTTGGCGGCGGGGGAGAGAAATACCGGGAGCGCCACCACAAGCGGGGCCGGCTCTGGGTTCGGGAGCGGATCGAAAAGCTGCTCGACCCCGACGCTCCGTTCCTCGAACTCTCGGTGACCGCAGCTGCAGAAACCGACTTTGCCGTGGGCGCGGCAGTGGTGACCGGCATCGGTCAGGTGTCGGGAACCGAATGTGTGATCCTGGCCAACGATCCAACAGTGCGGGGCGGATCGATGAACCCGATCACGGTCCGCAAAATGAACCGGGCCCTCGATATCTGTCGCCAGAACCGGCTGCCGATGATCTTCCTGGTGGAGTCGGGCGGCGCCGACCTGCCCCACCAACTCCAGCTCTACCTCCAGGCCGGTGAAGTGTTCCGCAACATCACCGCCCTCTCGGCCGCCGCCATCCCCACCATCTCGCTGGTCTTCGGCAGCTCCACCGCGGGCGGCGCCTACCTCCCGGGCACCAGCGACTACGTGGTGATGGTCGACGCCCAGGCCAAGGTGTTTCTCGGCGGCACCCCGCTGGTGAAGATGGCCACCGGAGAAGACGCCGATGAAGAAGACCTCGGCGGCGCGGCCATGCACTCGAATACCTCCGGCGTATCGGACTATTTCGCGGTAGACGAACTCGATGCCATCCGCCTCGGCCGCCAGATCGTCAAAGGCCTCACCTACCCGAAGCTGGGCCCTGGCCCCGACCGGGCGCCGAAGCCGCCGCGTTATGACCCCGAAGAACTCCTCGGCATCGTGTCGGCCGACCTCAAAGTGCCGTTCCCGGTCCGTGAGGTGCTGGCCCGGATCGTGGATGACTCGGAGTTCGACGAGTTCAAGCCGAACTACGGCCCCAACCTGGTGACCGGCTTCGCCCATCTGCACGGCCACTCGATCGGCATCCTGGCCAACGACCGCGGCGTGCTGTTAAACGAAGACGCCAACAAGGCGGCCCAGTTCATCCAGCTGGCCAACCAGATCGACAAACCGCTGCTCTTTGTGCAGAACGTGACCGGCTACATGGTCGGCACCGAATACGAACAGCGAGGCATGGTCAAACACGGATCCCACCAGATCAACGCCGTCACCAACAGCACCGTGCCCCACCTCACGGTGCAGATCGGCGGCTCCTACGGCGCCGGCAACTACGGGATGGCCGGCAGGCCCTATGACCCCCGGTTCCTCTTCGTGTGGCCCAACGCCAAAACCGCGGTGATGGGGGCGGAGCAGCTGGCCGGCACCCTGTCGATCGTGGCCCGGGCCTCAGCCGCCGATCGCGGCCTCGAGTTCGACGAGGAAGCCGACGCCGAACGAACCCGCACCATCATCGATCAGATCACCCACGAGGAGAAGGCCGAAGTGATGTCGGGCCAGCTCTACGACGACGGGCTGATCGACCCCCGGGACACTCGGGACGTGTTGGGCATCGCCCTGTCCGCAGTGTTGACCAACGAGTGCCGGGGCCAGCGCGGCTACGGCGTATTCAGGATGTAGTGGTGGCGGCAACCGACCAGGAGTCGCCAACGATGCGGCCGATCAACCGTCTGCTGATCGCCAACCGCGGCGAGATTGCCCGACGAATCATGGCCACCTGTCGCGACCTGGGCATCGAAACGGTGGCGGTGTTCTCCGACGCCGATGCCGACGGTGCCTTCGTGGCCGACGCCGACCTGGCCGTAGCCCTCGGCGGCAACACCCCGGCCGAGTCCTACCTGCGGATCGACGCGGTGATCGATGCGGCCCGACGGGTCGGGGCCGACGCCATCCACCCCGGATACGGCTTCCTTTCGGAGAATGCCGAGTTCGCCCAGGCGGTGGCCGATGCCGGCCTGGTGTTTGTTGGACCCTCGGCCGAAGTGATCACGGTGATGGGCTCCAAACTCGAAGCCAAGCGCCAGATGGCCGACGCCGGCGTGCCGCTTCTCCCGTCGATCGAACTCACCGGGATGGGCGCCGACGCAGTCTCGGCGGCGGCCGCCGAGGTTGGGTATCCGGTGCTGATCAAGGCTTCCGCTGGCGGCGGTGGCCGAGGCATGCGGATCGTTTCGGAGCCGGGCGAACTGGCCGAGGCGGTGGCCGGAGCGGCACGCGAAGCCGAGTCGGCCTTCGGCGATGCCACGATCTACGCCGAGCGTTACGTGTCGCCCTCACGCCATGTCGAGGTGCAGATCTTTGGCGACAACAGTGGTCGGGTGGTGCACTTCGGCGAACGCGAATGCTCGATTCAGCGGCGCCATCAAAAGATCATCGAAGAAGCCCCGAGCCCGTCACTCAACGACTCCAACCGGGCCGAACTCCACGCCGCCGCGGTGCGGGCCGGAGAAGCCATCGGTTACACAAACGCCGGCACCGTCGAGTTCCTCCTGGCGCCCACCGGCGAGTTCTTCTTCCTCGAAGTCAACACCCGCCTCCAGGTGGAACACCCGGTGACCGAAGCGGTATTCGGAGTGGACCTGGTGGCGTTGCAGCTGAGTGTTGCTGCCGGTGGTGCGGTGCCGGACCAGGCCGCCATCGGGCTGCCGAACGGCCATGCCATCGAGGCCCGCCTCTACGCCGAAGACCCCACCGCAGAGTTCCGGCCATCGACCGGCGTGGTCCACAGCTTTGACGTGCCGGGCGCCGCCGCTGGTGCCGAGGCCGGGGTGCGGGTCGACAGCGCGCTACGGGACTCGGGCGAGGTCAGCCAGTTCTACGATCCGATGATCGCCAAAGTGATCGCCCACGCCCCAACCCGCCAGGCCGCGGCCCGACGGCTGGCCAAAGCGTTGGCCGCGGCCACCATCGACGGCATCACCACCAACCGCGACCTGCTGGTACGCACCTTCCGCCACCCCGAATACCTGAGCGGCGAAGCCGACAGCAGCTTCCTCGAACGACACGACCCGGCCCAACTCGGCCGACCACTCGTGGAAGACGACGACCTGGCCCTGTCAGCCGCGGTTGCCGCGCTGGCCCGCCAGGCGTCCCAGCGCAACGAAGACCGCAACACCGCTTCGGTGTCGACCGGCTTCCGCAACGTGAGCACCCAGGGTCAACAAGTTTTGTTGTCCGTCGCCGGTAGCGCCGTCGACGAAGCGGACGCAGCCACCATCGACGTCACCTACCGGTTTAGCCGGGGCACCCTCACCGAGCTGGCGGTGGATGGGCGGGTGTTCAACAACCCGGTGGTCTACGCACTATCGCCGACCGAAGCCGACCTGGCCGTCGACAGCATTCGCAGTCGCTTCGCCGTGCGGTCCGCAGTGGCGGTCAACGATCGCGAACTTCTGTCGGTCACCGGCCCGGTCGGGACAATCCAGTTCGCAGTGGAGCCCCGCTTCCGGGAACCAACCTCCGAGGTGGAAGCTGGCTCAACCGTCGCCACCATGCCCGGCACCATCGTTGCCGTGAACGTAGCCCCCGGCGATTCGGTCGAGCCCGGAGACGTCCTCGTGGTGATGGAAGCGATGAAGATGGAACTTTCGGTGGCTGCAACGGCAGCGGGCACAGTGACCACCGTGGGCGTACAGGTCGGCGAAACCGTCGAAGCCGGCACCGTACTCGCAACAGTGGACTCCGACGCAGCTAGCTGATCAGCTTGCTCAGGAGCTTGGCTGTTTCTGGTCCGGCGGTGAGGCCGGCGCTGTTGAGTTCTTCGGTAAAGGATCTGCCGGCGCGGACCGCTGCTGAACGGTCTCCGGTTGAGGCCAGCGACGAGACAAACAGCCGAGCAGCCCGCTCGTTGAGCTGATCCATGGCTCGAGCCTTCACCGCCCAACGACAGGCCTCCTCAGGCTCACCTCTTGCCAGGGTCAGCTCGCCGATCCGACAGCTAGTGGCAGTGGCCAGCGACTGGAGGCGCAGCCGGGTCGACATCACCCAGGTGGCATCAAACTCGGCAAGATAGGGACCCTGGTAGAGATCGAGGGCGTCCCTGTAGGTGATCAGGGCCTCGGCCGGTGAGCCAGACTGATCCATGCTGCGGGCTGCGTCGAGCTGAGCATCAAAAGCGGTCACGTCCACGATGATGTCCGACGACAGCTCCAACGTTTCGCCCTCGGTCGACAGGTAGTACGACGCCTCGGTCTTGAGACGGTCCGGTTCGAGTACCCGACGCAGATACGAGAGCGTGACCCGCAGACTGCTTGTCGCCTTGTCGCCATCCTGGTCGGGCCACAACATCTCGATGGCGTCGGACCGGCTGAGGCGGCCAACCTCCACCAACAGGCCAAACAACTCGCGTACGCGACTCCGCCGAACCCAGTCGCCGTCGTCGACGGTATGGCCGTCGCGGAAGAGAGTGAAGGTGCCCAACGTCTGCACCGACACGCTCTGTCGGGGGCGGGCCGGCAACAATTCCAGCTGATCCTGGCACCATTTCGCCGCTGCCTCAGAATCACACGTGGCCACCCGCTCCAGCAGGGCCCGCCGGTTCGGGAGACGATCCATCAGATCCTTGGCCTCGCCAACTCCCTGCGATGCGGCGGTGGCGGCCAGTTCGCACAGCTGGGGCGCCAACACATGGGCCCGGAGTATGGACTCCTCATTCCAAGGGAGATCGCAGGCCGGCCCGGTGTCCTGGGTTTCACGAACGGCAACCAGAGCCTGACCGGCCTGGATGGCGATCGAAAGCGGGCGACCGAAGGGCCACCGCTCGAGAGTCTCACGGGTCTGCGGGGCCAAGCTGTAGAGCAGCGGAAGACACATCAGGTGGGGCCGCTTCGGCGAGAGTTGCACCGGTAACTCGGTTAGCGCCTGCTCCAGCAGCTCCCGAGCCTGTTCCTCGCCTTCGGTCACCAAAGCCACCGACGCGCCAGAGAGACCGCCAAAGGCACTCATCACCGGTGGGCAGAATGGTTGCAGCTCGCGAGCCATGGTGGCGCGCTCGTGGGCGACATCGTTCAGCCCGGCGGCCAGGGCCACCATGGTGGTGACCCCGAGGAGCGAGATGCTGGTGTGCTGATGGCCACGGGCAAGGGTTGGCGTCACCATCGCCGCCGCGATCTGCTCGGCGATCTCCGGTGTGGTTTCGCCGCGCAGCCACATGGCAAAGGACTGAAAGATCTCCGTACCGACCGGCAGATCCGCCAGGTCGTCGAGGCCGATATGGCGGCCAACCTCCTCGGGACGGCCGAGATCCACCAACCGTTCGGCTCGCTGCACCGCCCGTATCGCGGGGTCCAACACATCGAGTTCGGAGAGCAGGGCCTGAGCCTTCTCCGGTTGGCCCATGTGCTGCAAGGTCAGCGAGTCGTAGTAGGCGCCGACGCCTCGAGCGAACGGCACCTCACTGCCGAGATCTTTGAGTCGCTGGAGCATCAAGAGGTCGCTGGCGTTGGATTCGATCAGCTCACCTTGAATGGCTCGATGCAGCGCAGCCGCTTCAAACTCGGCATCGCCCATGGCTCGAGCTTCGTCGGCAAGGGTGCGGAACTCGTCCAGCACAAACGGCGAGCGAACGTCGGTGCGCGCCTGGCAGGTGAAGAAACGGGTGAGGGGACTGCCGGGCGAAGCGGACGCCATGGCCTGAGCGACCGTGGCGATATCGCCGAGCGGAGTGCTCAGAATCGGAAGGAACATAAAGGTGCGGGCAATATCGACCACACCAGCGTCGTCGACACCATCGGCCAACAACCGGATCGCCGCGGCCAGGTTGCCGCGAGCCACCTCGGTCTGGGCGGCAAACCGGGCCGCCTTGGTGGCCATATCGGGGGTGAGGCGTTCGTCGAGCGCAGCCCGCAACAAGCTGTGCATGCTGGTTCGGCCCGACTCGTTCGTAGCCACCATCGGCAGGCCCGCAGTTAACTCGGCGGCATCAAATGCTCCATCCGAAACCGCAAGGGCAAGCTCGTCGTCGAAGTCGTCGAGTACCGAAGCGCACTGCAGGGCAATGAGGCGGTCCGATGGAATCGGGCTGAGGACTTCTTCCCACAGGAACTCCGACCCGGCATCGGCGCCGGCGGCGAGGGCCAGATCAGCAGTGGCCGGATGGCGAGGGAGGTCGCTCACCTCGGCCACGGACTCCCGCGCCGATCGAAGCTGACGGAGATCATCATCGGTGAAGCTCAGGTCTTGCTCGGTCAGCTCGCAAAGGGTGCCATGGGCCCGCATCCGAGCCAGCGGCAGACCATCGGGAAGGGTGCGGCCAGCCAGCAGGAGATGGCCGTTGGCCGGCAGTGTCTCCAACAGCTCCCGGACCGCCTTCATCGCCTCCGGGCCAAGGTGGTGCACATCATCGATGACTATGGCCACCTCGCTGGGGGAGCGGCGCCACACCTCATCGGCGATGGCATCGATGGTGCCGATGATGTCGGTGGTTGGTTCCTCAAGGCCCACAGCGATCGACAAGCCCGACAACAGTTGCACCGGGTCGACGTCGCGGGCGCTCAGCCCCAACCAGTGGTCGACGCCGGCCGGGTCGAGTTCATTGTTGGCGATGGCCTGGGCCAAGGCGGTGGACTTCCCGGCTCCGGCCACGCCACACATCACCGTGAGGCGGGCCGAAAAGCGTTCACGCAGCCGAGCGTTCAGCCGTTGGCGGGCAATGGTTCGCTCCGGTGGGGGAGCACCCGGTTGGAATCGAAAGGCGCGTGAGTTCATCGACCCCGCCTCTGTCTTTTCGGTTGGCTCCCCGGCACTACTCCCAAACCGTTTCCCTGGCTCAAACCGATGCGGTTGGCAACCACCTCGGCACTACTCCTATGGCACCTTCTGCGGGACTCATTTCTGTTTCGCAGTCAGCCAACCAGCATGGACGCCTGATAGGTCGCTACGAGCACTCCCGCCTGGCCGTGGAATGTTCCCTGCCCGAGAAATCTCTGCCCACAACGACGCCAAAGCGATGCCCATTACGACTGTTGGCCCCACGGCGATGTTAGCCGCGTTACGACGCAACTGCGAGGCCGAAGCGACACCTCTCTGCACACGATTCACCGCCAGCAAGAATCGAAAGCAGCCAGAAGATTTCCGAACCATATTCGAAGGAAACGCTCGGCAGAGGTTCGATGCTGTCGGACGCGTCCGCGGACGCGGCTTTTCACATAGCGTGACTTCCATTTGGCTCCAGAGGTCACCGATTGTGGTTTTGGCGCGTCCGCGGACGCGTTGGTGCCGTTGGTCGTTGAAGGGTGAGCTTGCCTCTCCCGAATGACTGGCGCGGCCACTGCTTTGTGTGGCGGGTTTTAGTTGGGGAAGCGGATGGTGGGGTGGTCGAAGTCTCGGACCCATTCGTTGAGGTAGCCGGCGCCTCGGAGGTTGCCTTGGGGGTCGGTGGTGGCGCCGACGTCGGAGCCGGATTGGTTTTGGTAGGGGCGGCGGATCTGGCTCACCATTTGGGAGACTTCTCCGGGTCCGCAGTTTTGGCCAGGCTGGATGATTCGGATGCCGGTGATGCGGGCGTTGCTGCAGAAGTGGATGGTGCCGTCGGGTCGGGCGGTGAGGCTGGTGGTGTCCATGGCGATCACTTTCGGGTGGATGACCCGCTTGGTACCGTTCATTGGGTTGTCGGGGTGCGAGATCCGGTTGGCGGGGCTGGCATCACGAACCGACTGGGGCACCTGGCTGCAGAAGCCCGGGGTCGGCCGACTGTTTCGGAACCACGGGTTGTCGTTCACACAAAGGTTGGCGGTGGAGAAGAAGGCGTTGGCCCGACCTCGTTCGGCCCACTCGTCGTCGACGTAGCGGGCCGGGTTGAACACGACGTAGTAGGGGCTGAAGTCGATCCATCCGCCGGTGGGGAAGCGCACCATGCCGTCGGGTTTCCAGAGTTCTTCGAAGCGTTGGAAGTCGGCGCCCCTGGTGAGCAGGTCGCTGACACAGGCGAACTCCCGCTTGCCATCGAGATCCCGTAGTGCGCCGCTCGGGTTGTTGCCCTGGGCGATGGGTTGGTTGGGCGTGAAGCCGGGATTGAACAATTCGGTGGCGTTGGTGCCGCAGACGTTTGTGACCACCGACTGGCCGGCGCGTTGGGGGAATTCAGCATCGAACACGGCATTGCCGAGCCGGTTGCGTTCGGCCTGGAACTCAGCGGGCGTGCCGCCGGCGTAGTTCGCTGCACCCCAGGTGAGCAAGCCTTTCAATCGCAGCTTGAGGTCGTCGGAACACGACACGTTGAGGAAGTATTCGTGGCCGTTGTTACGCAGGGCATCGTTTGAGTGGCTGCCCTGATGCACCTTCGACAACCAATCGCAGGTGATGTTGCTCCGGGTGATCACCTCGGTGGTGCCAGCACTCGCGCTTCCGTTTTGGGGCGACCCGTTCACCACCCGCCAGTCGTCCTGCACAGTGATCTTGTGACCGACATGGTCCTCGACCCGGTTACCGGTGGCGTTGGCCGATTTGGTCATGGCAAAGCCGATGCCCTCGGAGAACCGGTAAAGATCAGATTGTCGGGGGTCGTCGCCGTGCTCGTGGCCAAAGGCACAGCCCGAAGCATCAACCGGTGGATGCCAGGTGGGATGGACCCGCCCGTCGGCACCGCGAACCCAGTAACGACTGTGAACCTCCTTCGAACACTCACCGGGCCGTCGGGGGAAGTTGGCGTAGTAGGCGTCGACCGCACCCCAACCCGGACCGAGCGGACCCTGCGGCGCAACCTGACCAAAGGAATCGATCACGCCTGGAGTCTGCGGATACGGATCGCCACTAACCGGGTTGGGGGTGAACTCGATATCGACCATGCCCCGCAGCATCGGCTGAGTGTTTGGTTGGATCGAGCGGATCCAGGTAGCCGGATTCGAGGAGCCGGAGCGACCGGCCACAGCATTCAACACCTGAACATCGCCGCGGGTGAACGGCATATTTACGCCCCACACCAGAGACGACGACCAGTTGCGGGCCACCTTGACCGCCACGATGTAGCTGCGGTTGGCCTGCACCGGGATGCCAGCGCCGAGCGAGGTGCCCGACCAGCCAAAGACGTTGCCGGTGACGGTGCGGGTGGCGAGCACGTTGCGGCTCACGTCGGCCAGCACCACGGTTTTGGCGCCGCTAAAACGACCCGACAGGCTGGTGACTCGACCGTTGCGCAACGGTTGGAACCGGAAGCCAAAGACCTGATCGGATTGACCGAGGAAGTTCACCTGGTTGGCGCCAAGGGCTCGCTGTTCCGTGGCCCACGGCCCGTCGGCTGGGGCTGCGTCAACGGGGGCCGGTTCGATGGCGACAACGACCCCGGCGAGCACCATCAAGGCGGTGAGTACGCCAATGACAGGAGAGCGGCGAAAGAGCGAGCAGCGGAACATTGAGCATCCTTCAAACGTGGTGGTTTGCGAGATGTTAGTTCGACTCGTTTGGTTGCACCTCCTGCACCGCACTTTGTCGATCGTGGAACGTTGCTGTTTGGGGACGGCTACTCGGCGACGGTGGTGGCTATGGCTTCGATCATTTGGTCGATGTCGGCGTCTTCGATGGTGAGCGGTGGGCAGATGGCGAGGCTGGTGCCGATGGGTCGCAGGATCACCCCGAGCTCGAGGATGCGATTGCGGATCTCGAGGGTGTCCCGCCCGACTTCGGCGGCCCAGATGGCGCCGACGCCCCGGTAGCTTTCGATCATGCCGTCGGCGGCCAACGCGGAGAGGCCAGCCTCGAAGCGTTCGCCGATTTGGTTGGCTCGCTTTACCAGGCCGTCGGCCTCGATCACGTCGATGTTGGCGATGGCGGCGGCACAACAGGCCGGGTGGCCCGAATAGGTGTAGCCCGTCATCAGCTTGAAGCCGGGCTCGGACAACTCCTCCCCGAGGTCGGCCGACACGATCACACCACTCACGGGCAGATAGCCCGAAGTCACGCCCTTGGCGAAGGTGATGAGGTCGGGTGTCACGTCGTAGGTCTGGGCGGCGAACCAGGAACCGGTGCGACCAAAACCGCAGATCACCTCATCAAAAACCAGCAGCGCCTCATGCTGATCACACAACCGACGCAACCCCTCCAGGTAACCGTCGGGCGGAGGCCACACCCCACCGGCACCCTGCACCGGCTCGGTGATCACCCCGGCGATGTTGGCGCCGTGCTCGGCGAACAGTCGTGAGCAGGCTTCGAGATCATCGGCCGGCACCTCGACGAAGTGGGGAACCAGATCGCCCCAACCCACCCGATTACCCTCGATGCCCTGGGCGGTGGTGCCACCAAAATTGGTGCCGTGGTAGCCACGGGTTCGGCGAATAATGATCTGCTTGTCGCCGTGGCCCCGACGCTGCTGCACCAGACGCACCAGCTTCAACGCGGTATCGATCGACTCCGAACCGGAACTGGCAAGAAACACCCGACCATTTGGATGGGGTGACACCGACGCGATCCGCTCCGCCGCCGCCGCCGCCACCGGGTTCGTCATCGGATCGAAGATGTTGTAGCTGGCCAACTCGTTGAGCTGGGACGTGATGGCCTCCAACAACTCCGGGCGACCATGACCAACCTGGCACAGCCACAAACTGGCGATGCCATCGATGTAGGCCTTGCCGGTGTCGTCGAACACCCGCACACCCTCACCCCGGACGATGTTGATGTAGTCGCCCTCGGGTTTCGCCGGATAGGAGAACGGGTGCAGCAGGTGGGGGGCCGCCTCAGTCATCAGGACCACGCTCCGATCGATCGCATCGCTTCAGCGTAGACACCGCCTCTCCCGTTTCGGCTGATCGTGACCGCCCGCACCGGAGCGTCACCGATCGCCACGTTTCTCGATGGCGGTTCACCCGACATCGGGCGATTGGTTGACGTAGTCTCAGGGGCGGTGCGTTCGGGGGGATGCATCAAACACCTACTGGGGGAGAATACCCATGCGCTTACGTTTCGGAACCTTCATGGCACCGTTCCACGCTCCCGAGCACAGCCCGACGCTGTCGCTTCAGGACGACCTGGACCTGCTGGTTCATATGGACAAACTCGGCTTCGACGAAGCCTGGATCGGCGAACACCACTCGGCCGGGAGCGAGATCATCGCCTCGCCCGAGATCTTCATCGCCGCCGCGGCCGAACGAACCAAAGACATCAGACTCGGCACCGGCGTGGTGTCGCTGCCGTACCACAACCCGCTGTGGGTGGCTGAGCGCATGGTGCTGCTCGACCATCTCACCAAGGGCCGCATCATGATGGGCGTCGGCCCCGGAGCGTTACCCACCGACGCGTCGATGCTCGGTCTCGACCCCACGCAGATGCGGCCGCTGCTCGAAGAGCGGCTCGAGATTCTGATGCATCTGCTTACCAGCGAGGAACCGATCAGCCACGAATCGCCCGGCCTTACGTTGAAAGATGCGCGCCTTCACCTGCGCCCCTACAGCGACCCGCTCTTCGACCTGGCCATCGCCGCGGTGGCTTCACCGTCAGGCGCCAAGCTGGCTGGCAAATACGGCGGGGGAGTGCTCTCGCTCGGAGCCACTGTGGCCGTGGGCATGGACGTGTTGGCCCACCACTGGACGGTGCAGGAAGAGGTAGCTGCTCAACACGGACAGGTCGCCGATCGAGCCAAGTGGCGCCTGGTCGGGCTGATGCATTTGGCCGAAACTGAAGCCGAAGCCCGCGCCGACGTTGAGTACGGCATGGAGCAGTGGTTCCGCTACTTCCAAAACGTGGCCGCCTTCCCGCAGATGGCTGTCGACGGCGGCAACCTTGGCGAGATGATCGACTTCGTGAACAACGGCCTCGGCGTGGTCGGCACACCGGAGATGGCCATCGCCCAAATCGAAGAACTGCTCGAACAATCCAACGGCGGCTTCGGGGCCTACATGACCCTGGCCCACAACTGGGCCAACAAGGCCGCCACCCACAAGAGCTACGAACTCATGGCCCGCGAAGTGATGCCGCGGTTCCAAGGCCAGGTCGACACCCTGATCGGTGCCGCCGACCGGGCCCGTGCGGCCCGTCCCGAACTGGCCGAACGCCAGATGGTGGCGGTGGAAGAAGCGACGGCCCGCTATGAGACCGAGAAGGGACAGATCGTCCTCAACTGAGATAACGGTGTGTCGGTGCCGTGGCGTAACGCTGAGACCCACACCTAGCAGCCTTCTAGAGTCTCCTACCTGAAGCCGCTTACAACGCCGTGTCCGCACGGTCTAGGGCCAGGCTAGGGCGAGCTTGACGCGCTCAATTTCTGAGGCGTTGCGACGCTCACGACCCTGATTGACCGGGGTGAGCCGCGCTCAAAATGGACTCAGTGTTACACACGCTGTTTAGTTAAAGCGGCAAAAGCGTCTTCCGATCTTGACACCACATCGCTGAACTATGGCGACCGTTTGTGACGAGATGGGAAGAAGTGACACATGCGTTATCGCAGTTCTGCAGGCACGCTTTTTGTAGCGCTGGTGGTGTTCCTCGGCTCGCTGGTGGTTATCCCAGCCCAGCCGTTGAATGCCGCCGCGGGAGACCCGGCTGTTACCGGCTCGATCTATGTCGACTTCGACCGCGACGGTGAGGTTGACCCAGGAGAGGCCATCTCCGATTCGGACCCCCTGTCACCACCTTCGGGCGTGACGGTCACTGCGTTCGACGCAACCGGTGCATCGGTGAACTGTGCTGTCACACCAGGCAGCCCGCCGACCTACTCCTGTCCCGTCGAAAACCTGACCGGTTCTTCGTTCCGGGTCGAGTTCACCCTGGATGCCGCCGACGAGGCTGCTGGATGGGCCTCGGCTTCGTCGGGCCCCGACTATGGCACCAGCGTCCGGTTTGTGTCGCCGGGCGAGGTCGCTCACTGGGCCACCGTGCCGCCATCGCAGTGCCCCACCACCGGTGACGGGTTCGGCGGCAACGCCAACTCCGCCAACGGCAAGGTGTTCACCACCTGCTTCGTCAACGGCGATCGTGACGCCGGAGGTCCCCAGGACGTTGTGGTTGGCCTCAACTACGACACCACCGGCGCCATCGAGAAGCTCGGCCTCAAGGGAGACGGTGACAACGCCACCAACGCCGCCGACGAACTCGGCGCGGTTTGGGGTGTCGCCTACGACGAGTGGAACTCCACGCTGTTTACCTCGGCGGTCCTGAAACGCCACAACCAACTCGGCTCTCAAGGCATCGATGGCCTCTACTGGATGGACTACCCAACCGGCGCCTGGCAAGCAGTAGCCCTGAACAGCCTCGGCGGACCCAGCTACGGAACGGCCTTCGCCCGAGACCTCGAAGGCACCGACTTCTCCGACCCGACCCACGACGCCGAAGCCTTCAGCCGTGTCGGTCGCGAAGGCATCGGCGACATCAACGTCACCCCCGACGGCCGCACCATGCTGGTGGCCAACCTCCTCAACCGATCGGTTGAGGTGTACGACGTCACTCCTACCGCAACCGGCAACAACCCGGTCTGGCTCCGGTCGATCCCCATCGCCAACCCGGGCTGCTCCGATACCGCCAACCCCGACGACTACGAGATCTGGGCCCTGCACACCCAAGACACCAGCAGTGGTTATGTGGGCGTGACCTGTACGGCAGAAAACTCCGCGGCCGGAGCCGCCGACCTTGAAGCCCACGTCGTCGAGATCGACATCGCCGGTGGTGTCGCCGGACCCTCGGTGTTCACCATCCCCCTTGACTACGACCGGGCCTGTCCCGGCGGTTTCCCGGGCTGCTTTGCCGGTTCGGGAGTGGTCGACGGTAACTACCTCCCCTGGGGCGACACCCCCGCCAACATTTGGGTCCTCGTGTTCCGCAACCAACCCCTACTCGCCGACATCGAGTTCGATTCCGACGGCTCGATGGTGATCGGCATCATGGACCGCGCCGGCCTTCAGGTTGCACCCGACAACTACGGTCCGGTCGCAGGTGACACCACACTGGGGCAATTCTTCGCCAGCGGTGACCTGTTGCATGCCTGCAACACCTCCGGTGATCCCGACAGCCCAACCTGGCTATTGGAAGGCGCCGCCGGATCCGCCTGTGATCCGTTTAACAACTTCCCCGACGCCACCGGCGGAAACATCGATGATCAGACCAACCACCTCGGCCCAGGTGGGTTGGCGGAGTGGTACGGCGACGAACGATTCCTGGCCGGAAACAGCGGTCACGCCGAAACCTCCCATGGTGGCCTCTACCTCAACCCGTACTTCGACGAGGTGGTGGTGTCATCGATGGACCCCTTCGCCTTCAACTCTGGCGGTCTCTCCTGGTACCAGACCGCCGATGGTGCCAACACCGCCGATGCCGAGCTCTACAACGGCTTGATCGGCGACGGTCTGAGCGGCAAGGGCGTAGGCATCGGCGATGTCGAGGGTTGTTTCATCCCGATCGAGATCGGCAACTTCGTATGGCTCGACCTTGACGGCGACGGCATCCAAGACCCCGGTGAAACCCCCCTCTCCGGAGTCACCGTCACCCTCTTCGATGTTGATGGCAACGTGGTGGCGACAACCACGACCGACGCCAACGGTGAGTACTACTTCGATACCACCGATGGTCTCGAAGCCAACACCGACTACACCATCAGCTTTGACGTCTCGACCAACACCTCGCCGCTTCCGGCCGGCTTCACCAACGCCGACCTCGCAGAAACCGTCCCCGACGCCACCGCGGCGACCGGCGACGACAACTCCGACTCCGACGTGGTCAACGGCGACATCGTGATGTCGACCGGCGATCCGGGCATGAACGACCACACCTTCGACGCCGGATACACGCTGCCCTACGACCTCGCACTCGAAAAGACGCTGGACCCGGCGACTATCGATGCCGCCACCGGCACCGTCACCTTCGAGATCGAAGTGCACAACCAGGGCCAGACCGTTGAAGACTTCGACGTCACCGACTATCTCGACTACCCCGTGGCCGGCACGTGGGAAGACATCGACCTCTCCCTCAACCCTGGCGGGACCACCGCAGCAGTCGATGTTGACTACGACGGAACCCCCGACCCCGGCACCGAACTCACCTGGAGCTGGGACGCAACCAACCCGCAGCAGCCCGTAGCCGAATTTGTCGGAGTGCTGCCCCTGGGCCAGTCGGTGGTGATCGAACTCACCCTCGTGTGGGCCGACCCACTACCGACCGGCACCAACACGCTCGAAAACTGGGCCGAAATTTCGAACTTCGACGACGGAGATCCGAACACCGGAGACGCGGCATCGGGCGATCTGGTCGATCAGGATTCGATGCCGGACAATGACCCGGCCGACGACCTGCAACCCGACGGCCCGGGCGACGCCACCGACAACGAGATCAACGACGACGGCACCGTCGACGAAGACGACCACGACGTGGCCGGCTTCACCCTCTTTGATCTCGCCCTGCAGAAACAGTTGGCCGACGGCACGAACCTGGCCAGCGTTCTTCCCGGCGACAGCGTCACCTTCACCATCACGATCTCCAACCAGGGCCTGATCGACGGCTCGGACATCGAAGTCACCGACTACCTGCCCGCCGCCGGACTCACCCTCGCCGACTCGGCCTGGACCGACAACGGCGACGGCACCGCAAGCATCGTCTACCCCGGGCCACTGGTGCCGGGTAGCAGTGCTGAGGTGGACATCACCTTTACTGTTGACGACGACGCCTCCGGACAGATCAACAACTGGGCCGAGATCTCGGCCGCCAACCCGACCGACGCCGCTGGCGAAACGGTCATCGACGAGGCCACCGGCCTACCGATCGCCGACCTCGACTCGACCCCCAACGACGATCCCGACGACGACAACCAGCCGTCGGGACCCAACGCCACCACCGATGACGAGACCGGTGAGTCCGGCCTCGCCGGCGGCGACGAAGACGACCACGACGTCGCCGGAGTCGTGGTTGGCGAGCTCACCTACGACCTGGCGCTGGCCAAGAAGTTGGACCCCTCCACCTTCCCGCCCAGCGACTGGGCCACCCCCGGAGCCTCGCTGCTCACCTTCAACATTGAGGTGACCAACCAGGACGACCCGGTCCAAACCATCGAGCTGACCGATTACGTGCAGTCCGGCTTCACCTACGATCCGGCCGACAACCCGTCGGGATCGGTGATCGATGACGGCAACGGCGACAGCTTCGCCTTCACCTGGGGTGGAGCGGCCAACGACACCGCACCAGTGGCCACGGTAGCTACCACCGGTCTGCTGGAGACCGGCGAGACCATCGTGGTGCCGATCACCCTCGAGCTGGCCGCCGACTGGGATGGCGGCCCGTTGGTGAACTGGGCCGAAATCTCCAACTTCGACAACGATGACGATCCGACGAACGGCGACGCCTCCGACGGAACGATCACCGACACCGACTCCACGCCTGACGGCGACATCGCCAACGACGCCCAGCCCACCGGGCCGGGTGCCGATGGCGACAACCATGTGGATGGCAACGGCGACGGCACCGACGCGGTGACCGGCGACGAAGACGACCACGATGTGGCCGGCGTGCCGGTATTCGACCTTGCGCTCCGCAAGACGCTCGATGCTGCCAGCACCCAGCTGCCGGTGGCGATCGGCCAGGATGTGACCTTCCTGATCGAAGTCTTCAACCAGGGCACCGTCGACGGCTCCGACATCACGTTGGCTGACTATGTCGACCTTTCCAAGTGGGATGCTTTCGACCCGTCCAGCAACCCGGCCGGCACCACTACCGGCGACCAGGCGTTGCCGTATACGTGGAGCGCCGCAGGCACCGACGGATCGGTATCGATCACCGGCACGATCGCTCCCGGCGAGTCAATCGTTGTTCCGGTCATGCTTACCATCGCAGCAGGCGCCGATCTGTCGGCACTGGCCAACGTGGCGGAGATCAGTGGCGCAACCGCTACCGAGGACGACGACGGTGATCCGTCGACGCCGCCGGTGCCGTTGACCAACCCGGACGGAACCCCGGTAACCGATATCGATTCGACCCCCGACGCCAACGACGGCGACCCACTGGTCGATGACGAGATCGACAACGCCGCCGGTGACGAAGACGATCACGACATCGCCCTGGTCGATGCTCCGACCTACAGCCTGGGCAACCAGGTGTGGTTCGACGACGACAACAACGGCAGCCTCGACGCTGACGAAGATCCGATCCAGGGCGTGGTTGTCCATCTCTTCAGCGACGCTGATGGTGATGGCCAACCCGATGACCTCAACGGCGACGGGGTGATCGACGCCGCCGACGCCATCGCCACCGACACCACCGACGCCGACGGCGCCTACCTCTTCACCGATTTGTTGCCTGGCGACTATGTGGTGGGGATTGCGCCCGAGAACTGGGACCCGGACGGTGCCTTGGCGGGCATGCTTTCGTCCGACCCGACCGAAGTCGACCCCAACACCGATGTTGACGACGACGACAACGGCTTCCCGTGTGGGTGCCCCGACGGCTATGTCTTCTCCGGCTCCGTCACCCTCAGCGGCGCCGAGCCGACCAACGAGACCGGGTTGTTCAACGACCCGAACACGCCGGACGGCAACTCAAACCTCACAGTCGACTTCGGCTTCTGGACGCCAACCTTCGACCTGGCCCTCCGCAAAGCTCTCGACGATGGGTCCAACCTACGAACCGTCGCCATTGGCGATGAGGTCACCTTCACCATCACGCTGCTGAACCAGGGTGACGTTGCCGGCGACAGCATCATTGTGGTCGACTATCTACCAGCCGCCCTCGAGCTGGCTGATGACGATTGGCAGGCGGGGCCAAACGGGGCGACCATTTCGGTCCCCGGTCCATTGCTTCCCGGCGAATCGGTCACGGTCGACATCACCACCCGAGCGGTGGCCGATGGACCCGTCGAGAACACAGCCGAGATCTCTTCGGCTAGTGCGGTCGACGCCAACGGGGCCGCCCTCGTGTTCCCCAACGGCGACCTCCTCTTCGACGCCGATTCAGTTCCGGACGCCAACAACAGCGAAACACCTGTTGATGACGAGACCGGAAACCGCGGTGGAGACGAGGACGACCACGACATCGCCCGGTTGCAGGTGCTGCCCGCCGAACAACCCCGGCTGGCCTTCACCGGCGCAGACAGTCGCACCGTCACGACGGTAGCGATGGTGATGTTGCTGATGGGCTTTGGGCTGGTTGCAACTACCCGCCGACGCACACGGGAGCAACGGCACTAGCTCCAAAGGGTGATGTGCACCGCCGGGCGGAAACGCCCGACGGTCGCACCCGCTCCCTGGAGCATGGCCCGCGTTGCTCGCGGCGTGGTGATGAAACTCAGTAACTCCGAAGCGGCCTGGATGCGGCTGTGCCTGGGAAGGGTCAAGGCTCCCCAGGTGCCGTCGCTCTGGGCCGCCGGTCCACTCACCTCAACGAGACGGCCGGCCTGGAGATCGTCGGCCACCGAGAACCGCACCGCCAACGACAAGCCGACGCCCCGCCGGGCCTCGGCCAGCGCCGCGGCATTGGATTGAAAGATCCGCTGACCCGACTCGGGCACCCGCAACATGGCCAGTTTCGACGCTACGACACTTCCCGGCTCAGCTGCGGACGGGCCTAACAACCAGGTGGCCTTACGGAGCGCGGCGATGTTGGTTCGTCGGCACGCCAACGGATGGTCGGGGCCAGCCACGATCACCACCTGATACTTCAGGAACACGGTTTGGGTCAGCGTCTCTGAGATTCGACCGGGCATCGGCCCGATAGCCACATCGGTCTGGCGAGCGGCCAACAACGCCTCGAAATCGGTGGGTGAGTGCACGCTCATCTCGACATCGAGATCATCGGCCCGAGTAGAAAACACCTCGATCAAGCCCGGCGCGGAGAACTCAGCGAAGGTGCTCGACACGGCAAGGCGTAACACCCGCCGGGCCGAACCGGCCTCACCCACCTCGCGAACCGTGCGGTCCTGCAAACCCAGAATCTCCCCGGCCCGGCTGGCGAGGCGCAACCCACCCGGGGTGAAGGCCAACCCCGAACCGGAACGATGAAACAGCGGATCGTGGAGCTCCTTGCGCAACTGACCCACATGAGCTGACACCGCGGCGTTGGTAACGCCGAGCTCCGACGCGGCGCCGCCCACCGACCCCACCCGCACCACGGCGGCAAAAGCTCGGAGCTGGGTCGGTGTCATGGCCGAACAATAGGCGCCAACATCGCTCGAAGACAGCCGAAGCGGGGGGTCAATTAAGGAAACCCTTAACTCACGCTTGACCGGGCCCAGAATCCGAAGGAAAGTCAGGGTCACAACAGCCGCGGGGGCGATTCTGTTGGCGGCCGATGGGGCCGCACGCAAGCAAGTCCTCGGGGAACTATCCGGGCACGGCTCCATCGAGCCACTAGCTCCATCGAGCCACTAAGGGGGACCATGCAAGTACCGGCACCATTCGAATACGAACGCGCCACCAGCGTCGATCACGCCATTGCGCTGATGGATCGACTCGGCAGCGAAGCGCGCCTTGTCGCAGGCGGCCACAGCCTGCTGCCAATGATGAAGCTGCGGCTCGCCAACTTTGAGTACCTGATCGACATCAACGACCTCCACGACGAGCTCGGCTTTATCCGAGTGACCGACGACGAAGTGCGCATCGGCGCCATGACCCGCCACCGCGAGCTGCTCGAATCCGACGAACTGGCCGCAGTGTTCCCGATCTTTCGCGACGCCGAGAAAGTGATCGCCGACCCGGTGGTGCGCAACCGCGGCACCCTCGGCGGATCGCTCTGCCAAGCCGACCCCTCCGAAGACCTCTCCGCCGTCTGCACCACCCTCAACGCCAGCTGCGTGATCCGCAGCGGCGACGGCGAACGAATCGTGGGCATGGAAGAGTTCCACGTGGGCCCCTATGAGACCGCAGTGGCCGATGGCCAGATGCTCACCGAGATCCGCATCCCGGTGCGCGCCGGCGGCTCCAGCGCCTACGAAAAGGTTGAACGCCGAGCCGGTGACTGGGCCGTGGTTTCCTCCGGTGCCGCCATCTGGATGGACGGAGCCAACATCGCCGACGCCCGCGTGGGCCTGGCCGCCGTTGGCCCAAACACCACCGGCATCCCCGGTATTGCCGAAGCCCTGGCCGGCCAGCCACCCAGCGACGAACTCTTCGCTCAGGCCGGCGCCATCGCCGCCGCCAGCGCCAACCCCAGCACCGACATGCGGGGCAGCGCCGAATACAAAACCCATCTGGCCAACGAACTCACCCAACGGGCCCTGCGACGTGCCGCAGCCCGAGCCCAGGAGGCATGACATGCAGGTAACCATGAGCGTGAACGGCGAAGAAGTCACCAAGGAGATCGAAGGCCGACTCCTGCTGGTGCACTTCATCCGCGACCACCTCGGCCTCACCGGCACCCACTGGGGCTGCGACACCAGCAACTGCGGCACCTGTGTGGTGTGGATGGACGACGAACCGGTCAAGAGCTGCACCGTGCTCGCCGCCATGGCCGGCGGACGGACGGTCCGCACCGTCGAGGGCCTCGAAGTCGATGGCGTACTCGACCCGGTGCAGCAGGGCTTTATCGAGTGCCACGGCCTCCAATGCGGGTTCTGCACCCCGGGCATGATGATGACGGCCCGAGCCCTGCTCGACGAAAACCCGAACCCGAGCGAAGAAGAGATACGCGAAGCCATCTCCGGCCAGATCTGCCGCTGCACCGGCTACTCCACCATCATCCGATCGATCCAGTGGGCCGCCGCCAAAGAAGCGGAAACCCCGGTCACCGTAGGGAGCGCATCATGACCGCCGTCGAACCCGATACCGCAAAGCCCGAAGGCTTCGTCGACAACGATGAAAAGCCGGTCGGCTACGGCCGCATGCTCCGCAAGGAAGACCCCCGCTTCGTGCGCGGGCTCGGCAAATACTGCGACGACGTCGAGCTGCCCGGTATGTTGCACCTTGCCATCCTGCGCTCGCCCTTCGCCCACGCCAAGATCAACGGCATCGACGCATCGGCGGCCCAAGCCCACCCCAAGGTGAAAGCGGTCATCACCGGCGCCGACCTGGCCGAACAGGGCCTGGCCTGGATGCCCACACTCTCCAACGACGTGCAGGCGGTACTGGCCACCGACAAGGTGCGCTTCCAGGGTCAGGAAGTGGCCTTTGTTGTGGCCGAAGACCGCTACTCGGCCCGAGACGCCCTCGAGCTGATCGAGGTCGACTACGAAGCCATCGACCCGGTGATCGACGTGCGCAAAGCGCTCGACCCCGACATGCCGGTCATTCGCGATGACCTCGAAGACAAAACCGACAACCACTGCTTCGACTGGGAGACCGGCGACGAAGAAGCCACCAACGCGGTGTTCGACAAAGCCGACGTAGTAGTGAGTGAAGACATCGTGTACCCGCGGGTGCATCCGGCCCCGATGGAAACGTGCGGCTGTGTGGCCGACGTTGAACGGGTCGACGGCAAACTCACCCTGTGGTCGACCACCCAGGCGCCCCACGCCCACCGAACCGTCTATGCCCTTGTCGCCGGCCTACCCGAGCACAAGATTCGGGTGATCGCCCCCGACATCGGCGGCGGCTTCGGCAACAAAGTGCCCATCTACCCCGGCTACGTGTGCGCCATCGTGGCGTCGCTGGTGATCGGCAAGCCGGTTAAGTGGATGGAAGACCGCACCGAGAACCTGGTGAGCACCGGCTTCGCTCGCGACTACATCATGCGGGGCGAAATCGCGGCCACCAAGGACGGCAAAATCCTCGGCATCCGCACCAACGTGCTCGCCGACCACGGCGCCTTCAACGGCACCGCGGCCCCGGTGAAATACCCGGCCGGCTTCTTCGGCGTGTTCACCGGCAGCTACGACATCGAAGCAGCCCACTGCAAGATGACCGCGGTGTACACCAACAAGGCCCCCGGCGGCATGGCCTACGCCTGTTCGTTCCGCATCACCGAAGCGGTGTATCTGGTGGAACGCATCGTCGACTGCCTGGCCTACGAACTCGACATGGACCCAGCCGAACTGCGGCTCAAGAACTTCATCCAACCCGACCAGTTCCCGTATGAGTCAAAGACCGGTTGGGTCTACGACTCGGGCGACTACGAACCGACCATGCGCAAAGCCATGGACATGGCCGGCTACGAAGAGCTTCGCCGCGAGCAGGCCGAGAAACGCGAACGTGGCGAGCTGATGGGTATCGGCATCTCCTTCTTCACCGAAGCGGTCGGCGCCGGACCCCGAAAGGACATGGACATCCTCGGTCTCGGTATGGCTGACGGTTGTGAGCTGCGCATCCACCCGACCGGCAAGGCGGTGGTGCGGCTCTCGGTCAAGACCCAGGGCCAGGGCCACGAAACCACCTTCGCCCAGATCGTGGCGGAAGAGATCGGCATCCCGCCGGCCGACATCGATGTGGTGCACGGAGACACCGACAACACCCCGTTTGGTCTCGGCACCTACGGAAGTCGCTCGACCCCGGTATCGGGTGCGGCCGCGGCTCTCGTGGCCCGCAAGGTTCGCGACAAAGCCCAAATCATTGCTTCGGGCATGCTCGAAGTATCGGTAGCCGACCTCGAATGGGACAAGGGCAGCTTCCACGTAAAGGGCGACCCGTCGCAGTCGGTGACCATTGCCGACATCGCCATGAAGGCCCACGGCGCCGGCGATCTGCCGGAAGGGATCGAAGGCGGACTCGAAGCCCAGATCTGCTACAACCCCGACAACCTCACCTACCCCTTCGGTGCCTACATCTGTGTGGTCGACATCGACCCCGGCACCGCCGAAGTAAAGGTGCGGCGCTTCATCGCCGTCGACGACTGTGGCACCCAGATCAACCCGATGATCATCGAAGGACAGGTCCATGGCGGTCTGGCCGACGGTGTGGGCATGGCGTTGATGGAGATGATCGCCTTCGACGAGGACGGCAACTGCCTCGGCGGATCGCTGATGGACTATCTCATCCCAACGGCGATGGAGGTGCCCGACTGGGAAACCGGCCACACCGTGACCCCATCGCCGCACCATCCCATCGGCGCCAAAGGCATCGGCGAGTCGGCCACGGTTGGGTCACCACCAGCGATCGTGAATGCGGTCGTTGACGCCCTGAAGCCGTACAACGTGCGTCACGCCGACATGCCCCTCACCCCATCGAGGGTGTGGGAGGCCATGCAGGGCACCCTTCAGCCGCCCATCTAACGGGTACCTGGAGAACCTCACGTGTCATCGACGTCGAAACGAGCCGCAGAGCTGATCGCCAACCGGGTGCCGTTTGTGCAGGCGACCGTGGTCCGGGCCCAGTGCCCGACCTCGGCCCGCCCAGGCGACTCCGCGTTGGTGTCAGCCGACGGTTCGATCGAAGGGTTCGTGGGCGGCCAGTGCGCCGAGGGCTCGGTACGCACCGCGGCCCTCGACGTGCTCGAGTCCGGCGAAGCACTCCTGCTACGCGTGCTACCCGCCGGCGACGATCAGTCTTTCCCCGACAGCCCCGGAGCCCGAACCGAGGTAAACCCCTGCCTGTCCGGCGGGGCCCTCGAGATCTTTCTCGAACCTCGGCTACCGGCCCCGAAGCTGTCGGTGGTGGGCACCACACCGGTGGCCGCGGCGGTGGCCCAGTTGGCGCGACCGCTCGGCTTCGACATCGCCGTCAGCGGTGAAACCATCGACGTCGACGGCGCTACCGCCGTGATCGTGGCCAGCCATGGCCGCGACGAAGAGGCCACCATACGGGCCGCCCTCGACGCCGGGGTCGGCCTTGTTGGCTTGGTGGCCAGCCACACCCGGGGCGCGGCGGTGCTCGAATCACTTGACCTCACCGACGACGAAACAGCACGGGTACGCAGCCCGGTCGGCGTGGACATTGGAGCCCGCACCGCGGAAGAGATCGCCCTGTCGATCATGACCGAAGTGGTGCGAGCGGTTCGTCGCGAAGGTTTGGTAGCCCCCGAACCGGCCGCCGCAACGTCACGACCGGCCGAAGCGATCGACCCGATCTGCGGAATGACCGTCACCGTGATGGCCGACACCCCGCATCTGCAGGCCGACGGCACCGACTACTGGTACTGCAACCCGGGATGTCGAACCCGCCACGTCGAAGAACTGGAAGCCCATTGAGCGATCCGAGCGATCCGAGCGATCCGGGCGCTTCGAGCGGGTCATCGGGGTTGCCTGCGATCGCCGGGCCCGACGACATCATCACTCGACTCGACGCCTCCGACTACCTCGCCGATGACGGCCTGGCCACCGCCCTCTATCTGGCGGTCACGCTCGGCCAGCCGCTGCTGCTTGAAGGTGAACCCGGTGTCGGTAAAACCGCCGCTGCCAAGGCGATGGCCACCGCCCTCGGCGCACCGTTCATCCGGCTCCAATGCTACGAAGGCCTGGCGCCCAACGAAGCCCTCTACGAATGGAACTACCAGCGCCAGCTGCTTTCCATCCGCCTCGCCGAGTCCCGCGGTGAGAAACTCGACGACACCGATCTCTTCACCGACGAGTTCCTTCTCGAACGGCCGATCCTGGCCTGCGTTCGCCACCGGGGTCCGACCCCGCCGGTGCTGTTGATCGACGAAATCGATCGAGCCGACGACGAGTTCGAAGCGCTGTTGTTTGAGTTCCTCGGCGAGTCTTCTATCACCATCCCCGAACTCGGTACGTTCACCGCCGCCACCCCGCCGGTGGTGGTGCTTACCTCTAATCGCACCCGAGAACTCCACGATGCTCTCAAGCGGCGCTGCCTCTACCACTGGATCGACTTCCCCGACCCGACTAGGGCCGCAGCCATCGTTCGCCGCAACGTGGCCAGCGCCTCGGAACCGCTGATCGCCAAAGCCACCGACTTTGTTGGGCGGGTGCGGGCCCAGGACCTCGACAAAGCTCCCGGGCTGGCCGAAACCATCGACTGGGTCGCCGCCCTCTCGGCTCTGGGCGCCGCCGACTTCACCCGTGAAGACGCGCTGCGAACCATTGGTGCCGTTGCCAAAACCCCTGATGATCGAGCGGTGGTCGCCGAAGCGCTCGCCGACGATCCCTCTGAAGCCGCCGACACAGGTGACGCTGGCGGATCGGGCGTGGCATCCGCTGATGGTTCGCGCCGCGACCAGCCGGACGCGGGGAACACAGCCGCGCCCATGACCGTGGCCGGTTCAGCATCCGGCGCGGCCACCGGTTCCGATGGCTACGACTCCGATATCTACGACAAAGAGTCGCAACAGCCCAAGCATCCCGGCATCGCCGGCGAAGCGGCACCCGGCGGGGGAGTGCTGCGCCCCCGAACCCCGGCCAGCGGCGACCCGACGTGATCGCCCACGGCGGCCTGATGCACCTGCTCGAACTGGCGGCCCTGCCCGTCGCCGTGTCCACTGCCGGCCTGGGGGTCTGGACCTACCGTCTACGAACCCGGGTGCCAAGAAGCCGGCGCGACCGGGACGGTGGGTAGCCGGGTGCCAAGCCGGCCGGCTCCACCTCCACCGGCCGTGCTGCGCGGGGTCGATCGGGCGGTGCTGGCAGCTTCGTTTACCGAGCGACTCCGGAGGGCCGGGGTGCCGGTGGTAATGACCCAAACCGAGTCGTTCTCCCGCGCCCTTGCCGTGGCCCAACCCCGAACCCAAGGCTCGCTGTACTGGCTGGCCCGCACCACGCTGGTGAGCTCACAGCGCGATCTGGCGGTGTTCGACGCCATCTTCCGGGCCGTGTTCGCCGACGCCGTCCAGCTCGGCGACACCGCAGCCAAACGCATGGCTAGCCCACCACCCGTAGCGGCGCCCGAAGACGATCGGGCTCGACCCGTCTCCGGCGAAGCCGAAGAAGCCACCGGCCCAAGCCTGCCGTGGGCCACCCGACCCCAAGCGATCGGCACCGACGAAGACGAGACAACGTCCGACCTGGCCCTGGCCATCCCCGAACTGCGCCCGAGCGAGATCGAAGAGCTGAGCGACACCCCCTTCGACCAACTCAGCGAGCGTGAAGCAGAAGCGATCGGCGAGTGGTTGACTCAACTGTTTGTGGACTGGCCCACCCGCCGCAGCCGTCGGATGCAAACCCGTCGACGGGGCCGGCATCTGGCCATCGGCCCTACGCTCACCGCGTCCCGACGGACCGGGTTCGAACCGATCCGGCTGATGCACAACCAACCCGAAGCCCGACCCCGACGGGTGGTGATGGTCTGTGACGTAAGCCAGTCGATGGCGGCCTACGCTGCGGCCTACCTCCAGGTGATGCGGGGCCTGGTGCTCAGCGCCGAAGCTGAAGTATTCGCCTTCTCCACCCGGCTCACCCGCCTCACCCCGGCCCTGCGCCACCGATCGACGTCGGTGGCCATCCACCAGGCCACCGAGACCGTCGAAGACCGCTTCAGCGGAACCCGCATCGCCCACAGCCTCGACCAGCTGTTGCGATCCCACCACGGCAGCTTCGTGCGGGGCGCAGTGGTGCTGATCGCCTCCGACGGATGGGACGTGGATGATCCGGAGATGATGGAACGGGTCATGGCCCGCCTGGCCCGCCGAGCTCACCGGGTGGTATGGATCAACCCCCGAATGGGAGCCGACGACTACCAGCCTCTCGTTGGCGCCATGGCCGCGGCCCTTCCCCACTGTGATCAGGCCTTCGCCGGCCACACCATCAACAGCCTCCAGACCGGACTGGCCACCCTGCGGTAGCGCCCGGGGGCCGGGCACGGCGTATCATCGAGTGAGCCTCCCCGGGCACCCTTCCGGGCAGCAACATGAACCCAACGCAGGAACAATCCTGCACAGACCCGGAACTTCCGGAGAGGTGTGTCGGTCGGATGCAAAGCAATGAGGTTCAGGCAGTCT
>CALAML010000203.1 GCA_937925845.1 uncultured Acidimicrobiales bacterium | reverse complement strand
TCCTTCTCCACCACCAGGATCGAACCGTCGAAGCCGACCTGGTCGGAAAGCCACCAGGCCACCGAGGAGCCAATGATGGCTCCGCCGACGATCACCACATCAAAACTGGCGCCATCGATCGATGCGCCATTGGTTGCACTCACGAAACGTACCCCTGGTCTTTGTCGTTTTTCTCCGCTTGCGGATCCCGACCCGACGGCGGACCGAAGCCACCGCCACCGGGCAGCTCCATGACGATGCGACGCCCAGCTGGCACGGTCTCCACACCCTTGGTGGGGAACGGCGTGCCGTCGTCGAGATAGACCTTGCCCGGGGCGCCATCGCCACCACCGGCGCGACCGCGAGCCGGATTGTCGACCCGGTCGAACATGGCGGAGAACTCGAGCTGGTAACCGTCGATGGGCCCGATCTCGATCACCTGGCCAAGACCGCCCCGGTAAGTGCCGGCGCCGCCGCTGTCCTCGCGAATCTCCTTGCGCCAGATCACCACCGGACCGATCTGCTCGGTGGCTTCGGCGCTCATGGTCATCACCCCCGACGGAAACGCAGTAGCGGTGAGGCCATCCAACGAGGGCCGGGCGCCGGTTCCGCCGCTGTTGAACATCAGCACCTCAACCGGAGGAAGTTCATCGGCCGGGTCGGCACCGCGGGCACTCGCCTGAAAGTTCCACAGGGCTCCGGCCCCCTCGGCGGGAACCACGTCGGGCAGCGCCGGAGCGATGGCGCCAAGGCACAGGTCGGTCACAAAGTGGCCCAACACGTGGCGCACCGACACCGGAGTGGGGTCCTCCGCATTCAGAATCACCCCGGTGGGAGCGCTCACCGTGAACGGGAACAGCGAGGCATAGTTGTTCGGCAGCTCCGGCGCCAGGGCCACCAACATGCCGTAGGTGAAGTAGGCCTGGGCGTAAGTGATGGGCACGTTGATGCCATAGGCCGAGGTGGGCGAAGTTCCGGTGAAATCGGCGTGCATACCCTCTCCGGTCACGGTCAGCTCCACCACCAAATCGACCGGCTCGTCGTAGCCGTCCACCCGCATCTCATTGCGGTAGGTGCCCTCGGCCACCGGCGCCAAGGCGGCCAAGGTGGCCTTGCGGGTGCGGTCGAACACAAAGGCGGCGAGGTGCTCGAGGCTGGTCATGTCGAACTCGTCGAGCATCTCGAGCAGTCGGCGGCGACCGGTTTCGTTCGATGCGGCCAGGCCATGGACGTCGCCCAGCACCTGGTCCTCTTCGCGCACGTTGTTGCGGATGATGTTGACCAGATCCTGGTTGAGCTCGCCCCGCTCCACCCACTTCATGATGGGAATGCGCAGGCCCTCTTCGTAGATCTCGCGACCGTTGGGCCCGTACCCCCGTCCGCCGATATCAACTACGTGGGCGGTGCTGGCAAAGAAGCCGATCAGCTCCTCGCCGATGAACACCGGCGTGGTCACGGTGATGTCGTGGAGGTGGCCGGTGGCTTTCCACGGGTCGTTGGTCACATAAACATCGCCGGGGTAGATCCGCTCCACCCCGATGTCGTTGATGAAGTGAGGAACGGCCGCGGCCATGGTGTTCACATGGCCCGGAGTACCGGTGACCGCCTGAGCGATCATACGACCCTGACGGTCGAACACCCCCGCCGAAAGATCGCCGGCCTCGCGCACCGACGTACTGAAGGCGGTGCGGACCAGGGTGAGGGCCTGCTCTTCGAGAATCGAGATCATGCGATTCCACATGATCTGAAAATGGACCTCGCTGAAGTCGTTGGTCGTGCGACTCATGAGGTCTCCCGTCGGGCGTTGCGGGTAATCCGCAGCGTGCCATCGGCCTGGCTTACGGCTTGGTGGTGAGCGCCCAACACGGTGGTGGTCTGGGACTCGACGATGATGGCCGGACCGTTCACGGCCACACCGGGAGCAAGAGACTCCCGCTCGACAATGGCGGTGTCGACCACCTCGCCTCCTACCGGGTCATACGCCGACCGCTGGCCAGTGATAGCAGCATGGCCAGAGGCGCCGAGCATCTCGGTAACCGCGACCGGCGGGAGGACCGAGGCAACCCGCACCGACCAACCGACCGCCTCGATAGCGAGGTCGTCGATAGCCCGCCCAAAGAACTCCTCGTAGGCCTTGGTGAAGGTGCCACCCAACGCTTCGGCGGCGAACCCATCGAAGGAACCGGCACCGATCCGTACGGGAATCTCCCAACCCTGCCCCTTGTATCGCATCGACACCTGGCGCTCCACCACCAACTCGACGTCAGCAGGGCCAGCAGGATCAGCGGGGTTAGCGCCGCTGGCTGACATTGCGGCGAGACCGGAACGGACGAAGGTCTCGGCTTCGGTGGTGAGCTCTTCGAGCAGCCGGTTCACGGCTACGAAGTCGAAGTCGTCGATGCGGGTGTAGAGGCTGCGCAGCGCCTCGTAGGAGAACGGGGCCCGCAGGAAACCGATGGCCGAGCCCACCCCGGCGCCGGGCGGAACCAGCAACTCATCGAGACCGAGCTTGTCCATCAGGCGAGTGGCATGCAGCGGTGCGCCACCACCGAAGGCCACCATGGTGAAGCCGGCCAGATCCTTACCGTTCTCAACCGCATGGACCCTGGCGGCGTTGGTCATGTTCTCGTCGACCACTTCGGCGATACCCACCGCGGCGATATCGGCGCTCATGCCCAGCGGGCCGCCCACCTTGGCGTCGATGGCCGAAGCGGCCTTCTCAGGCGAAAGGGTGATGGTCTTGGCGCCGAAGGTGTCGGGGTGCAACCGGCCCAACTGGAGGTTGGCATCGGTCACCGTCGGCTCGGCGCCGCCGAGGTCGTAAGCCGCGGGACCGGGCTCAGAGCCGGCACTGTGGGGGCCGATGCGGATCTGACCGAGAGCATCGACGCTGGCGATCGAACCGCCACCGGCACCGATTTCGATCATCTCGATTACCGGAATCGAGATGGGCATGCCGCTGCCCTTCTTGAACCGGGTGGTGCGGGCCACCTCGAAGGTCTTTGCCGTTTGCGGCGTGAAGTCCTCAATCAGCGCGATTTTGGCGGTGGTGCCGCCCATGTCGTAGCTCAGCACCCGATCCCGACCGAAGCGGGCGGCCAAGTCGGCGGCAAAGATGGCGCCGCCAGCGGGGCCGGACTCCACCAGGCGCACCGGGAAGGCGGCGGCGGTCTCGACGCTGATCAGCCCACCGCCACTGTGGATCAGATACAGCGGACAGTCGGCACCCCGATGCTGCAACTCGCTCTGGAGCCGGAACAGGTACGACGCCATCAACGGCTGCACGTAAGCGTTGGCACACACCGTGTTGAACCGCTCGAACTCGCGCATCTGCGGCGACACTTCCGAGGAGATCGACACCGAGATGTCGGGAAGGGCGTCGAGCAATAGTGACCGGAAGCGGCGCTCATGATCGGCGTTGCGATAGCTGTGGATGAAACCGACGGCCACCGCTTCATAACCCCGCTCGGCGATGGTTGAGATAACGCGGGCGGCGGCGCCATCGTCGAACGGCAACAGCACCTCGCCACGAGCGTTGATGCGCTCCGCGATGGTGAAACGATCCTTGCGCTCGATCAGCGGAGTGGGCAGCACGATGTTGAGGTCGTACTGCTCAAAGCGGCCTTCGGTGCGGGTCTCGATGACGTCGCGGAAGCCCTCGGTGGTGACCAAGGCGGTCTTGGCGCCGCGGCGTTCGATCAGCGCGTTGGTGGCCAGGGTGGTGCCGTGAATGATCTGGTCGACATCGGCCATATCAACCTGATTGGCCTCGGCCAGCTGGCCGATGCCGTCGAGGATGCCGATCTCGGGGCCCTCATAGGTGGTGAGCACCTTGGTGGAATCGAGCGAGCCATCGGCCAACTCAATCACGATGTCGGTGAAGGTTCCGCCAACATCAGCGCCGATCCGCACACCTCCGCCAGCCATCACCAACCCCTCCAGTCCAGGGCTCTCAAGCGACGCAAAAGTTTGTAGTTTTCGGGGTCTGACCCCGAAAAGTACAAACTTTTCTTTGGGGAGGGGTGCACGGCCATGACTAGAGATCCTCGAGGCTGGGGAAGTCGGCCGGGGGCATGATGTCGACGGTGGCCGACCGCTGCTGGGCCAGCATGCCGCCGTCGACCTTGATGACATCGCCGGTGATGTAGGCGGCATCGTCAGAGGCCAGGAACAGCGCAGCACCGGTCATGTCAATCGGCTCGCCGATGCGACCGAGAGGCACGTTCTCGCCGCGGAGCTTGCGAGCATCGAGATCCAGCCCCGACGTGTCGATCGACCCCGGCATCAGGGCGTTGACCCGAATGTTATAGGGGCCGAGGTCGAGAGCCATGGCCCGGGTGAGCGCCTCGATGCCGCCCTTGGTGGCGTCGTAGGCGGTGAAGGCCCGATGGGCCCGGGTGGCGCCACCGGAGCTCATGTTGATGATGGTGCCGCCACCCTGCTTGGCCATGATGCGAGCCGTGGGGTGCGACACGATGAAGTGGCCGGTGAGGTTGACATCGATGATCTTGCGCCACCACGCTTCGTCGGCTTCGAAGAAGTGCAGCATCGGGCTGACCAGGCCGGCGTTGTTCACCAATACGTCGATGCGGCCGTGTTCGGCCATCACGGCATCGATCATGGTGGCCACTGCGGCCGAGTCGGAAACGTCGGCGATCGCGGCCTTCGCGGTGCCACCGGCCTCGGTGATCGAAGCCACCACCGCGTTGGCGGCTTCCTCGCTCACGTCGTTGACCACGACCTTGGAACCGGTTTCGGCAAACCGCTTGGCGATGGCCTGGCCGATTCCGCCGGCGGCGCCGGTAACGATGACAACTTTGTCCTTCAGAGATTCATGCATGAATGGTTCCGATTCCTGGTGAAGTTGGGCTGAGGGTGGGGGTTCGGGTTCGGTCGGGCTGGTGTCGGTACTGGTCAGATCTGTTCGACGATCTGGCGGACCGCAGCGAGGCGTTCCTCGTTTCGGCGGTAGTAGGTCCACCCCTGACGCTTGGTCGCGATCACCAAGCCGGCATCGACCAGCACCTTCAGGTGACGAGAGGCCGCAGGCTGGCTCACCCCGAGCTTCTCGCCGATGAAAAGGTTGCAGGCACCGTCAAGCACCGGATCGCCATGTTCCTGTGGGGGAAAGTGCTGTACCGGATCCTTGAGCCAGTCGAGAATCATCAGGCGCCGCTCGCTGGCCAGCGCCTTCAGCACCGACTGCACCTGCTCCACCGACGGAGCGGACGGTGGTAGCGAGGCACGGGTGGGGGTGGACATAACTACATAACTACTCTGTTATGTCGACCATGGCAAATGTCACGATTCCTGTCGCGCTTGACATGAATCGTGACATTGCTCATACTGACGCCATGGAGCCTTCTCTTGCTGATCAGCGGGCGCAGGTCACCCGCGACGCCATCATCCAGGCGGTTCAGCATTTGTTGGTGCATGAACATCCAGCGGCCATCAGCGTTCCGGCGGTGGCCAAGGTGGCCGGCGTGTCGGTGCGCACCATCTACCGCTATTTCCCGACCAAAGCGGCACTGCTCGATGGGGTGGCCAACCACTTTCCCGATCGCAGCCTCGGTGGCGACTGGCAGGTGCTTTTTGATACGCGGGGCCAGGCGCTGCGGGATCTGTGGACCGACTTCGCCACCAACATCGATGCGGTTCGGGCCGAGCATCAGTCTCCGGCAGGAGCAGATCTGCGCCAACGGCGACTGGTCGAGAGCCGGGTGATGATGAACAAGTTCCTGGCCGACCTGTTCCCCCAGGCCGCGGGACCCGACCTCGACGACCTCGCCGACCAGGTCATCGCCGTTACCTCATCGTCGATGTTCCTCGAGCTCACCGACCGCCTGGGTCACAACGCCGACAAGGCCACCGACCTGGCGCTGGCCTGTGCTGAGGCCCTCCTGGCCGACTTCGAAGCCAAGCTCGCCAGGAACGCGAACGCGTCAACCTCCGCCGCTAGCCCCGGCGATGCTTCACCATGAACTGCGCACGCGAACGCATCAACCTGAGCCGACTACCCGACAGCACCTCACTTTCCTCACGACGAACCGAAGCTCTACCCGAAGCCAAGCAGAAGTAGGGACACACGATGACCACCGCTGCCACCACTCCCACTATCCAGCCGGACCCTGATACCGAAGCCTTCCCCAAGCCCGGCCCCGGCACCTGGGAACTCGACTCCGGCCACTTCGGGGCCAACTCGTCGAAGATCTGCCAGGACCTGATCACCATCGGCTGCACCGAAGGTAGCGCCGAAGGGTTCGCGCTCATGGGGGCGCCGCTCAAGGAGCTTCAGGCCCGATTCGTGCGGGGCCGCTTCTACATGCGACAAGTGCCGCTGGTGGGTGGCGGGCTCGGTCTGCCGCTACCTCCGGCACCAATCCTGCGACTAGCAACCCGACTCCACCCGGCGTTTCGAAAGGCGGAGAAGGCGGCGGGCAGAGCCATCGCCGACAAAGTGTTCCTCGCGGAACATCGGCGGTGGAACGAAGAATGGAAGCCTGAACTGAACAGGCGTTGTCGGGCCATCGCCGCGGTCGAACCCGCCGAACTCGACGACACCGCCCTGGCCGATCACCTCATCGACGCCTACGAACTGGCCCTCTTCGGCACCCGCCTTCACTTCCGCCTCCACAGCAGCGATCTCGGACCGATCGGCCTGCTCCTGGTGCGGGCCCAGGAGTGGGGTCTCGATACCGGCGAAGTGATGATGACGTTCTCGGGCCATTCTCCGGCGACCAACGCCCCCGGCGAGGCGCTGGCCAACATCCGCCGCCTGGCCCGAAGCACCAACAACGGTCAGGACGGCAACATCCACCCCTTCGCCAGCCTCGACGAAATTCGAGCGGCCTCACCCGAGGCCGCGACGGCTCTGGACGCCTTCATCAACGAATTCGGATGGCGGCTCACCACGGGCTATGACATCCGATCGCAGGCGCTGGCCGAGATGCCGACCGCCATCCTCACGATGGTTAACGCCACCGACGAGGACCTGGCGGCCAGCGGTGCAACCACCGACGCGGGCGAGGTGGGGGCCGCAGCCCTCGACTCGATCCGGCGACAAGTCGACCCCGCTGACCACGACGAACTCGAAGAGATGGTCTCGGCCGCCCGCGCCCTTTACGGGTTGCGCGACGAGAACGGTCCGCTCACCTACGAATGGCCAGCCGGACTGGTGCGCCGTGCCGTTCTTGAGGCGGGCCGCCGCCTCGAGGCTCGCGGCAAGCTTCCCGACAGTGACGTCGACCAAGCGGCGGAGCGAGACACCAACGACACCGTCTTCGACCTTTCAGCCGAGGAGATAGCCAGCCTCTTGCGGGGTGGAACCAGCCCGAACCTGGCGCAGATCACGCAGCGCGCCAGACTCCGCCGAGACGGCCTCTCGCTAGTGGCGCCGCCACGACTGGGGCCGGACGAAGGCGAGCCGCCGGTGGACGCTCTGCCGCCACATCTCAGCCAACTCATGAAAGCGATCCTGCTGGTCATCGATCTACTCGAATACGAAGCCGATCCTTCAGCAGCCGGGGGCGCGGGCAGCTCCGGCTGGCAGAACGGATCTGGGAGCACCGAATCCGTCAACCTCGCAGGCCTCAACGGGGTTGGCATCGGCGACGAACCCTATGTCGGGCGAGCCTGCGTAGTGACCGAAGCCAGCGAAGCCATCGCCCAGCTTGAGCCCGGCGACATCCTGGTGGCCCCCTACACCGTGCCCACCTTCAACTCGGTTCTCGCCATCGCCGGGGCGGTAGTCACCGACGCCGGCGGCCTGTTGTGTCACGCGGCAGTGATCGCCCGCGAATACGGCATCCCCGCGGTTGTCGGCGCAGCCTCAGCAACCACCACCATCCCCCACGGCGCCACCATCTCCGTCGACCCGGTAACCGCCACCATCACCATCATCGACGCCCCAACCCTCGCCGCCTAACCCGAAGGTCGGCAACAGGCCCCCAACCCCGAAATGTCGGAAATATGCGACACCATTTGTCGCCCTTCTCCGACTTTTCGGCCGTCAAGCGATACCAAACATGCGACGGGTGTCAGACACCCGTCGCATGTCTAATTGCGTTTGGTCGCGGCCTTAGTCGAGTAGGGCTTGGTAGACGGTGGCTCTTAGCTCGCGGCGGATTGGGTAGGTGCTGGACGGGAGGAGCTGGGTGTAGAACTCGACGTGGACTTCTTCGAGCGGGTCGATCCAGAACGTGGTGCTGGCCGCACCGCCCCAGTTGTACTCACCTCTCGAGCACAGGTTGGTCGCCGCCGCGGGATCCACGACCACGCCGAAACCGAGACCAAACCCAACACCCTCCATCGCCGTCTCGCTAAACAGCGACTGGCCCATCTCGTTCAAGGTGACGCCGCCCGGCAGATGATTCAGCGCCATGTAGTCGAGCGTCTTGGGGCCGAGCAGGCGCACCCCGTCGAGTTCACCACCACGGGCAAGACATTCGACAAAGCGGTGATAGTCGCCGGCGGTCGATACCAAACCGCCAGCACCAGAGAAATACTCGGCCTCTTTGAGATAGTTGCTTTTGGTTGAGCTCTCGATCAGCGAGGCATCGCCATTCTTGCCCCGCATGTACATCGCCGAGAATCTGTCGGCCTCACCGGGCGGCACACTAAAGCCGGTGTCGACCATGCCCAATGGTTCAAAGATGTGTTCGGCGAAGAACCGGTCGAGCGGCTGGCCGCTCACCACTTCGACAATGCGGCCAACAACATCGGTCGACATGCCGTAGTTCCATCGAGTGCCGGGCTCAAAGAGCAGCGGCTGTTTCGCCAATAGCGCCACGCCCTGTTCCAGGTTGCCCTCCGGTCGGGAGAAGTCGCCGAGGCCAACCTTGCGGTACAGCGCATCGAGAGGATGGGCCCGGATAAACCCGGCCGTCACTCCCGACATGTGGGTGAGCATGTCGTGCACGGTCGGCTCGCGCTCGGCGTCGACCACCTCGAAGTTGTCTTCGTCGCCGCCGGCCCACACCTTCGGCTCGGCGTACTCCGGGATGAAATCCGACATGCGCTGCTCGAGGCGGAGCAGACCCTGTTCCACCAACATCATCAAGGCCACGCTGGTGACTGGCTTGGTCATCGAATAGATGCGCCAGATGGTGTCTGGGGCCACGGCCTTGTTGTTCTCGACGTCGGCGAAACCATAGGTGTCGTTGAGCACCACCTCGCCCCGCCGGGTGACCACAACATGGGTTCCGACCAGCCGCTTGTCGTCGACATAGCGATGGCACAGATCCGCAACCCGCCCAATACGGGTGGAACACACCCCCACGTTCTCCGGCTTGCCAACCTCGGGAACCACACCCATAACGCCCTGCCCCTCTTCGCCGCTCCACCGACCGAAATGTCGGAAGAAAACGACAATAAGTGTCGCATACTTCCGACATTTCGGGGTTGGGGGTGGTGGGCTAGGCGGTTTAGAGGCCGTCGAGGGTGCTGTAGGGCAGACCGCAGACGGCGCCCCGGCCGATGCATACCTCAACTTCTCGGTCGAGCTTGGACTGATCCCACCCGTTGAGGAAATCGGCGTGGCCGCTCAGCGTCGACCCTGAGGCGAGCCGCAGCGAATCATCAACCGCCACCGGCGGGTAGTGCACCACGTAGGTGAGCTGGGCAATGGCAACCGGATGACTCTGAGGGCAACGACCATCCTCGCTGTAGGCGGTGTGGTCGCGATGATCGACGCTGTCGATGTTGCGCCCGTCCCAACAGTCGGGGAAGTTCACCCGAAGGTTCATGGCTTGGCGCTCCGGACAGGTTCGAGGTTCGGGGTAGGCGCCGCTGTTGCGACCACAACCCCACCCCACCACATACAGGTCCTGGGCCTGCTCGGCGGCCGGATCACCCCCAAGCAGCACCAAACCCGGCGGATACGACTTCACCGTGGTGGGGTCGACACCGGGCCCGGCCCGGTAGTAGGCGTCGATGGCCTCGGGTTCGATCGGTTGGTCGCCGGAATACAGCGACGGGCTCCAGTAGCTGGCGGTGTCGAGCTTCTGATCACACGTGGTGTCGCCCCCCGGCAGATCCGCGGCCACCGTGTAGGCGTCGACATCGGGATTACCAAAGAAGTCGTGGCGATGCGACAACCCGGGCGCGCCCGGCTCGACGATCGGATCATCGCCCAACGCATGGCTGAACCCACATGACACCACAAAGACGCCGCGTGACCGGGCAAGCTCGGCGTCGCGGCCGGCGGCCATCGATGTGGAGCCACGGTCCACCAGCACCGCGGCCAGCACCGCACCACCGACCAACACCAGCAAAAGGGCGCCCAGCAGCAACTGCCGACCCGTGGTCGGGCCATCAACCGGCTGACCGTCAACCGCCACGTTGCGATTGTTCAGGGTCACGACGTGATCACCGATGACACCAGCGCTGGCGGACCTGAAACCCCACACCCACCAGCGGCCTGAAACCTGCAACGGTGTCAGACACCCGTTGCAGCTGGCGACCCTTCGTTGGGCCATCGACCTGCACGCCGTTGACCGGCGAGTCGTGGCTGTCCGGATTCACCACGCCATCACCGACGAGACCAGTGCGGGCCGGGGTGGAACCAGGTGCCTCGCCGCGGCGATGCCGGATGTGGCTGATGCGGCCGACCCTCCGGAGATCCAGGGAGACACGAAGTCCGAGAGCGGCGCGCCAGTCTGGGCCGCGACCCGAGACCTACCAGCATCAGTCAACTTTTCCGGTGTCCTGACCCATAGCTCCGTTGGGTCATTGCCGAGGCCGCGCCTCCGGGCGCAGACCGCGGACGGACGATGGTGCCGCTGAGTTCGCATCGAACTTACTGGTCCTGGCTCTACGGGGCGGCGGGAACATCGATGGCATCGAGGTCGACCACCATTGGCACGTCGGTGGCAGGGCGAGCCGGAGCGGTGTCGGCCTCGGGCATCGAGGGCTGAGGACCGGGATCGGGCAGCTCGACGGCTTCATAGTCGAGGCCCGGTGGCTGCTCAGCGGAGATCAACGCCCCCAGGTCCAAACCGCCGTTGGCCACACTGAAGTCGGCATCAGCCGGACCATCGGCACCACAGGGGGCGGCGGCCTCAAGCTCCACCGGCGCACTCACGGTGAACTCGTTATCGGCGAAGCAGTTACCGGTTTGGCTCGGCATGCCCAGGGCAATATCGGCGATCCCGGCATCGGAAGTGACGTTGTCGCGAACCGTGTTGTTGTTCGAGGCAAAGATCACCGAGATGGGCTCCTCGAGGACCGGTAGGGCCCGCGTCTCTTCACAGCTGAGCGGATCGCCTGGCGGCAAAGCAAAGTTCGACTGCTCGTCCTGGAACAGGATGGCGGCGATGTTGGTGACGTTGTGGTTCAACACCCGGTTACGAAGCACGGTGTTGCCGCTACCACCGGCTATCAAAATGCCGTTGCCCCGAGCCAGCACCGCAGCGTCGATGGCGGCGGTATCGGCATTGTTGTTGTCGTGCACCAGGTTGCCGACGATGGTGTTGCCCCGCTGAGGGAAGCAGAACTCGTACATCCCCGAGTTGGGCACGATGCCAGCCCGGTTGTGGCGATACACCGAGTTCACCAGGATGAGGTCGCCGCCGGCGTTGGTGCCGGAGAAGCCGAGGCCATTCCACTCGCTCACAATGTCGGTCACCACGGCGTCACAGGGGAAGCACTCCCCCACGTACACCCCGCCATCGGCGGCGCCGCTGGTGTAGGAGTTATCGAACTGGCCGGAGTAGGAATCGAAGGCGTACAGCCCGTAGCCACCAAACTTCTGGGCGGTGATGTAGCTGGCCCGGTAGCCGGTTACGCCGGTGAAGAACACGCCGTTGTTGGTGTAGTTGCGAATCGACAGGTTCTCGATGGCCACGCCGTCGGTCTGCACGATCCGGAAGCCGTTATCGAGCACAAACTCGCCATCGAGGATCACCTCGTTGCGGTCAAGGCCACGAATGGTCACGTTCTCGGTGCTGACCTCCACCGCCTCGTTGTAGGTGCCGGGCTGAATCAGCACCAGATCACCGGGGTTTGCGGCATCGACAGCGTCCTGGATGGTGTCGAAGTCGTCGCCGACCGTCAGCACCCCGTCGCCCTCGGGAGCCGGTGCGCCGCCGTCATCGCCATCTTCACCACCGTCACCGTCACCGCTGTCATCGGCCGTGGAGTCGTCACCATCGCCGGAGCCGTCGTCGGCCCCGTCGTCATCCTCCTCGGTGCCCAGCTCAGCCACGTCGATGTCGTTGATGGCATCGAGCCGCTGCTCGGCGTTGCTGGCCGAGTCGCTCGAATCGCCACAGGAGGCAGCAACAAAGGCGAAGGCGACGAGGACACCCAGCCACACACGCCCTCGCTTGTTCCGACCTCGGGGTTGGCGGATTCCTTGTTTTCCATGCGAGCTGGACATCAGTCCTCCAGATTCGAATTCTGTATTGAGCGCAGTCTTGATTGAAGCGCAGTCTTGGTTTGTGGTCGCTGTAGAGCTTGGTTCTTCTCACCCATGCCGGAAGTGGAGCGAAATCCCACCTCTCCGGTTGCTGATGGCTGATTGCCTATTCGATGTTGATCTGGCCGATCATTCCGGAGAATGCATCACCGTGGATATCGCAGAAGTAGTAGGCGGTGCCCGTAGCGTTGAAGGCCGCCTCGTAGCGGAAGCCGTTCACGAACTCATCTTCGCCTATGCCCCACCCGCTTCCGCCACGCGAGGGGATGATGTTGTGTTCGTTGCGGCCGCGGTTCACAAATACGATCCGGGACCCAGCGGGAACCGACGTGATCTCCGGGATAAAGCGGTTGTCGAGGGCCAAGACCTGAACCACGCCGGGCGGAGCCGGTGCCGCGACCGGGTCGACCACCGGTCCAGGGGCAAGCTCACCGCAACTGGCCAATACCGCCAGCCCGACGACCCCCGCAACAAGAGCACCCGCCCGTGCCGCAACTGCCCTTACTGATGTTGCCTCTGCAGATTTGATCATGAGATCCGACACGGAAGCCACGATGATGAGAGCATCAACGACGACAACCCGACACTGTTCCAACCCGACACGGTGTTCCCCTTTACGTGTTGTACAGAATAGGGCAGGCGGGCGAGTGATGACGACATGAACGAAAGCGGCCAACCTCAAAACGTCATCGTGGAACTGGTTGTGCCGAGGTCGGCCACTGATGCCGCGGTTGGCCAGCTGTGGATGATGGGTACGACCGGTATCGAGGAACGGGACCTGGTGGACCAACCCGATCAGCTGATGTTGCGGGCCGGCTTCGACAACGCAACCGCAGCCGATGACGCACTGGCGGCCATGGCCCAACCCGCCGGAGCGGTGCCGTTTCAAGAAGTGGGACGCCTCACCCCGGACGGTTCCGAACTCGAACCGGCCAACCGCTTCGCCGCCACGGTGACGGTTGGCGACAGACTGGTGGTGGCCCCGAGCCATCGCCGCGCCAACGAGGAAGGCCACCACGCGTCGTCGACGCTGGTGACCATCGACGCGGCGCGAAGCTTTGGCCACGGCGGCCACCCCACCACTCAGCTGGCCCTGCAGGCCCTGGTGGAGTTGGTCGGACCGGCAACGCCACGGATGCCAGGCACCCCGGATGAGCTGACCGGCGAGGGCCCCAAGCCCGAACCATCCGATGGTGGACAGAAGCTACCGACAATCACGTCGATGATTGATGTGGGGTGCGGATCCGGCGTGGTGGCCATCAGCGCCCTCAAGCTGGGAGTGGCTCGGGCGGTCGGCATCGACACGAACATCGACGCAATCAACGCGAGCCGGGCCAACGCCATAGCCAACCGGGTTGAGGACCGGCTCGGGTTGGTCCACAACGACCTTGCCAACCTCACGATCGGCCAGACCGGCACCTTCCCACTCGTGGTCGCCAATCTCGAAGCACCCATACTCGAGGTGCTCGCCAGTCGACTTCTCGACCTGACCCAGCCCGGTGGCTTCCTTGTTTTGAGCGGCCTGCTCGAGGAACGCTGGACCACCCTCGCTCCTTCTTTCCTCCGAACGCGACGGGTGGTTCAACCCGTTCGAACCCCGGTGCTTGACGGCTGGATCAGTCCAGTCCTACGACTGACCGAACCACCGTCCGGGTGAACCCGGCTCAGCCAAACACTGCTCAGCCATGACGACACACCGGTATCCGGTACGAGGCCTCGGGCGAGCGCTAAACATGGTCCTATGACATCGTCGGCGGTCGAGTTTCATCATTGGGACCGGTTCCCCTGGGACGCGCAGGCGCGGGACCGGCTGCTTGAGCTGATTCACCAGCTCAACCCGAAGGACGTGCTCGAGTTGGGTTCGGGAGCCAACCCCACCCTCACCGTCGACGACATTGGCGAGCATCGCCTTCACTACGTGACCAACGACGAATCGGCCGAGGAGCTGGCCAAGGCGCCAGCCGGTTTTGAGACCCTCTGTCACGATCTGTCGCACGCCCCGCTCGATGCTTCGGAATCGTTCGACCTGATCTTTTCCCGCATGGTGAACGAACACGTCGAAGACGGCGAGCAGTACTACCGCAACATCTTCAAGGCGTTGCGCCCCGGTGGCCACACCGTGCATCTGTTCAGCACGCTCTATGCCTTCCCGTTCCTGGTAAACGTCGCTGTGCCGCCAGCGGTCAGCGATCGCCTGCTGTCGTTCTTTCACCCGTGGAACTCCGACGACGACCACGAGAAGTTCCGGGCCTACTACTCCTGGAGCCGCGGGCCGAGCAAAGCGGCGATCTCAGCATTTGAGGGAATCGGCTACGAAGTGCTCGAGTACCACGGCTACTTCGGGCACGGCTACTACACCAAGCGCCTCAAGCCGCTCGACACCATTGAACAGGCCAAGTCCCGACTTCTAGCCCGTTACCCGCTCCCCCAGCTCACCTCCTATGCCCAGGTAGTGCTCCGAAAGCCTGTCTCGTAGCGCCACTGACAGCGTTCAATTCGATCGAGCGTGAGATCAGAAGAACCCTGAAAACTCGGGGCAGGATTCACGTGGTACCGTCACGGATTCCGTGAGTATCTTTCAAGGATCAGAGATAGCCTGATCCGTTCAAGCCGAGTGCGATGGCGGTGACTGCTCTGCTGAGCAGGTGGAATGGTGGGGACATGTGCGAAATGATTCTCAGCTTCATGGCTGAGGTCTGGGAACTTGAGGAGCACGACCGGTTCACGTTCGGCTCCAACGGCGACCTTTTCATCGACGACCACCCCGACCTTGATGGGTGTCTCGGCACGCTCACCCATGAGCGCGGCAGTTGGTACCTGCGCAACGCCAGCAGGTCAACCACCCTGACCATCCTCCCCCAGGACAGCGAGCCCATCATGCAGTTCCCGGGCTGTTCGACAAAGATGCCGCTTGATCACAGCTGGATTTCGTTCACTGTCGGCGGCGAGGTCTACGAGATCAAAGCCACCAGCCTTGCCCGATCCGACTTCACCGCACCGCTCGGTCTCGACGAAGGTCTCCACGGCCGCTGGAAGTCGGCCCGGCGCCGAGTCACCAAATAGCCCGCGGCTCCAGCCCGATCGGCCCAGCTCAGTTCCCTTGCAGGTGAGCCATGACGGAACGGTCCGGCGGGCTTGACGCCAACAATCACGGTTCGGCGCAACCGACGGTTGGCACTATCTTGAGCACGTGACCGTGCCAACACCAAGCAGGCCTGATCGGATCGGCCGAACGTGACCGACCAACCGACCGACCCGTTCACCGTTGGCTGGCGGGAATGGATCATGCTGCCAGACCTTGGCATCGCTTGGACCAAGGCCAAGATCGATACCGGAGCCCGCTCCTCTTCGCTGCACGCCCACGACCTCGAACGGTTCACTATCGACGATACGCCCTGGGTGCGGTTCAGTATCCACCCCTGGCAAGCCTCAGATCTCGACCCGGTGGTGGTCGAGTGCCCGGTGGCCGACGAGCGACTGGTCCGCAGCTCGAGCGGTGACGAACAAGAACGACCGGTGATCCGCACCAAGATCACCCTCGGCTCGATCGAGCGTGAGATCGACGTGACCCTTACCCGACGCGACTCCATGGGCTTTCGCATGCTCCTGGGCCGCGAGGCACTTCGCGACGGCATCGTTGTCGACGCCCAGCAGTCCTACTGCGCGGGCCGGCCACCCCCTTCGATCCGCCGAAGGAACCGAGCAACCCCATGAGCCAGGCACACGAAATTCGGGTAGGCGGAACCACGGTGCAGCCCGGTTCCCGAGCCGAGGTGGAGCTGGAAATCGGTCGCCAGGCAACTGGAGCCCGCCTCACCGTTCCCGTCATCGTGGTCCACGGGGCCCAACCCGGCCCAAGAGTCTGGATCACCGCGGCGATCCACGGCGACGAGATCAACGGCGTGGAGATCATTCGTCGTGTGGTCGAGGGGCTCGAACCGGCCGAGATGCGAGGCACCCTCTTGGCCCTACCCGTCGTCAACGTGCTTGGCTTCATGACCGGAAGCCGCTACCTACCCGACCGCCGCGACCTCAACCGCTCCTTCCCCGGTTCCGCCCGCGGATCACTCGCCTCGCGCATCGCCAACCTGGTGATGGGCGAAGTCGTTGAGGGGTCGGATGTGGGCATCGACCTCCACACCGGTTCCGACCACCGGACCAACCTGCCCCAGCTGCGAGGCGACTTCGACGACGAACGGACCAAATCGCTGGCCGAAGCCTTCGGCGCGCCCGTCCTGATCCATTCGTCGACCCGGGATGGGTCGCTACGACGGGCTGCGGCCGATCGCGGCTGTGCGGTACTGCTCTACGAGGCGGGTGAGGCCTGGCGCTTCGACGAAACCGCCATCCGGGTCGGCGTTTCCGGTTGCCTGCGGGTGCTGGCCACGGTGGGAACGATCGAGGACGACTTCGATGTGCCCGATGCCGGCCCGCCGCCCATGGAGAGCCGCCGTTCCCACTGGATTCGCGCCCGCCGGTCAGGGATTGCGCTGCACTGGACCAGCTGCGGTGATCTCGTAACCAAAGGCCAGGTAGTGGGCCGCATCCACGACGCCTTCGGCAACCGGCTCTGTGATATCACCTCCAACGAGCCTGGGCTGGTGGTGGGCCAGGCGCTCGATCCGGTCGTAAACCAAGGCGACGCCCTGCTTCACGTTGCCATCCTCGATGACGACACTGGCGACGGCGAGTCCGCCGCAACCGACAAACCCGCAGGCCACACCAAACCCGACACCGGCACGAGCAAGGACCGATTATGAAGCTGGCCATCCTCTCCCGTGCCCCCAAGGCCTACAGCACCCGGCGCTTCCGGGTGGCGGCGGCCGACCGAGGCCACGATGTGGACGTACTCAACACGCTGCGCTTCGCCATCGACCTGACCGGCGACGAACCCGACCTGCAGTATCGAGGAAAGCCGCTTGACGACTACGACGCCATCCTCCCCCGCATCGGCGCCTCCATCACCTACTTCGGCACTGCGGTTGTCCGACAGTTTGAGCAGATGGACGTATACACACCGAACACGTCGATGGGCATCTCGAACTCCCGCGACAAGCTTCGATCGCTGCAGATCCTCAGCCGCCACGATGTGGACATTCCGGCCAGCACCTTCGTGCGAGACCGCCAAGACACCCAGGCCGCCATCGCTCGAGTGGGTGGTGCGCCGGTCATCATCAAGCTCCTCGAAGGCACCCAGGGCATCGGGGTGATGCTGGCACCCGACGCCAAAATCGCTGAGGCAATTATCGAAACGCTTCAGAGCACCGGCACCAACGTGCTCCTGCAGCGCTTTGTTGAAGAGAGTCGCGGCAGTGATGTGCGGGCCCTCGTTGTTGGCGACCGGGTGGTCGCGGCGATGCGAAGGACGGCCCAGGGAGACGAGTTCCGGAGCAACGTGCATCGGGGCGGGTTGGCTGAAGCGGTGGAACTTTCGCCGGAGTTCGAACAGGCTGCGGTAAAGGCGGCGCAGATCATGGGCCTTCGCGTAGCCGGCGTCGACATGCTCGAAGGGCGCTACGGACCGCTGATCCTCGAGGTGAACTCTTCGCCCGGACTCGAAGGAATCGAAACAGCAACCGAGCTCGACATCGCCGGCGCCATCGTGGACTACGTGGACAACCAGGTGGCCTTTCCCGAACTCGACGTGAGACAACGGCTGACGGTGTCGACCGGCTACGGGGTGGCGGAGCTCCTCATCAAGGCCGACAGCGAATACGACGGCCAAACCCTCGACGCCTCGGGCCTGCGGGAAAAGGACATCACGGTGCTGTCGCTGCACCGCGACGCCACGGTGATACCCAACCCGAAAGGCTCTCGGGTACTTGAAGGCAACGATCGCCTTCTTTGCTTCGGCAACCTTGAGCAAATGCGGGGCCTCATCCCCGCCCGCCGCAAGCGACGGGCCAAGGTGCAGGACCTGCCCGAAGAACCCCTCACCGAACACAACACAGAGGACTCGGTGGATTCCGGGGATTCGGTGGATTCCGGGGAAGCGGTTCCCGACGGCGAAAACGAACCGCCCCAGCTCTCGGACTGACCAGCGGTCGGCGTCGCTTATCTGGCGCGAGCCGGTGACCATAGTGTTACCTGAAGGTATGGCTCTCGGCGGGGGAACATGGCAGACGCGGGCAGACTTGGCCCGGCAACAAGTGCTTCGAGAATGTCGGCCCACTCGGTCCCGCCGACCCCCTGTGCGGGAGTACCTACCTGAAGCTGGCAGTGCTATGGAGTTGGTCGCTGGCGGTACGTTACGGCTCTGATTACCCACTCAAGGGGTCCGTACTCAAAGCGCCTGAGCCATAGGGAAGACCAGTACATCTGGGCGAGCGACACCACAACCACGAGCAGTGCGAGATCTGTGCGCGAGAAGTAGTTTCGCCCGAGCTGTTCGCGGATGATGAATGTGCCCGCAATCACCAGCACGACGGAGTTCGTCAAAGCCATGCGGCCCACCGCTTCTAGCCCGTTCTTGACAAAGCCCGCGCCCCCACGATCTTCGTTCTTGGCCCAGAGAACGATGAGCGCCAGATAGCCAAGAGCCATCGGAATGGCGGACGCCGCATTGGGGATGTGGCCGATGAAGGCAACCGATGGTTTGTAGTCGGCGAGGTACATCCAAATAATGCTCCCGGCCGACAGAGGGATCCCGGTCACGAAACCGTAAAAGGCCAACCGGCGGTAGAAGGCGGGCTCGCGTTCGCCCTGGATGATCCGATAGCGGTACAGAGCGGAGCCGATGAGCATGGTTCCCATCACCCGGAGCGAGATGGTCACGATGAAGTAGCCCGTCGGGTGATTGTCAGGCACAGGAGCTTGATCGAAGTACGGGTGGGTGTCGGGCCACCAGTACTGGCTGAGTCCCAGCCCATCGGCGGCGAAGCTTGATTGGAAGAGCGGAGTGATGGCCAACGCCAGGACTACGAGAGTGATTCCTGCTACGAGTTGGGTCCTCGCCTTTCGGCGGAATAGCGGAATCGTCAACATGGCCCAGAAAGCGGTGAAGAGGTGGTAGTTGCCCTCCCACAGCGGTGCGTGAACACCAGGTGGAACCCCAATGACAAAGAGCAGGGCGATCCGCCACAGGAGGAATCGCTTCGGGTGTCTTCCGTGCTCTTGTGCTCGGTCCAGAAGGCGAGCGATGCCGGCGCCGAATACCAATAGCACCAGCGCCGATGCCTTCAGGTCGAAGGCCAAGTGCCCCACGATTCCAGCAACCCAATCAGAGGCCGTCTCTGAGTCAATGTCCAGGCGGTAGAAAGCAGCGTGCTGCAGTCCGTAGGCCGAAGCCCACATATAGGCAAGGCCGAGCACTGCGAAGCCCCGCATGCGGTCGAGCGCCGCAATCCGTTCGGTCGCCCGCGTGGGTCTAAAGCTGGTGCGTGGATCAGACCCAGAAGGCACTATCGGACCGGTTTGGTCCGGAGTCGTTTGGTCATAAGACGAACGCTAGGCCTGCTTTACGCGGGTGAACAGACCACCTCGACCACAAATGACCAGACCAGTGCCAGTCGCAACGGGTGTGGAAGCAGCCTGGCCGGATCAGCAGGGTTGATGAGGACGACGCCCCGCAGGATGGGGAGTTCTAAACACTCCGATAGCTCCCAGGCTTGCGGGAGGAGCCCTTTGGGTCTATCGCGTTGGCTCGTAGCGTCCGCGATCTATCGGAAGTGTCAGGAAGGTTGCGATGCCGGGCTCAGCGGCGCACACCGATGGTGTGGCGTTGACGCCTCGAGATGCTGCGGCGATCACGGCGTCCTCGACGTCGTTTCTCCCATTGAGCCCCTTCGTGAGGCGAAGCTCGAGGGGAGGTTCGCCTTCCAGCGTCACGGTGTAGCCCTCGCCCTGCGCCCAGTCAGGCCGCTGATCGGCCTGGAGTCGGCTGACGTGTTCGATGGTGAGTAGTGGCTTGCCATCGACGATCGCGTCCCACCAGAATCGCATCCCCGAGACAGTGCCCTCCTTGATGGTTCCGGCTGCGATTTCGAAGTCTTCGGTGGCGTACTCGACCTCGACGTCTGCGGTGATCGTCTCGATTGTCGCTCCGAGTCCGTCGGCCACGAGGTACATCGCCGGAGCTTGGAAGGGGGTCATGGCCTCGACGAAACCTTTGACTTGGGGTCCGGGAGGGGTTCCGAACTGCATCGTGTCGAAGATCATGACCGAGGAGTCGTAGCTCGAGTAGTCGAGGATTTCCCGGGTGATGATTCGGTCGATTCTGCTGCACAAGCTCGAGGCGATGAGCCCCTGTGCTTCTGCGATAAAGCCAGGGTCGATGCCCGTGAAGTGGAAGGTGGTGCCCCCGGCATCACACGCATCGAGAAGCGCTTGGCGCATTTCGGGCGGCACCGTTGCTTCGTGCATGAAGACTGGGTGGATCAGGCTGATCAGGTTCTTCCCCGAGGCGAGGATGGCGCAGAGTCCTTCGAGGCCCATGTCGGGCGTTGTTGGGATCGCGCCCATCCACAGCACGCAATCGGCTTCGAGAGCCAGCAACGCAGCTTCGTCGTCGGTGCACTTCACGCCGACTGGCTCGATGCCCGCGATCGTCCCGGCATCGACGTCGACCTTCGCTGGATCCCAGACTCGTACGCCAACCAACTCCATGTCGGTTCTCGAAGCGATCGCTCGAACGGCAGCCTTCCCTGCGTTGCCCGTCCCGAACAGAATGACCCTCAACATGCTGCCTCCAACTCGCTCTTTGTGCGCTCGACTATATCATTCATTCTAGGAAATTTCAGATTCGAAATGGATGATTCACCCGTTGACTTGGACGCGAACCCTATCGAGAGCCGGTGCGGTCAGTCCGAAAGGAGCGACTCGAGTTGCCGTCGAGCCAAAAGAGACGAGAGGCGGGGACTGACCCTGGCCAGAACCTCGCCTCCCATCGCGTCGCGGCCGACAAGAATACGAAACTTCTCTTTCTCGATACCGCTGATGATGACCTCGGCCGCGTCGTTTGCAGGCATCTCCCGGATCCCGAGATCAGACGGCGACACGTCGATCCCTGAGTTTTCCGCAATGTTGGTTTTGATCACACCGGGGACGACGACGGACACGCTCACATTGGTGCCCTTCAACTCTGCGCTCAGGCTTTCGGTCATCATTCGAACAGCAGCCTTCGAGGCACTGTAGACAGAGTTGGTCGGCGGTGCGATGAAGGCCACCATGCTGGCCACGTTGGCGATCGCGGCCGACGGCCGTTCGAGCAGGTGAGGCAGGAAGGCTCTTGTCATGTTGAGCGTTCCGAAGAAGTTGATCTCCATCACTCGCCGCGCCGTGGCGTCGTCGAGATCGAGAACGGTCATCACGGGTTGACCCACGCCCGCGTTGTTGATGAGGATGTCGGGAGCGCCGAGGCTGGCACTCACGGCAGCCGGCATCGACTCGACGGCGGCCGAGTCGGTGATGTCGGCCTGGTGCAGAACGAGTTGATCGCCCCAGCGTTGCGCCAGGTGTTGCGTTGCATCGAGGGCGGACTGATCGAGGTCGACGCCGAACACACTGGAACCGCGCTCCAACAACAGCAGAGTAAGGGCCTGGCCGATGCCGCTTCCGGCGCCAGTCACGACGACAGTCTTGTTTTCGATCTGCACGGTTTGCCTCAGTGTCGACAGCTGGGGTGAGAGCTCGATGCGAATAGCGTGATCGAGCAGGTCGCAAGTTTCGCGTGTAATTCGAATTCGAACAAATGATTGCGAGCGGAAGCTGCGAGGTGGTGGTTGGTGTCGGTCCCCACTCGATGCGTCGCCGGCGTCGAGTGAGCCGTAGGTGTTGGCGATCCGTTCAAAGAAGTCGGCAGTCCGACCTCGTGTCTTGTGTTAGCGCCCTCGGCGTGATTCGAACACGCGACGCACGGTTTAGGAAACCGACGCTCTATCCCCTGAGCTACGAGGGCGGGGTGCGGACGGATTGTTGGCGCGAAACCCCCGAAAAGAGGGAAATCGAGCCGCCTTCCGCGGTTTCACGAAAGGCTAGCTGTGGAATCGGACGGCAACTCAACGATTTGATCCGTTCTCACCGGCCAGACGCGCCCGCGGTGGCGTCGAGGCCACCGGGGCGATAGCCGTACCGAGAACTAGTACTGCTTTCCCTCCTCGTGTTCAACACCGTGCTCGGGGAAGAGCTCCTCTTCCGCGGCTACCTCCTCCCCCGCATGGAAGGCCGCTTTGGCCGCAAGGCTTGGCTCGTCAACGGCATCGCATTCGCCACCTACCACCTACACACACCATGGACGATCCCGACCGCGCTGCTCGACAGCCTGGCGTTGTCCTACCCCAGCCAGCGCTACCGCAGCGCATGGCTCGCCATCATCGTGCACAGTGTGCAGTCGCTCATCATCTTCCTCGGAGTACTCATCCTCGTCTTGAAGTAGCTCATCGGGTTCACGGCCCGGTGTCCGCCGTAATGGTCAGGCCACGCCGCGTCCGCGGACGCGGCGAAGGTTTGCATATGGTTCATCCCCGATCGCCCGCCGATTCATGGTTCACTGACACTCAAGCTTCGTAAGAGAAGCGCATCCACCGGGAAGGGTGATTGTCATGAAGTGGTCGCTGCGCGGCATCGCGTTGCTGTTCGGACTTGTCGTTTTCGGGGCCTGCCAAGTCGGCCCAGCCGAGACCTTCACGGTCAACACCACTCTTGACACCAACGATGCCTCCCCCGGCGATGGCCAGTGCGCCGACAGCGCCCAAGGCGCCTGCTCGCTTCGAGCCGCGGTGCAGGAAGCCAACGCCAACCCCAACATCAGCGCCATCACGCTCGCCGGTGGACAGACCTACAACCTCTCCCTCGGCCCTCTCGAAATCACCCAACCGGCCTACATCGCCCCCACTGAGGGAAGCGGCCAAGCGACGATCAACGGTGCCGGCAACCCCTCCGGAAGTGTTCTCGAGTTCAACCAGAACGTGGCCGGCGGGCTCTACACCCTCACCAACCTCAACGTCACCGGAGGCGTGGAATCCGGCGTGAGCGTCGTGCCAACCGTTGAGACCTTCGAGCTGCGGGTCAGCAACACCCGCGTGCACAACAACACCATCAATGGCATCAGGGTCGGCGCATCCATCCTCACCATTGGGAAGGTGAAGGTGTCGAACTCCACGATCGATGCAAACAACGTTGGCGTGGTGCTCAGCACGTTTGATGGAGACGTCGAGCTGTTCCAAACCACCGTGGCCAACAACCTCACCGGTCAGGTCCGGGCCTTTGACTCGTTCGGTTCAACGATCGAATCTTCAACGATCACCGGAAACGGCAACGGGCTGCAGCTCGGCGATGCCGGCCTCACGGTCACCAACAGCGTGATCGACACCACGGGTTCGGCGTGTGCCTTCAACCCGCCCAGCTCCGGTGGCGGCAACGTTGTCTCCGACTCTTCCTGCAACCTCGGCGGCACCGGCGATCTGGAGGCCAGCAGCGGCAACCTGAAGCCGCTCGACGATAACGGCGGCCCTGTTCCCACCCAACTGGTCAGCTTGTTTTCCGACGCCAACAACAGCCGACCCTGCGGATCCTCACCCACGGTCGACGCCCGCGGCGAACAACGGCCAGCTACTACCGACTGCGACGCCGGAGCCACCGAATCTCAACCGGGAGAGGCCACCGGTATCGATTGCACCTCCCCACCGGTGATCGGCCCCAATGCCCGCCTAGCAAACTGTGATTTCCCCAACGCCTTCTTCGACGGACTGAACCTGAGCGGTGTCGACCTCCGATTCGCCGACCTTGACCAGACCAGCTTCTTCGGCACCGACCTCAGCACCGCAAGGCTGGACAGCACGTATCTGTTCAACGCCGAACTCAGCGAGGCCGACCTCACCTTTGCAGAATTCGACAACGCCATCCTCACCGAGGCCACGCTCGATGGCGCCGACGTCAGCTTTGCAAGCTTCATCGACACGGATCTCACCAACGCCAACCTCACCAATACTCAACTTGTGAGCACCGACTTCACCAACGCTGATCTCACCGGCGCCAACCTCAGCGGCACCCTCGACATAAGCGCGGTGTGGAGCAACACCACGTGCTCCGACGGCACAAACTCCGATGATCCGGGCAACTTCGGTAGCTGCACCTAGAGCTCCCGTTGGCAAGGAATACTCCCCTGCATAGAGATCGTCGTTCACGAGCTTCCTGAACGACTTCTCCGGCGGCTGCTAGCTGGACTTAGACGATCACTACGTAGGCCAAGACCAGGGTTGACACCTTGATCGTTTCCTCGTGGGTCAGGGACCCGAAGACGCCCGCCAGGTTGCTGAGGTGGCCCATCTCGGCTTCGGAGAAGCTGGACACAATCACCTCATCACTGGTCGAAGTGTCGGGAGCATCGACGGCCGAGCTCGGCCCGTCGCCTACAGCTGCCAGGTAGGCGAACAGCATTTCGTGCGATGACGCCGCAATCGAGAGATCGAATCGCGAGACGTCTCCCTCATCTCCCTCAACGTCTCCGGTGAGGAGCGGCGGAATCATGAGCGGCGCGGTTCAGCGAGATGCGGTCGCTTGGATCAGCGGGTGGTTGCGGACCCGCAGGTACTCAGCACCCAGCGCAACGACGGTGATGGCTATCACCGCGACCACGACGGCACGAGCGTTGAGATCTGGCAGTCCGTAGATCACGGCAAGCGACACTGCGATGGCGGCGATTCGCTCGTACAACACCACCTTCGATGCCCGCCAAGCTGCGGCGACGATGCCGCCGAAGAACGCCACGACGGCAATGGCAAAGACGTGGTTGACGAAGGTGTGGAAAGGATCGTCGGGATGGAGGAACACCTCTTCGAGGGCGACTGCGGAAAAGACCACGCCCACGATCATGGGGAAATGGGTCCAGGAGTACACCTGCACCGCGAAGGTGCCGATGTCACTGGCGGACTGGTGGGCCATTTGGTGTTCCCAGATCTGGTCGGCGCGGTCGAAGTAGGCCCAGTACATCGTCATGGCAAAAGCGATCCCGACGAGTAGGTAAGAGGCCACCCGCCACGACGGCGGAGTCTCGTCACTACGGGCCAGGGTCACCCCTACCGCGATGATCGCCTCGCCGAGGGCAATGATCATGATCAGCCCGTGACGTTCGGCGAAGTGCGTGGCGACGATGTCCCAGTCGTTAATGCTCCCCAGCGCCGAAGCCAGCACGGTCAGAAGGAGAGCGCCCAGCCAGATCCACTCCTGATGGGTGTCGGCAATGGCGCCGACCACCAACAGGATGGCCCCGACCGTGGCTATCGGAGTGAACTTCAGCAACCCGGCCAGATCACCTCCGGTCTGGTGCTCGTGATGGATGGTCAGGAAGGCGGCCAGCTGAGTCATCACCACGTAAGGGACGGCCACCCAAAGACCGTCGCCATCAAACGCCGTCGGCACCGCATGGGCCATCAACAACACGTTGGCCATCGCCGCCAACAACACCAAGCGCCGCCAACGGGCACCGAGATTGACGATGTTGGCCGTCCAGGTCCAGTTGGTCCAGCCCCACCACAAGACCCCGAGCAGTATCGCCGCCTGAGCGGCGCCACCCCAGCTGAGGTGGTGAACCAGGGCATACACCACCTGGGTGATGGCGAATACGAACACCAGGTCGAAGAACAACTCCAGTGTCGTTGCCGTTTTGTCTTGACGGGCGTCAGCCATTGGATTGATCCTTCTGTCGGCTACCAGCCGTTGGCGCGGGCGTGGTCGAGGAGGGTAAACGTTTCAACCGGATGATTGCCGGTGGAGAACTCCTTGCCGTTTGCCATCGTCATGTTCTTTTGCTCGGCGGCGATCACCAGGATCTTCGAACGCGATCCGGTGTAGGGCTCATAGGACTTGTTGGACAAGTCGGTGGTCGGCGAGGTAGTAACACGAAGCGCGAGCTTCGAGGGCTTGAACGAGCCGTCGGGCTCGGCCTGGGGTGCAAGACCCAGTAGCGATTTCATCAGAGGCTTCCTGCGTGGCATCACGTCATGTAACCAACTGGTTGGTTACATGGAACACGTAAGCTACCGATCGCGAATCAGGAATACAACTAACTGGTTGGTTAGGCAGGCTCGTTTAGGCAGGTTTCGTTAGGCTGAGAGCATGTCTCCGAGAGATGCCGAAGCGACGAAGGCCCGCATCCTCGCGGCGGCGATGGCCGACTTTGCTGAGCACGGCTACGCGGGTGCACGAATCGATCGCATCGCGTTGAACGCGAAAGCGAACAAGAGCCTGATCTACACCTATTTCGACTGCAAGGACACCCTCTTCGACGCCGTCATCGACGCCGCAATTGGGGATCTGCATGAATCGGTGCCGTTCACCCCCAACGACCTACCGGGCTACGGCGCCCGCCTGTTCGACTTCCTTGTCGAGCATCCCTGCGAGATACGAATCGATGCCTGGCGACGACTCGAGCGGCCCAGCAACACGACCTTGGAGCGGGAGATCTTCGCACAGAAAGTCGAGGCTCTGGATGGCGCCAGGAAGGGCACCCCATCGCCGATCTCCTCGGCGGACCTGTTGGTTCAGGTGCTCGCCCTCGCCTGGTCCTGGCTCACGGTACCGGAGGCACTGGGGGCACTGGCCACTGCCGATGTTGCTACTCGTCGACGTCAGGTGATCCGGTCGATCGAAGTCCTGGCTGCGGCCGTGGACACCGACATCGACCGTCTGAGCTCCAGTTCAGGCCGCCAAGACGATTCACCGGCATCTTTGAGCCCACGGGAAGCTGGCTGAGATGCGCGAGATCGCTACCGGCCTCCGCAACTTCTGGCGCGACCCGTCTGGTCGGGTTGTTCTCGCCCTCGCTGGCACCGTGGTCGGAACTGGAACGGTCTTCTATCGCTTCGTTGAGGATCTGCGCTGGCTCGACAGCCTCTACTTCTGCGTCATCACGCTCACCACCGTCGGCTTCGGCGACATCTCACCCACGACCACCGCAGGCAAGGTCTTCACCATGATCTACGCGGTCGTGGGAATGGGTGTCTTTGTGGCCTTGGCCAGCACGGTGGCCCATCACCTCATTGCCGCAAAGGCTCCCGCACCCAGCCAGAATTCCAGTCCGGCCCGCGACTAGATCCGGCGACTCTGACCGGCTCCGACCGGATCCATCAGATGCAGCGGGTGGAGTGACAGCCGCCGCGTTTCGCGACCGTGGCGCCCGACCACGGGCGTGTCGCCTTGTTGGAGTTTTGCGCTACGAGTTGTAGTTTAAACGATGTCTTGTAGCGCTAGGCTGCCGGCCCATCACGATAGAGCGGAGACTTCCATGAACTTTTCGAAACTGGCAAGGCTGTCCCTTTTGGCAATCCTGCCCCTTGCAGTCCTCGCCGCATGCGGCAGTGACGACGACGGCGCCAGCGAGGTGTTGCCGATCGGGGCCGATGTGACCCTGCGAAACACGTTGCAGGACCCCGGACAGCCCGAGACAGCGTATCCGTCGCTCTTCGAACAGCCCGAAGATGCCTTCGATGAGTTCGGCACCGTCTCAAATACCGACACCGAGTTCCCCACCGCATTGGCTCAGCCCGAAACCCCAATGGGCGAGATCAGCGGCCTCTACGAGATTGACCTGACCGGCAACAGTATCTCGTTCAGCCTGCTACCGACCGCCGATAACCCGTTCTGGTCCAACGTCTTTGAGGTCCACCCCGAGGGCAAATTCGACCGGTACTACCTGACGTTCTCCGAGCCCCACAACATCGAGAGCTTCTCGAGCGACAACAGCTCGGTCAACCTACGAATCGACTCCCCAACGGTGGCCGTCGTTGAGCTTGGTGCGGAATACGACATGAATCCAGGCACCGAATTCACGATCGACGTCGAATAGCCATCCGGCACCCAACCCCGTCGCACCATCGTTGGTGACGGTTGGTGGTGCGGTGCCAACGGCTCGACGACGGGGCCGACACATACCACGATCGGCAACTTGGCCAGGCGAGGCGCGAGTCGGCCCGTGGCCTCCGACCCGCCGAGCCCTGGCCAACCAAGAAGGCAGCTCCCAGATGACATCA
>CALAML010000202.1 GCA_937925845.1 uncultured Acidimicrobiales bacterium | reverse complement strand
GCACGAGACAAAATCCGCAGGTGGGTCAAGAAGGCCCCCCAGGGGCCGCCGGCTCCCGCCCCGCGGCAATAACCAGATTTACGAGCTTTGGGGGGCGGGCTATTACCTTTTTTAGGTCGCCTTCGCTTAGGTAGCGGCTGGCGTTGGGGGCTGCTTTTGCGGCTTCGGTGGCGGCTTCTTCGTCGATGTCGGCTGGGACTTCGATGCGGTCGCGGACCTTGCCGTTTACCTGCACCACCAGCTCTACGGTGTCTTGCACCATCAGCGACTCGTCGGCCTCGGGGAATGGCTGCACGTGCACCGACTCGGTTTCGCCGAAGCTGCGCCACAGTTCTTCGGTGATGTGGGGGGCGATCGGGGCCAGACACAACACCAGCGAGCGGCGGGCTTCATCCCACGCTTCTTCGGTGACGCTGCCGGCCCGCAGGGCACCCAACATGTCGTTGCGCAGCGTCATCAGTGCCGCCACCGCGGTGTTCCACTTGAACGCTTCGAGATCGCTGCGAACCTTGCCCCGGGCGGTGTGGGTCGAGCGACGCAGATCGGCCACCGCGGCATCGTCGACGGCCTTGGCTTCGTAGCTCTGGGTGCCGAGACGCCACACGTCTTCGATGAAGCGAGCCGCGCCCACAATGCCGCCGCTGTCCCAGGGGCCACCCTTTTGCCACTCGAAGGCAAACATCAGGTAGGTGCGAACGGTGTCGGCGCCATGAGCGGCCACCAGCTCGTCCGGGTTCACCACGTTGCCGCGGGTCTTCGACATGCGCTCGATTTCGAGGTGGTGCCGCAGCTGGGTCACATCGTTGGTGCCCGAGATCTCCGGGATCTCCACCGTGGTGTCGTCGCCGGCCTCGACGGTCACAAGACCGTCAGCGGTTTGCACCCGCATCACGTTTTCGGTGCGGCGCATGATCTCGCCCACCACGGTCGCGTCGGCTCCCACCGCTTCCTCAGCGTCGCTGCCGATCACGATGATGCTCTGTGCTGCCACCCGGTCGTCGGTGCGCTCACCGGAAACGGCGATCACATGGCCTTGGCGCTCCTCGCCCAGGATTTGGCCCTGGTTGCGCAGCATCACCATCGGTTCGTCGAAGGCCCGACCCGGCTCGCGGCCGTGAGCTTTCATCGCTGCTTCGGTTTCGGTGAACATACCGAGATCCCGCATCACCTTGGTGAAGAAGCGGGCATAGAGAAGGTGCATCACCGCGTGCTCGGCGCCACCGGTATAGGTGTCGACCGGCAGCCAGTAGGCCGCCTCTTCGGGGTCGAACGGGCCGTCGTCGAAGGTGGGGGAGAGGTAGCGGTACCAGTACCACGACGAGCACATGAAAGTGTCCATCGTGTCGGTTTCACGAACTGCCGCCTGACCGCCGGCGGTGGTGGCGTTCACGAAGTCGGGGTGGTCGTTCAGCGGGCTGCGGCCGCTGGCGGCGAACTCAACATCCTCAGGAAGAATCACTGGGAAGTCGGTTTCGGCGGTCGGTTCGGGCGCACCGCGGTTCCCGTCGCCATCGACGGGATACACGACCGGGATCGGTGACCCCCAGTAGCGCTGGCGCGAGATCAGCCAGTCGCGGATTCGGAAGTTGACCGTTTCGTTGCCGGCGTCGTTGGCTTCGAGCCAGTCGATGGCCGCGGCGATCGACGGGTTGGCCCGGCCCTTGGCGTCGGTGCATTCCACACCGTCGATCGGGCCGGAGTTGGCCATGACTCCGGGACCCACATAGGACTCGTCCATCTCCGGTCCGGTCACCAGCTGGCCCTCGGCCGGGTCGATCACTGGGGCGATGTCGAGGTTAAAGGTGCGGGCAAAGGCGAAGTCGCGGTCGTCGTGGGCCGGCACCGCCATGATGGCACCGGTGCCGTAGGACACCAGCACGTAGTCGGCGACCCAGATCGGGATCTCGGCGCCGTTGACCGGGTTGGTTGCCAGCGCGCCCGTGGCCACACCGGTCTTCTGTTCGGCGTCTTCCATGCGCTCAAGTTCGCTGCGCTTCGACGCCGCGTCGCGGTAGGCCTCCACCTCGGTCCGTTGGGCGTCGGTGGTGAGCTGGTCGAGCAGCGGATGCTCAGGTGCGATCACCATGAAGGTGGCACCCCAAAGTGTGTCGGGGCGGGTGGTGAACACCTCAAGATCGCCAGCTTCGGTAGCGAAGCGCACATGGGCGCCCTCGGAGCGACCGATCCAGTTGGTTTGCATGGCCTTGATCGGCTCGGGCCAGTCGAGACCCTCAAAGCTCAACAGTTCGTCGGCGTACTTGGTGATGGAGAAGAACCACTGCTCCATCAGCTTCTGGATCACCGGCTGACCCATGCGTTCGTCTTTGCCGTCGATGACCTGTTCGTTGGCCAGCACTGTTTGGAGGGTGTCGGACCAGTTCACCATCGCCTCACCGCGATAGGCGATACCGCCCTCGAAGAACTTGGCGAAGAACCACTCGGTCCACTTGTAATACGACGGCTGACACGAGATGGCCTCGCGTTCCCAGTCGAACATGGTGCCCATCGACCGAAGCTGGTCCCGCATCCGTTCGATGTTGGCGTGGGTCCAGGTCGCCGCCTGCACGTTGCGTTGCACCGCCGCGTTCTCCGCAGGAAGGCCAAACGCGTCGAAGCCCATCGGGAACAGCACGTTGTGGCCGGTCATTCGCATAAACCGGGCCCGCGTATCCGAAGGCGTCATGGCATACCAGTGGCCGATGTGAAGGTCGCCCGACGGGTAAGGGAGCATGGTCAGCGCGTAGTGCTTGGGGCGATCCCAATCGACGCGGCTGCGGTAGAGCCCTTCGTCCTCCCACTGGGCCTGCCAGCGGGTTTCGATGCTGCGATGGTCATAAGTACTCATGAACGCTCCAGCGTACGCAGTTTCGCTCGAAGCCCTGTGCATCTTTTTAGTGAAGTTTGGGGCCGTTTCGGTCGATAGGACGCTATGACCAAGCCGGGTTTCTTCGCGCCGATACGTCGAAGGTCGCTGACCTCCATCATGGTGGCCTTGGCGGTGCTGGCAACACTGGTCGCGGTTCCGATCGCGGTCCCGAGCTTCAGCCCGGCCGCCGATGCTCAGAGCAACCCGGCGCCGACCACCCCAACCAACGTGCGGGTCACCTGGACGTCAAACTCCGCGGTCGGCCTGGCCTGGACTCCGTCGAAAGACGACAAGGGCGTGATCGGCTACAAGGTCTTTCGTAACGGGGTTGAGATCGGCCGCAACCCCACCAACAACATGGCTCGGTTCCTCGCTACCGGAGACATGTCTCACTGTGGCTCGCAGTATCAGGCCGGGATGCAGCGGGTGAGGAACCTGATGGTGGCCAACCCGGGGCGAATTCTTCTCGCCGGTGACACCGTCCAGGCCCAGGGTCGGGCGAGTGAGTTCACCTGCTTCAACAACGTGTTTGGCTCGGTCAAAAGCCGGATGCTGGCCGTCCCGGGAAACCACGAGTACAACACCGCCAACGCCACTCCGTTCTTTAACTACTTCGCCGGCCAGACCGGCGCCCCGGGAAAGGGTTGGTTTGGTGCCAACTGGGGTTCGTGGAAGATCATTGGCTTGAACACGAGTTGTTGGGAGGTGGGTAACTGTTCGGTTGGCACCCCTCAGTACAACTGGTTGAAGGCGGAGCTTGAGGCGAGCACCGCCGCTTGCACCGTCGTCCTCGGTCACCACCCGCGGTGGAGCACCAGAAACCCGGGCAACGCCATCTACCTCAAGCCGATGTGGGACCTGCTCTACGATCACGGCGCCGAAGTTTGGCTAGCCGGCGACGACCACTTCTATGAGCGCTACCCGGCTCTGGGCAAGAGCGGGGAACCAAACGCCAAGGGCATCGCCCAGTACATCGTGGGTGTCGGTGGATTCGAAACCCGCGGCTACGGGCCCTACATCAGCGAGGGTCCCAACGCCGTGGTTCGCCACAACGAGTCGTTTGGTGTGGCTGCATTCGAGGCCTTTCCCCGCAGCTACAAGATGACGTTTAAGGCCGAGGCCGGGTCGAAGTTCAACGACCGTTCCACCGAACCCTGCCACGGACCGAACGCCAGCGTGATCAAGTTCCGTGATCGTCAGTTGGCCAACGGCTCGACCCACACCTACCGGGTTGCCGCCTACGACGCCGCCGGAAAAACCTCCCCGCTGTCGCCTCCGATTTCGGCAACCGTCGGCTCGAACCAGTCGAACCCGTTGCCGCCGCAGCTTTCCAACAAGGCTCCGATCGGCGAGATGCAGTTGACCGATATGGGCAACAACGAGGTGATCGTGGCCGGGTGGGCTCTGGATCCGGATACGAATGCCCCAATCAACGTCCACATCTGGATCGATGGGGTGCGCAAGAAGGTGGGGCCGGCGCTCACAAACCGGCCCGATATCGGTGCCGCCTTCGGCCAAGGCAACAACCACGGCTTCTACTTCCGGGTGCCGACCACCAACAAGATCCAGGAGATCTGTGCCTGGGCCATTAACAACGCGGGCACACCCCACAAGCGGCTGGGCTGCAAGCTGACCAGCGCCCGGCCTGAAGGTCGCCTCAATGCCGCGTTCAACAACAACGGCAAGATCGCCGTCGGCGGTTGGGCCATCGATCCTGATACCCGCGACAACATCAACATCCATCTCTGGGTGGATGGCGTTCGTGTGCGTGGCTTTCCGACCGGAACTGCCTCGCCGTACGCCCGGATCAGTTACCCGGGCTACAGCAACAACCATGGGTTCTTCCAACAGGTGAATGCCAGCCCCGGGTCCCACAACGTGTGCGTTTGGGCCATCAACAACACCCCGGGTGGCGGCAACCGCAACCTCGGCTGCCAGACCGTCACCATTTAGTAATTCGCCCCTGCCGACATCGCGCGCGATGCACCAGGTGGAATTGGCTCTGGCTGGCTACGAACGCCGACGGTTGTTTCGTGGACGCGAACTCGTCGCCCCGGCGCCGCTGGCGGGAGCGGTCGCCGATATCCTAGGGAGTGAAAGCGTTCGCCAGGTTGGCGGCGCCGTTGTTTCTCAGGAGGTCACCATGGCTCTGTTTGGTCGTCGATCCGCAACGATGCCCGACCCCGGCGACGCGCTGCCCGGACGCGCTGAGGCCATGCCGGTGGCCGCGAGCCACCTGGTTTTGGGAACTCCGATGGTTCCACCATTCCCGGAAAACACCGAGACCCTCATCTTGGGAATGGGCTGCTTTTGGGGTGTTGAACGCATCTACTGGGAGGCGCCTGGGGTGTACACCACCGCCTGTGGCTACTCCGGCGGATACACCCCGAACCCCACCTACGGCGAAGTGTGCACCGGAGGCACGGGGCACAACGAGGTGGTGCTGGTGGTCTATGACACTACGCAGACCGACCTCGAGGCGCTGCTCACCTTGTTCTGGGAAAACCATGACCCCACCCAGGGCATGCGTCAGGGCAACGACACCGGTACCCAGTATCGCTCCGGGATCTACACCACATCCGAAGCCCAGGCCACTGCGGCCCAGGCCAGCAAGGATCGCTACCAGGCCAAGCTAACCGCGGCCGGGTTCGGAGAGATCACCACAGAGATCGTCCCTGCCGGTGAGTTCTACTACGCCGAAAACGATCACCAGCAGTACCTGCACAAGATCCCGAACGGGTACTGCAATCACGGCTTCTGCCAGGTCAGCTACAAAGACGCCGACTGATCAACCGATCCTGAAAGCTTCTGGCCGACGCGCGCCTGCGTCGGTGTCTTTAGCGCGCTGAACCCGGCAAGGTTTTTGCTGGGCTCCGTTGCCGCGCCCCGCTTGCTGAATCAGGCTTTTTGTTTAGAGCGAACCGCTGATTCGCTCAATTTCGTCTCCTTGTGTCCGACACCGCCCCCATCGACCGGTGGTCAAAGGCTTGCGGTCGACTCCAATCATCGGAAAAACACAGGGGATTGACATGGTGGGTAGTGGGCTCGCACACAGTGGGACCTCAAGGATCTCGCGGTCACGTGCTCGGCAACAAAAGCGGGTGCCTTCACCTCTTCGAAGCAGTTGGGTCTCGGTGATCCTCCGGCTCCTGCTCACTGTGGCGGTGACCGGTGCGCTTCTGGCCCCGGCTGCTTCTGCCCAGGACCTCACGCCCGAGGCACCGGCAACCACCGATCCTGAACCCACCCTCGTGATCGAGCCATCCACCGATCTGGTGAGTAACACCCGCGCCATGGCCAGCGGCAGCGGCTTTCCTGCAAACGCCAACCTGCTGATCTCGCAGTGCCTGCCGGCCGCGGAGGTGCTCGATGACTGTGACACCCGCTTTGGGTTTCCGAGCAGTGACAGCACCGGTGCGTTCAGCACCACCATTTCGATATATGCAGTGATCAACCCGGCCAACAGCGTCGGCTTCGACTGCTCCGCATCGGCTGAGCCTTGCATCGTTGTCGCTGTCGACGTGAACGAGGGCCGCCGCGCTCGCGTCCCGGTGAGCTTTGATCCGGATGGCGTGTTGCCGCCGCTCGGCACCATCAGCATCGAACCTTCAACCGGGCTGATCGATCGCCAAACGGTTCAGCTGTCGTTGATGCTCGACGGCCCCACCGAGTTCGGTCTCTCTGTTCGCCAGTGCCGGGCCGAAGGTTTGTGCGACGAGCCACAGGTCGGGTTTTTCCACGGCGACGAGTCAGCCACCGTCCAGGTGCGGCGTCTGCTTTCCGACGGCTTCGATTGTGCATCGGCCGAGGGTGCCTGTGTCCTTGAGGTATTGGACAGCTTCACGTCGCAGAGCGCCGAGACACCGTTGAGCTTCGATCCCGAGGCTGAGGTTGTCCCGTTGTTGCTCACCGCCGAGCCATCGACCGACCTGCCGTTTATCGCTACTACTGAGGTGACCGGTTCCAACTGGACTCCGAATGAGGGCTTGACCATCAACCAGTGCGCCGCTGGTGCCAGCCCCAACTTCGACAACTCGTGTATTCGCCGGGCCTTTGTGTTCTCTGAGGACGGAACGTTCGCCCAGACGGTGACGCTGCGCCGGACGATCCGCACCGGCCCCGACGAAACCCTTGACTGTGCCGTCGCTCCGGGTTGCGAGCTTGTGGCCCAGGGCAACCATGATCCTCGGGATTTGGCACGGTTTGCGATCGGGTTTGATCCGACGACCGAACCGCCGCCACCGGGCACCTTCACCGTGGAGCCTTCCACCGATCTTCCCTTCCGGGCCGAGTTGACCGTGGTCGGGACCAACCTGGGCGATGAGCAGCAGTTCGGCGAGATCTATCTGTGCCCTGCCGCTGCGCTTCCCACCGCCGAGGCCGGCGCTCCCTTTGACGTCTGCCGCTTTCTTGACTCCACCAACGGTGACTTGGGAGGCAGCTTTGAAGCCACCGTTCGGGTCGCCCGGCAGTTTCAGGTATTCGGAAACCAGGTCACTTCGGTGGACTGCGTGACCGAGGAGTGTGTCGTTGTCTTCATCAGCTACGGCCGCTTCGAGACCGAAGTCTTCAGCACCGCCATCAGCTTCGATCCCGATTCACCGATCCCGCCGCCGCCCACCCTTGAGGTGAGCCCGGCCTCGGGCCTGGGCGACTTGGACGAAGTCACCGTGACCGGATCCGGCTTCGAACCCTTTTCCTTTGTGAGCCTCGACCAGTGTGTCAACGGCGCCTGCTTTGGGAACGAGACAGCAGCCAGCACCGATGCCTCCGGCAACCTCTCGACCACCTTCCGGGTGCGTCGGGTCGTGGAGACCTACGGTGGGCCGGCCGACTGTGCCACCGACTTCGATTGTGCCCTGGCGGTCCAGGTCCGAACCGACTTCGGTGAAAACACCCGCATCGACACTGCGCTCGACTTTGATCCGGCATTGCCAGTGGTTCCTCGTGAGATCACCGTCTCGCCCTCGACCGGCCTCCGTGATGGCCAGGACCTCACCATCACCGCCTCCGGCGTCAGCCCGAACCGCTTTCTCAGCATCACCCAGTGTGTGGCCGGTACCCGGAACTGTGCCTTTTACAGCGCCCGCACCAACGATCCCGATAGCGACGGCGGAGACGGAAGCTTCACCATCACGATTCCTGCCCAGCGGGACTTCTACGGTGAACTCGACGCCATCGACTGTGTCGAGGTGGGATGTGAGCTCACCGTCTCCACAAACTCGTTCCTTGGCCGAGACGAGACCACCATCCCGCTGTCTTACGATGACTCGTTGCCATTCGAGCCGGCCACCTTTGAGGTGACGCCCAACTCGAACCTGATCGACGGCCAGCGGGTCGAGACGTTCGCCGAGCGGTGGCCCCTTGACGGGTGCTGCGGTGGCGATGGCGGCGGCCACTTCGGCGAGGTGCCAGCGATCGCCGTCGCTTCCGGGGGAGCGGAGGCTGAGGCAACAGCAGCGGAGGTAGCCGTTGAGGCGCCTGCGTTTGAAGAGCTGTCCATCGCCGACGAGTTCGACTTCAACGGCGGCGAGATCTCCTTTGGTCAGTGCGCCGTGGTTGACGGCCAACGAGCCGAGTGCTTCTACGGCCACACCGAACCGGTGGAAGAAGACGGCAGCTTCGCCAGCCGGGCCTTCGCCCGCCGGTTTATCGGTGACTTCGACTGCCTTGAGGTGGAGTGCCGCCTGCTGATCGAGGCCTTCAGTAGCCGGACCAGCCAGCGCTTTGTCGCCTCCCAGATCATGACCTATGACCCGAACGGGCTTGAGGTCATTCCTGGGTTGGCTTTTGTCGACGAAGGCAGTACCCAGCTGCCCACGGAATTGCCGGTGAAGCTGTCCCGACCGGTCGAGTCCGATATTTCGGTCGACTGGGAGCTTGTGGGCTTTGGTGCTGAGCCCGGCGGAGACTTCGCTGCCGCCTCCGGCACCCTCACGATTCCGGCCGGTGCCACTGAGGCATCGATCCCAATCCAGGTGTACGACGATGGGGCGGGTGAGAACAACGAGGCGGTCCTGGTTGCCTTCTCCGATCCCAACCTCGGGCGCCTCGGAGGATTTGGTTTCGGCGGTCTAGTGATCGTCGATAATGACGGGGGTCCATCCACCTAGCGATACGCACGCTAAGCCCAACCCCTGCCACGACGCTGCGGCACCGTTTATTCGGTGCCGCAGCGTCGCGTTTAGGCCCGAGAAATCGCTGGATTATTGCCCCGACCACGCTCAACCTTTCCAGCCGCTGACCGATGGGAACCTTCGATGGTGGATGCGGCGTGGAGACAACAACTTCGACAAGTCCTGGGTGCCGGTGACGACGGCGGTCGTGGCGCGCTTCGCCAGCTTCGTTTCGGAGCCCTCGCCGTGCTCTTTGCCCTGGTCCTGGTGCTGGCAACGGCTGCCGATGCCTCTGATGTGACCGTCGATCCCGATTCCGAGGCGGGCTTTGTGACAGAGATCAACCGGTTCCGTGTGGCCCAGGGTCTGGTGCCGATGGAGGTCGATGATTCACTGACTGTTGCCGCTCGCGAATGGGCCCGTGAGATGGCGGCCGTCGGTGAGATTTCCCACGCTCCGGATTTGGGAAGCGGGGTCGCTCCGGGCTGGCACAAGCTTGGTGAGAACGTGGGTGTTGGACCGGATGTCGACGCGCTCCATCAAGCGTTCCTCGACAGCCCAACCCATCGGGCCAACCTCACCGACCCTTCCTTCAACAAGGTGGCGGTCGGTGTGATCCGCGATGGTGAAACCCTCTACACGACCCATCGGTTTATGCACCGAGATGCGCCGGAGGCCGAGGCCCAGCCTGACCTCCTGGCTCGCCTGGCCGCCGAACGCAGGGCTGCGGAGCGAGGCGGGCCGGCATCGCCGACTGTGACTGTCGGCCAGCCGGCTGGCGGGGCGCTGACCCTCACCGCGGTGGGCTCAACGATCGGAGCATCCGAATGAGCGACCATCCGCA